>NZ_JBFTPR010000014.1:0-162017 GCF_056398585.1 Aminobacter sp. 01T433
GGGAAGCGCCGGTGCCGGGCTGGTGGGAGGTCGGTTCTCCTGCTGGGTGATGAGCCCCCAAGCCCGGGCCTTGCGGCGGCTGGCGGTGAAAGCCGAGGCGACTGAGCGGGGCAAGAACACCGAGCGGGGCGCGAACGTCGCGCCACATATTATCAATCGGAAGGCTCGGCCTCGCGCCCCGCTTCCCGAACTACCTCCTGCAAGGGAGTGCTCTTTGACAATGACCAGGCGCGAAAGCGAGCGTGGCGGTGAATAAGTGCGAGCCAAAGGCGGCGGAGGTCGTATTCCTTCGCGCCCCCCCTCTGGCCTGCCGGCCATCTCCCCCTCAGGTGGGGAGATCACGCCGTCATCGCGGCCTTAGCTAACCATCAACGTCGCAAAGGGCGCGAGGTGCCGAAGCTGCTGATCTCCCCACCTGAGGGGGAGATGGCCGGCAGGCCAGAGGGGGGGCAACGTAGAGCGCCGCGATTGCCCATCACCCGGCCCTTCGGGCCACCCTCTCCCCAAAAACGGGGCGAGGGGAGCCCACGCCAGCAGGGTATGCCGAAGCTGCAGGGGCATCGCCGCCGACGAATTGGCGTGTTAGCACTGTTGCTGACGGCCAAGCTGGTCGGACGTCGCACAGCGAAACGGAGTTCGCCGATGGCAGGTCAAGGCTCGCAAGCTGCCCAGCCGAGCATGTCGACGTGGCGCTTCAAGGCTGGTGTTTTCTTGCTGGGCCTGGTGATTGCCGCCTGGCTGCTGGTGCCGGTCGCGGCGTGGCTCGGGGCCTCGGCAGGTACCATTGCGACACTCACCGGTCTGATCTTCATCTGGAACAAGGCGGTCATCCTGCTGATGATCGCGGTCATGGGCAAGCCGGGCTTTCAGCAGCTCAAGAGCAAGGTGCTCGCTGCCTTCCGCTTTCCGCCTGAAAGCAGTATCAGCCCGGCGCGCTACAATATAGGGCTGGTCATGTTCTGCGTCCCCTTGGCCACATCGGCGCTCGAGCCCTACATCGACGCGGCATTTCCCGAGCTTCGCCCGAACCTGTTTGAGTTGCAGATACTCGGCGACCTGGTGTTCCTGGCCAGCTTTCTGGTGCTGGGGGGTAATTTCTGGGCAAAGATCCGCGCCTTGTTCAGCCGAACGGCGCGTGTTTTCGACGATGGTGAAACAGTTGGGCATGCTGATCTGGCCGCGTGAGCCCACGAGGCAAGCTGCTGCTAAGCTACCTTCACGAGCACTGCGCTGTTAAACTCGATGACCTTGTCGCCGGTGGAGTCAAAACCCTCGGAGTGAATGGTCATGATGCGCCAGCCGGGGCGTGAGGCGAGCGGCCGGTGATCGAGGCCGCGCCGGGTGAAGGTCACCGTCTCGCCGGCATAGACCGGCTTCAGCCATTTCAGGTTCTTGAAGCCGGGCGAGGGGCCGAATTCTGGTTTCGGGCCGGGGCCCTCCCAGGCGCGGCCGCGATGCGCAAGGTTGAGCTTCATCCAGGCGGCAGTGGTGTGCCAGCCCGAGGCACACAGGCTGCCGAAGACGCTGGCCTTGGCGGCCTCCTCGTCGACATGGAAGGGCTGCGGATCGTATTTGCGGGCGAACTCCTTGATCGCCTCCGCCTCGAAACGATAGCTGCCGAGCGTGATGGTGACGTCGATGCCGAGATATTCGTCGAGCGTCATGCCGCTGCCTCGCGGGTGAGGAACATGCAGGTGTTGGCAAGTTCGAAAACGACCTCGCCCTTCTCGTTCACCAGTTCGGCGCGCCAGCTGACAAAGCCGAGCGTCGGTTTCGAGCGTGACAGGCGCTTGGACAGGATGGTCAGTTTGCCGCTCAGCGTGTCGCGGGCCAGCACCGGCCGTTTCCACTTGGCATAGTCGATGCCCGGTGCGCCTTGCGAGGTCGAGTCGAGCAGCAAAGCGTCGCACAGCATGCGCATGAACATCGAGCAGGTGTGCCAGCCCGACGCCGATAGACCGCCCAGGATGCTCGCCTTGCCGGCTTCTTCGTCGAGATGAAACGGTTGCGCGTCGAACTCCGAGGCGAATTCGACGATCTCATCTGCGCTGACGATCTTGGTGCCGAGGTCGAGCACAGCGCCCTCGCCAAAATCCTCATAGGCCCATTTCTTGGCGCTCATCGGAAATCCTGTTCAAGATTGTACGATCACAATGAACCGGCCTTGGCTCGTCGGCAAGGCACGGTCAGGGACCAGTCATTGGCTCACAGCCAGCCGCGGCGGCGGAAATACCAATAGGGCAGGATCGCCGAAACGACCATCATGCCGAGCGCGAAGGGGTAGCCGAACAGCCATTTCAGCTCCGGCATCAGTTCGAAATTCATGCCGTAGATCGAGGCCACCAGCGTCGGCGGCAGGAACACGACCGCCGCCACCGAGACGATCTTGATGATGCCGTTCTGCTCGATGTTGATCATGCCGAGCGTCGCATCGAGCAGGAAGGTGATCTTTTGCGACAGGAAATTGGCGTGGTCGGTGAGCGACAGCACGTCCCGCGACAGCGTCTTGACGTGTGCCTTGGAATCCTTGCCGTTCTTGCCCTGGCCAACGGCATTGGCCAGAAAGCCCGACAGGCGCTGCAACGAGGTCAGGCTGTCTCGGATGTCGGAGGTCAGCGTTTCCTTGCGGCCGATATCCTTGAGCAGGCGCTGGAAGTCGCGGTCGCGCTTCGAGGCCTTGGTGGCGGTCGGGTTGAAGATGTCCTTGGAGATCGCCTCGACGCCGCGCGAAGCCCGCTCCAAAACGTCGGCGAGGCGGTCGACGATCGCCTCCAGCAGGCCGATGAGGATGGTTTCGCCCGTGGTGCAGCCGGTCGAGGCTTTCTCGGCCCGCATCGGAAAGGTCTGGAAGGCGCGCGGCTCGTGATAGCGGATGGTGACCAGCAGATTGCGGCGCAAAACGAAGGTGACGGGCGACATCACGGGATCGTCGCTGTCGGCCTGGGAGGGCAAGGTGGCGGTCATGAAGTAGGCGCCATCCTCGACATAGAGGCGCGACGAGATTTCGATCTCCTCCATCTCCTCGCGCGTCGGAACGCCAACCCCGAGCCATTGCTCGATCATGGCCTCTTCGTCTTTGGTCGGCGTGAACATGTCGGCCCACACGATCCTGTCCTTGTCGGCCTCGATATTCTCCGAGAGCCGCAGGCGGTCGTTTTCCACGACGAATGCCTTGATCATCGGCCGGGTCTCCCATGCTGGAGGCGAGACTGCCCAACCGGGCACGCGCTCAAGTTAACGTCAAAACACAGTGCCGACAGCCGGCCCACCAGGCCGCGCGTAGACCCGGGCGCAGCAGGCGTCAAGCCGCCAGTCCGTAGGGGCGCGACATGACGGAACTATGACGTCGTCACCGAGGTCTGCTCAGAAGAACTCGTCGAGCAGCTGGTAATAGGAGAGCTTCGCCGCTTCGGCCTCGGGCATACCGTAGAGCGCGAGGAAGGGTGCTATCCACTCTTCGCCAAGATTGGTGTGGATGCTCCAGCAGACGATGCCCAAATCCTGATGGCGGTCGGCGACGCCGAGCCGGCTGCAATCGATGACGCCTGAGAAGCGGTCGCCATCGGCGATGAAATTCGGCATGGACGCGTCGCCATGGGTCACCACCAGCTCTTCGCCGGCTGGCCGGCGCGCCAGAACCTGTTCGAATACCGTTTCGGCGGTTTGCCCCAGCCATTCCTCGTCGAAGTCGTCCTCATCGACCTCGCCGGCCTCCATGCGGGACTTTGCCAAAGCGATACGCGCCGCAAGCCTGTGGTCGAACGGGCAGGAAGAGATATCCAGCGCATGCAAGCTGCGCAGCGCCTGGGCCATGATGGCGATGGCCTTGTCGGGCGCGGTCTCTTGCGAAACCAGATCCTGGCCGGCAAGCGCGCTCATCAGCAGCCAGTTGTGGCCGGCATGGATATCGAAGACGATGACTTCGGGGCAGGGGACGCCTTGGCTGCCTAACCAGCGCAGCCGAGCCACCTCGTCGGGCAGCTCGGCAAAGTCGCTGGTCTCTTCGGTCTTGAGGAAAAGGGTCGGCTTGCCGGTGGCTGCAAGCTTGAACACGCCGGCATCCGAATGGCCGATAGTCTGCCGGTCCCAGTCGTAACCCGATAACGCGGCCCGCAACGATTTCGGAAGATCGATCTCGAAAGAAGCGTGCTGCGTCATAGGGGTCTCAAGGCATCAGGTGTTGAACTTGAACAGCATGACGTCGCCGTCCTGGACGACATATTCCTTGCCTTCGTCGCGCGCCTTGCCGGCCTCCTTGGCCGGAACTTCGCCGCCAAGCGTGACGAAGTCGTTATAGGCGATGGTCTGGGCGCGGATGAAGCCGCGTTCGAAGTCGGTGTGGATCACGCCCGCAGCCTGCGGTGCCTTGGCGCCCTTGTGGACGGTCCAGGCACGCGTCTCCTTGGGGCCGACGGTGAAGTAGGTGATCAGGTGCAAAAGCTCGTAGCCGGCGCGGATGAGCTTATCCAGGCCCGGCTCCTTGAGGCCGAGATCAGCCAGGAATTCCTGGGCTTCTTCGTCGGGCAGCTGCGCGACTTCGGCTTCGATGGCGGCCGAGATGACGACGACGCCTGCGCCCTGCGCCGCGGCCATCTTCTCGACGGCGCGGGTGTGCTCGTTGCCGGTCGCGGCGTCGCTTTCGGCGACGTTGCAGACGTAGAGCACTGGGTGCGAGGTCAGCAGGTTGAGGCCCTGAAGGATCTCGAGGTCTTCAGGGGCAATGCCCTTGAGCAGCAGGCGCGCCGGCTTGCCGTCCTGCAGCAGCGCCAAGGCCTGCTCCATCATCGGCAGGACGGTGGTTGCTTCCTTGTCCTTGCTCGCGGCGCGCTTGCGGAACTGCACGATGCGGCGCTCGAGGCTTTCGAGGTCGGCGAGCATCAGCTCGGTCTCGACCGTCTCGGCGTCGGCGACGGGGTCGATGCGGCCTTCGACATGGGTGATGTCGTCATCTTCGAAGCAGCGCAGCACGTGCACGATGGCGTCGACCTCGCGGATATTGGCGAGGAACTGGTTGCCTAGGCCTTCGCCCTTCGAGGCGCCACGCACCAGGCCAGCGATATCGACGAAGGAGATGCGGGTCGGAATGATCTCCTTCGACTTGGCGGTCGCCGCCAGAAGTTTTAGGCGCGGGTCAGGAACCGCCACTTCGCCGGTGTTCGGCTCGATGGTGCAGAAAGGATAGTTTGCCGCCTGTGCGGCAGCCGTGCGCGTCAGCGCATTGAAAAGCGTCGATTTGCCAACGTTGGGCAGGCCAACGATGCCGCATTTGAAACCCATGGTCTTGGTCCTATCGGGAAATCGGAATTTTGATCAGGGCTATGGGCGATCAGGCCTTGTATCGTCAAGTCTTTCAGCGTCGCACGCGGTATTGCGCATGCACCGCGCCATTGGCGAGCGGCTTGGCAAAGGCCAGGTCGAGCCAGCGATCGGCCTGCTTGCCGCCGAAGGCGGGGATGCCGGAGCCCAAGATGACAGGGATCGTTCCGATCTCGATCGTGTCGAGCAAGCCTGCGTCCATGAACTGGCGGGCGAGGTCACCGCCGCCGAACATCCAGATGCGGCCATTGGCGCCGCGGCGCCGGAGATTGGCCAGCAATTCGGCAGGTGAGCCCGCCATCGCTTCGGTGTTTTCGGGCGGGTTGTCCAGCGGACGCGACGTGGCAACGAGGCAGGGATATTTGGCGTAGGCCCATTCCGGTTCGCGGCGCACGATATCGTAGGCGGCGCGTCCCATGACGATACCGCTCAGCGAATTCATGAAGGCGGAAAAATCATAGTCGTCATCAGCTGGAAAGTTGTCGAGCCAGTCGAAGCTGCCATCGTCGCGGGCTATGTAGCCATCTAGCGACATCGCGAACATGTAGATGACGTCATCAACGCCTACAGAAACCATCAGACCCGCTCCCAGTTGCCAAAGAGCCCTCCTAGCACGGATGCCGTCGAACTTATGTCAGGAGCGTTGATCGCTGAGTTTTAGGCCGGCGCATAGAACAGATGCAGGATAAGGCACCTTTAATCTACCTTCGGCATAGTGCCGACAGGGAGACGCAATTGGAAACCCAGGCAACGCTTTGGCACTACCTTGCTGCACCATTTGTTTTGGCTGCAATCGGCGCGCTTTGGCATGTCGCGAGAGCGCTCTGGGCCCCATACCCAGAGCGGTTCACAGGGTCGATACATACCGATCTGTATCTACCTCTTGGCTATCTTCTGACCGATTGGATTCACGAAACAGAGTTCGATGAAGATGGGTACTATCGACTGGATAGCTGGCGGAACCTGAAGGTTGCAGTCGCCCTAGTTGTCGCAGTGGGCATGTTCTTTGTGTTGTTTTCTTCAAGCGTTGCAAATTTCTTCGCAACATACGTGAACGCTACGCTCCAGTGGTTTTTCGATCTCGTGGTCTACAGGTGGCAAAATCTGTAGCAGCCGCGCTCAGTCCTTGTTGCCGAACAGTTTTTTCAGCATCGCGGCCATCGGCCCGCTTTCGGGAATCTTGACCGGAGCCTGCGGCGTGCGGGCCTGGCGGATATGGCTTTGAGCTTTTGGCGCTTGCGGCTTTGGGGCCTTGGGCGGCGGGCGATCGTCGTCGGAGGTGGGCGCGAGCTTGTCGCGCAGGCCGACCGTCACCTTGTTCATGAAGCCGTTGTCGTCGCCCTTGGTCAGAAAGTCGGCGCTATCGGCCACCAGGTCGAGAAGAACGTCCAGCCATTCCTTGTCGGCCTTGGCGAAGTCGCCCAGCACGTGGTCGTGCACCATTTCCTTGACGCCGGGATGGCCGATGCCAATGCGGACACGGCGATAGTTCTTGGCGATGTGCTGGTCGATCGAGCGGATGCCGTTATGGCCACCCGCGCCGCCGCCGATCTTGACCCGCACCTTGCCGGCGACCAGGTCGAGCTCATCGTAAAAGACGGTCAGCGCCGAAGGTTCGAGCTTGTAGAAGCGCAAGGCTTCGCCGACCGACTGGCCGGACAGGTTCATGAAGGTCTGCGGCTTGATCAGGATGACCTTTTCGCCGCCGATGTTGCCTTCAGATATCAGGCCCTTGAATTTTTTCGTCCAGGGCGAAAACGAATGGCGGCGGGCAATTGCGTCCGCCGCCATGTAGCCGACATTGTGCCGGTTGTTCTGGTATTGCGCACCCGGATTGCCGAGACCTGCAAAGAGCAGCATGTTCGGGTCCTCCGGGCGCTTGAGGCTTAGGCCTCGGCGGTCTCGCCAGCTTCGGCAGCGCCTTCTTCCGACTTCGATGCCGAAGTGCCGGCGATCGTTGCGATGGTGAAATCGCGGTCGGAGATGACCGGCTTCACGCCCTTGGGCAGCTTGACGGCCGAGATGTGGATCGAATCGCCGATGTCCGTGCCGTCGAGATCGACGGTGATGAAGTCCGGGATCGCATTGGCCGGGCAGTGGAACTCGACTTCGTGACGAACGATGTTGAGCGTACCGCCGCGCTTGATGCCGGGCGACTTTTCTTCGTTGATGAAGTGCACCGGAACCTGGACGTTGACTTCGGTGTTTGCGCCGACGCGCAAGAAGTCGACATGCATCGGGAAGTCGCGGACCGGGTCAAGCTGATAGTCCTTCGGCAGGACCTGGATCTTCTTGCCGTCGACATCGATCGTGGCCACGGTGGTCAGGAAGCTGCCGCCATGGATCTTGTAGAAGATGTCCTTGTAGGACAGGGCGATGGCCAGGGGAGGCTGCTTGTCGCCGTAAATAACTGCAGGCACTTTACCGTTGCGGCGAACTTCACGGGCGGACCCCTTACCGACCTGTTCGCGTGCTTCGGCCTTGAGCTCGTATGTTTCGCTCATGGCATTTCCTTTCGGTTGTATGGAGCGCCTACGGCCGGCTCGAAGCCGCATCCGTAAACGTCGAAAGCCGCCGGGTGGGGCGGCCTTCCGCCGCGTTGCCTCCAAGGGTGTCTACGCGGGTGGCGGCTCTATAACGGAAGGTGGGCAAAAGTGCAACCGCCGGGGCTCTTTGCGCTGGCTCCCTCATGGCGTTGCCGTGGCCGCTCGCGAAATCGCCCGCATGCCTGTATCACGCCGATTCGTAACATTCACGGCGGCAAATTCATTGATGCAAGAACTACTCCCGCTCGACCTTTCGGCGGCCACTATCCTTGTGCTTGTCGTGGCTGCGTTCGTCGCCGGCTGCGCCCGTGGCTTTTCCGGTTTTGGCGGCGCCCTGATTTTCGTGCCGGTGGCAAGTTCGCTGGTCGGGGCCAAGCTTGCGGTGCCGCTGCTTTTGATCGTCGACCTCGTGCTGACCCCGGGGCTCATCCCGAATGCGTGGCGAAACGCCGACCGCGCCAATGTCGGCGTCATGGCGCTCGGAGCGGTCATCGGCGTGCCGGTCGGCACCTATATGCTCAGTCATGTCGACGGCGTGGTGATCCGCTGGGGCATCGTCGTCATCGTGGTTGCGCTGCTCGCGCTTTTGATGTCGGGTTGGCGCTATCACGGTCGCCCTCACGCCAGCCTGACCGCCGCCGTAGGTGCGACCTCTGGGCTGTTTTCGGGCGCCGCCCAGGTCGGCGGGCCGCCTGTCGTCGCCTACTGGCTCGGCGGCGCCATCCAGCCGCTGACGGTACGTGCCAACATCGTGCTCTACTTTGCCATATCGAGCGTGCTGTCGATCGTAAGCTACCTGATCGCCGGGCTGCTGACCTGGGAGACTGTGGGCCTTTCGCTGACGATCGGGCCGACCTTCGCTGCGGGACTGTTCATCGGCTCGCGCCTGTTCAGCCGTGCCAACGAGACCACGTTCCGCCGCATCTGCTACGGCTTGATCGCAACGGCGGCGATCATCGGGCTGCCCGTGCTGGACGGCGTGCTGCGCTGATTGGGGAATGCGTGCGCCGGCCCTTTGCCGTTGAAGAGGGGTCCGCTTTCAACTAGAATTCACAAACCGGGGGCATGGTGGACTCCCCGTGAGGCGCGAGCCCAAGTTCCGCCTTCGCTGGCTTTGCGGAGGAAAAACCATGCCTCGGATGATTTCGTCCCAACAATTGATCCCTTTGATCGGCACTGATCTCTGTCCGCTGATCATCGATGTGCGCCGGGCCGAAACTTTTGCCGCGTCGCCGACACGCATCGCTGGGGCGTTGTGGCGCGACCACATGAAGACCGACGAATGGCTGCCGCAATTGCCAGCCAGGCGCGAACTGGTCGTTTATTGTGCCCACGGCCACAATGTCAGCGAGATCGCTGTCATGCGTCTGGCAGCTGCAGGCGCTGATGTTTCGATGCTCGAAGGCGGCATCGATGCGTGGATTGCGGCCGGGGGATTGCTGGTTGCCCGCGAAGCGCCGGGTATCGAGCCCGGATTGCCCACGCCAAGCGTCTGGGTAACGCGGTCGCGGCCGAAGATCGACCGCATCGCCTGTCCGTGGCTGATCCGGCGCTTCATCGACCCGCTGGCGATCTTTCATTTCGTCACTGCCGAGTGGGTCAAGGATGTCGCCGACGAGACCGGCGCCATACCTTACGACATCAAGGAGGTGCATTATTCGCATCGCGGCGACGAATGCACATTCGACACGCTGATATCGGAGTTCGGCCTGACCGATCCCGCACTGCTTCATCTTGCCAGGATCGTGCGCGGGGCCGACACCGCGCGCATGGATCTGGAGCCGGAGGCTGCGGGGCTGCTCGCCATATCGTTGGGCCTTTCGGCGATCGAGGCCGACGATCTCAGGCAACTGGAAAAGGGCATGACGATTTACGATGCGCTCTACGGCTGGTGCCGCTATGCGACGGCTGAAACCCACAATTGGCCGGCAAAGGCGATCTGAAATGGACATGACTTCAAGCGGGGCGGCTCGCCCGTCCTTTGCCGAAGCCGTGCGCGTCTTCGCCAAGATCGGCCTTTTGTCCTTCGGCGGGCCGGCCGGTCAGATCGCGTTGATGCACCGCATCCTCGTCGACGAGAAGCGCTGGCTCGATGAGCCACGCTTCTTGCATGCGCTCAACTACTGCATGCTGTTGCCGGGACCGGAGGCGATGCAGCTTGCGACCTATGCTGGCTGGCTGCTGCATGGCGTCAGGGGAGGGCTGGTCGCCGGGCTGCTGTTCGTGTTGCCGGGCGCTCTCGTCATTACCGCGCTGTCGGCGATTTATTTGACCGTTGGCCATGTCACGCTGGTGCAGGGGCTGTTGTTCGGCCTCAAGGCAGCGGTGCTGGCCGTCGTGCTGGAAGCGCTGATCAAGGTGTCGAAACGCGCCCTGAAGAGCAGTTTGATGGTGGCGCTGGCGATTGCCGCCTTCATCGCCATCGCTTTTCTCAAGCTGCCGTTCCCGCTGATCATTGCGGTGGCGGCGGTCATCGGGGCGGTGATGCACCTGCTCGGTGGCAATTCCAGCAAGGCGTCGGCCGACATCGAGCCGGAAATCGCCTATGCCATGCCGGAATGGACGCAACCGAGCGTCCGGCGGTTCTTCTCCACGCTCGCCGCGTGGCTGGCGATCTGGTTCGTGCCGCTGATCGTGTTGTGGCAGGTGCTTGGGCCCGGCCACGTATTCACCACCGAAGCCACGTTCTTTTCCAAGATGGCGGCGGTGACCTTCGGCGGCGCCTATGCGGTGCTTGCCTATGTCGCCCAGCAGGCGGTCGAGGTGCATGGCTGGCTGAAGCCGGATGAAATGCTGACCGGCCTCGGCCTCGCCGAAACGACACCGGGGCCACTGATCCTGGTTTTGGTGTTCGTCGGTTTCCTCGGCGGCGCCAGGCTTTCCAGCCTTGCGCCGCTTGCCGGCGGTGTGACGGGCGCTGTGGTGACGCTGTGGTTCACCTTCGTGCCGTGCTTCTTGTGGATCTTCGTCGGCGCGCCCTATGTCGAGACGGTGCGCAATGTGCGCTGGCTGGCTAGCGCGCTGTCTGCGGTCACCGCAGCCGTTGTCGGCATCATCGCCAATCTTGCGGTGTGGTTTGCGCTGCATGTGCTGTTTGGCAATGTCGGCGAGAGGGATTTCGGGCCGTTCGCGCTGCCGGTGCTGGATTTCAGCAGCTTCGATGCGGCCGCGGCCATCATCGCTGTCGCGGCAGGCGTGGCGCTGATCCGCTACCACGCCAACATGATCGTCGTTTTGGCCATCTCGGCGATCACCGGGATGGCGTGGCAGCTGTCCTGAACAGTGCCGACGTCTTGCTGGAACGAAAAAGCCCCGCCGCGGATTGCCGGGCGGGGCTATGAAATGGTCTGCCTAAGGCAGAAAGCCTAGTCGAACAGGCTCGATACCGACTCTTCGGTCGCCGTGCGCGAGATCGCTTCGCCGATCAGGTCGCCGATCGAAACGACGCGGATGTTGTGGGCGTCCATCACCGCCTGGGTCGGCTGGATCGAGTCGGTGATGACCAGTTCCTGCAGCTGCGACCCGCTGATGCGGGCAGCCGCACCGCCCGAAAGCACGCCATGGGTGATGTAGGCGGTGACGCTGGTGGCGCCCTTGGCGAGCAGCGCGTCGGCCGCGTTGCACAGCGTGCCGCCGGAATCGACGATGTCGTCGATGAGCAGGCAGTCCTTGCCGTGCACTTCGCCGATGACGTTCATCACCTCGGATTCACCGGGGCGTTCGCGGCGCTTGTCGACGATGGCGAGCTGGGCGTCGATGCGCTTGGCGAGTGCACGGGCACGCACCACGCCACCGACGTCTGGCGAAACCACCATGACGTTGTTGAGCTGCTTGTACTTGGCCTTCACGTCGCGGGCCATGACCGGGATCGAGAAGAGATTATCCGTCGGGATATCGAAGAAGCCCTGGATCTGGCCGGCATGCAGGTCGAGCGTGAGCACGCGATTGGCGCCGGCACGCGCGATCATGTTGGCGACCAGCTTGGCCGAGATCGGCGTGCGGCCCGAAGCGCGGCGATCCTGCCGGGCGTAGCCGAAATAAGGAATGACCGCCGTGATGCGTCGTGCCGACGAACGCATGAAGGCGTCGATCATGATGAGAAGTTCCATCAGGTGATCGTTGGTCGGGAAGGCGGTCGACTGGAGGATGAAGACATCCTCGCCGCGCACGTTCTCTTGGATCTCGACAAAGATCTCCTGGTCAGCGAAGCGCCTGACGCTTGCCTTGCCAAGGGGAATGTTGAGATAGCGAGCGACAGCTTCTGCTAGCACCCGGTTGGAATTGCCCGCGAAGAGTTTCATACGCCGATCCTGGAAATGAATATGAGCGGGCTTTTAGCGGCCTTGAGCCGTATTGCAAGCGGACTCGCCGCTGAATCCCAAAAAAGCGACATCGTGGCGCGGAATGTCGCGGCCTAACCCGGTTTCGCCGCCAGCCAGTCGGCCAGCTGATCGATGGTGCTGTCGGCTATCGACTGCATCGTCGCGGGTGCCACCGTGGGCCAGCCGTCGCCGCTGCCGCTCGATGCCGCCGTCTTCTGGCCGTTGATGCGGTGCAGCCTTGTGCCGGCGGGATCGTAGACGTCCCAGACGTAAACGACCGTCGTGTCCTTGCCTTCGGTCATCGCCGAGAAATAGCCGCGCATGATGATGCCGGGCGGCGTCGTGTCGGTGCTGCCGGCAAGCGTGATTCCGCGTGCACGTGCCCGAATGCCGAGCTGCTGGGTCAGAGGCGTCGCCGCCTCGACCGGCGTGCCGACGATGGGGGCGAATTGCACGCGTGTCTTGGAGGTGACGGCCCCCGTCTGCGCCGGAACAGCCGTGGCGGCAACTGTGGCAGCACCCGTCACTGGCGGCGCCGCGACGTCGGTGCCCTCGATCTTGGCAAGTGCGTTCGACTGTTCCGTCGGTGCGATGGCCGAGGGCTCGAGCACGTCCTTGGAGCTGTTGCAGGCCGAAAGGGCGAGCACGGACAGGCCTGCCGCGCCCACAAACCAACGTTTCATCTGACCGAACTCCATGACAAACGCCCCTCAGCGTTCATCGCAATCACCGTACGATCAAGTCGAGATCATGGCGGGAAAGCGGCTTGGGCGCGGATTCGGTGGTCAGATAGGTTCGGCCAAGCGTCATTGCGGTTTCGGTTTCCGAATCCATGATGATCATGTGAGCGAACAAAGTCATATTCGGCGCGATTGGTTCGGCATTGCCTTGATAGAACATCGGCATGTCCATCCAGGACGGGGCAAAGCGCGCACCGACCGAGTAACCGCAGGCGTTGAGCCTGTGCTTGGTCAGCCCATGCATTTCCAGCGCTTTGGCGTGCGCATCGAAGACGTCGCCGAATGTGTTGCCCGGCGTCATCGCCTTTTCGACCGCGACCAGTGCGGCAAGCGACGCATCGTAAAGTTCCTGGTGGCGCTTGGACACCTTGCCGGTCAGCACTGTCCGCATCATCGGCGCATGGTAGTGGTGGAACACGCCGGCCCATTGGAGCGTCAGCTGGTCGTTCTTGTTGAGCTTGCGGCGGCCGGCCTTGTAGCGGCAGAGCAAAGCGTCGACGCCCGAGCCGATGATGAATTCGTTGGCCGGATAGTCGCCGCCGCCGGCAAAGATCGCGCCCTGCATGGCTGCCAGGATCTTGGCTTCGTCACCACCCTGCTTGATCAGCGGCAGTGCCGCATCGAGCGCGTCGTCGGCAAGACCGGCGGCCTTTTCGGCTTTTTCGATCTCGGCCGGGCTCTTGAACAGGCGCAGGCGACCGACGATGCCAGAGGCGTCGACGATCTGGCCGAAGGTCTGGAGCTGTTCGTCGAGACGGCGACCGTTGAAGGCGGTGAGGCCATGGGTGTCGTATTCGACACCGACGCGGGTGCCGAGCAGGCCGAGGTCGTTGAGCAGGTTGCGCAGGTCGAGAGTCGGGTTGGCGTTGTCGCGGTCGGTCCACAACACGATGTTTTCGATGGTCGAGGTGTGGCGCGCCTGGCGCAAATCGGCCGAACGCGTCAACAGCGTCATCGAACCGTCGGCCTTGACCACCAGGGACTGGAAGAAGCAGAAGCCGAATGTGTCGTAGCCGGTCAGCCAGTACATGCTCTCCTGCGCAAACAGCAGGACGGCGTCGAGCTTCTTTTCGGCCATCTCGATCATCAGCCGGTCACGGCGGGCGTCGAATTCGGTTCGTTCGAAATGCAGCGCCATGCTCTCAGTCCTCCAGTGCAATTGCCGAAATCTGCCGTCCGTAATCTGCTTCTTTCCGGTGCGTGGTGCGCCGGTAGGAATAAAATAGGTCTTCTTCCGCGTAGGTGCAGCGGTTCAAGGCCTCTGCGGTGACGCCGGCGCTGCGCAGCCGGTCGACGGTGTAGAGGTTGAGGTCGAACATCGAATGGCCTGCAATGGCCGAAGGCGTGAAGTAGCGCGTATTGCCGGCATCCGCTTCGACGAAGCGGGCGACGAATTCCGGGCCGACCTCGTAATTGGCAACGCTGATCGAAGGACCGAGCACGGCAAGGATGCGCTCGCGCCTGGCGCCAAGTTTTTCCATGGCGGTGACAGTATTTTCGAGCACGCCAGTGAAAGCACCCTTCCAGCCGGCATGGGCCGCACCGATGATGCGCGCTTCAGGGTCAGCGAAAAGCACCGGACCGCAATCGGCCGAGGAGGCGCCAAGGGCGATGCCGGGCCGGTCGGTGACGATGGCGTCAGCCTTGGGGCGAGCTCCTGAAAATGGCCCGGTGGCCACGATCACGTCGGGTGAATGGACCTGGTAGAGGCTGAGCAAATGGTCCGCCGGTACGCCCATCCAGGCGGCGACGCGGCGACGGTTCTCGATGACCCGCGCCTGATCGTCGTCCGAGCCGACGCCAATGTTCAAGCCTTCGTAGATGCCTTCGGAGACCCCGCCGATGCGGGTGAAGTAACCGTGGCGGATGCCGTTGGCCTCCGCGCTGGCGAGCAAGTTGGACCGGATCGGTTCCGGTTTCGAGTCGTTCAGCATTGCCGCCTTGTCTTCTCCGGGTGCGATTTCGTCAAGGCCAAGCCTGACTTCGCCGACCCGCTCTGCTGTTGCGAGCGCGGACAGTGGGGCAGCAGCAAGCTCGCTGTCAACTGAGGGTAGGGAAGGGAAGTTTTGTGCCAGCGGGTGCGATCGCGATCACCTTGAACAAGGTGCCCATCGCGTCGGGGCCAGCAAGGCGCTCGACCTCGGACTGGATTTTTTCACGCGCTGCGTCGTCCGCATTGGCGCCAAGCTTGCCAGCGCGTTCGAGCAAGCCGAGGGCAAGCAGGAATTCGCCCTGTGTCGCAAGCCGTGCGTCGAGGCCATGGGCTTTCGCAGCGGTGCCAAGGGCGGAAAAGTCGACATGCGAGGTGAGGTCCGCTTCGCCGGGTGTTGCCAGCACGTCTTCGTATCGATGCTTGCGCAGCGCCTGCAGCGTGTCGCCAATGCCGGGGCTGAGATGGCCGTAGTCGAAAAACAGCCCCGTGCCATCTGAAGCTGCGATGCGCTCGGCGATGGCTTCCATGGTGGCTGTGCGGGCAGGGGCGAATTCGAAGATGGAGCCTTCGGGCGCGTTTGCTGCCTCGGCGGGCAGGAGTGCCGCTTCGATGGTGGCCGGGCCAGCCACGAAAACAAGCTCGCCAGCCTCGTCGATGCCGATGGCGCGCTCGCGCCATTCCGCGCCGATCCTGACGAACTGACGGGTCGGGATGGCGTCGAACAATTCGTTGCCGACGATGAACAGCGGTGCGTTGGGCAGGGAGGATACCGTGTCGTGCCAGACGATCTCTGCGCCGCTGGCGGCCAGGGTCTGCTTCTGGATTTCGCGCAGGCGCGGGCTCGTCTCGATCATGGCCACGGTGGGGAATGCCGCATCGAGCTTTTGCAGCACCCGCAGCATGTCCTTCATCAACGTGCCGCGCCCAGGGCCGATCTCGGCCAGCGTGGCGTTTGTCGGCCGTCCCTCAGCCTGCCATGCCGCGTAGAGCCAGACGGCGACGAGTTCGCCGAACATCTGGCTGATTTCGGGCGCGGTGGTGAAGTCGCCAGCCGCCCCGAACGGCTCGCGTGTCGTGTAGTAGCCGTCCGTGGGGTCGAACAAGCATTGCGCCATGTAATCGGCGACGCCTATCGGCCCCGACGCGGCGATCAGGCTTGTCATGCGCTTTTTGAGCGCGGTCATGCCGGCTTTGCGGCTTGGGTCACCGGCTTGGCCGACAGCATCGCCCACACGCCGATCAGCACCATTGGCACCGAAAGCACCATGCCCATGGTCAGCCAGCCGCCCAGGAGATAGCCGATCTGCTGGTCGGGTTCGCGGAAGAACTCGACGAAGATGCGCGACAGGCCGTAGCCGCAAACGAAGGCGCCGGCGATGAAGCGCGGCGTCTTGAGCTTCAGGCGCGAGTGGGTGAGGAAGCGCAGCACGAGGAACAGCACCAGGCCTTCGAGCAGCGCTTCATAAAGCTGGCTCGGATGGCGCAGGAACGGGCCGCCGGTGGGGAACTCGATCGCCCATGGCACGTTTGTGACCCGGCCCCAGAGCTCGGAATTGATGAAGTTGGCAACACGAACGAGGCCGAGGCCAACCGGCACGCCGGCCGCAACCACGTCGATCAGCGACCAGACAAGGATGCCATGCTTGCGGGCAAACAGGAACATGGTGATCGTCACGCCAAGCAGTCCGCCATGAAACGACATGCCGCCTTGCCAGACCGCGAAGATGTCGAGCGGATTTGAGATGTAGCGGGCGAGGTCGTAAAACAGGATGTAGCCGATGCGGCCGCCAAGCACCACGCCGGCCGCCGCCCAGACGAGAAAATCGTCTAGGGCTTCGGGCTTCATCGGCAGGATGCCGTTCGGCCACAGCCGGGTGTTGGTCACCAGCCGCTTGCCGTACCACCAGGCAAAAAGAATACCGACGACATATCCCAGCCCGTACCAGTGGATGGCCAGTGGCCCGAACTGCACGATGACCGGGTCGATGTTCGGAAAGGGCAGGGCTGCCAAAGGAAGGGCAAGGTACGCGCTCAAATCAGTCTCCAAGGCCGGCAATGCGGCGGACCATGCGGCAGGCTTTTGGCAGGGTCAAGGCAGGCAAGCCTGAGGTAACCGAGATGTCATTGCTCGGGAAAAAGGATCTGCTCGTAGTCCATCGCGCCGTGCAGCACGCGGATGATTTCAAGCGATTCAAAGTGCACGCGGTAGAAGATCAGGTAGTTGCCGAACACGCGACGGCGTATTTCGTTGTCGCCGATTTTCCTTACCACCGCGTAACCTAGCGGTGTCTCGGCTATGCCGAAACAGCGGTCGCGCAGCTCCAGGATGAATGTCAGCGCGCGGGTTGGATTTGATTGAGCAATGTGATCGCCGATCGCCTCGATGTCTGCTTCGGCAGTGGCGGCGATGATGACCTTCATGTCGTCATCGGCCCTGCGAACGGTATTTGGCTTCGAGGCGTGCAAACACCTCATCGGCCGGCTTGCTACGCCCGGCCTCGGCGTCGCTCAGCCCTTGAGCCAAGGCGGCGTCGAGTGCGGCCAAGCGCTTTTCGCGTTCCTCGACGAGGCGGACGCCTTCGCGCAAAACCTCGCTCTTGGAGTTGTAGCGACCGGTGCTGACCAGCTCGTTCACAACCTCTTCGAGATGCGTGCCCAGATCGGCGCTGATGGCCATGGCGATGCTCCTGCCTTCGTTGTTTCAATCTAATAATAGTTATTGATTGCGGCAAGTCCGGGATGCGGCGCGATAGCGCAAACCGAACCGGGAGACCTTCACGCACTTGCATTCGAAGCCTTGCCCTACTACGTCGAATGGACAACGCGAGGGTTTGCCATGACGACCGGACCGAACCGCATTCTGGATGAGTTCGCCAAGCTGATGACCGATGCCGCAGGCGCCGCACAGGGCGTCAAGCGCGAGGTTGAAACCGCGTTCCGCTCGCAGGCCGAACGGGCGATGAATTCGCTCGAACTGGTGCAGCGCGAAGAGTTCGAAGCCGTCCGCGACATGGCGATCAAGGCGCGTGCTGAGAACAAGGCTTTGACCGCCCGTATCGAGGCACTTGAGGCCCAGCTCGCTGGCCGCGGCAGTGAAAGCGACGACAAGGCCTCACCGGCGGCGTCGCCGAAGCCTCGTACAAAGAAATAATTCGTTAACTTTTCCACAAAGCACAATCCGAAAAAGTGCTTTGTCGTGAATCGCTTACCGGCGCTTGATGAATCTGCGCCGCAGCCTGTTTCCACATCCTAATGGGGTGCTGCGAAAAATTGGGCTGTTCACGAAACTCCCGATCAATACACTGAATTTGTTGCATGATTCGTAACTGGGTCATGCACCCGGATGGAGCGGTCCGGCTGGGGGTATTGAGTCTGGCAGCGCTGGTCGTCCGAGTTCAAGAATAAGTTTGTTCGTCGTGTGTGCCCTTTGCGCGGAGCGCGATGGCGCTCCCGGAACGACAGGAAGCATTTATGGAACTTCTCGAACTCGAGTTCTCGCGCGAAATCCACCCGGTGGATGTTATCGAGCAGGTGGCTCACAACAACGACTGGTCATTCGAGCGTGCCGGCGACGACGAAATCTCGATTTCGGTTGTCGGCAACTGGACTGAATACCAGGTCTCCTTCTCCTGGATGGAGGATTTTGAGGCCCTGCACCTGGCCTGTGCTTTCGATGTGAAAGTGCCGGAAAGCCGCACGCTTGAAATCCTCAGGCTTTTGTCGCTGATCAACGAGCAGATGCTGTTTGGCCATTTCGATCTCTGGGAGACTGAAGGCGCGATCATGTTCCGCCAGTCGCTGCTGCTTGCCGGTGGCGTCGAGCCGACCAGCCAGCAGGTCGAAGTTCTGCTGTCTTCGGCGCTCGAAGCCTGCGAATGCTATTTCCAGGCGTTCCAGTTCGTCGTCTGGTCGGGTACGTCGGCCAAGGACGCGCTGGCAAGCGTGCTGTTTGAAACGCACGGTAACGCCTGAGACTGCCCGATGAGTTCGCATAACGAGCGCAAGCCCGAGATCACCTTCGCGGATTTCGACAAGGTCGATATCCGCACCGGTACGATTGTCGAGGTGGAGCCGTATCCGGAGGCGCGCAAGCCGGCGTTCAAGCTGAAGATCGACTTTGGGCCGGAGATTGGCGTGAAGCGGTCGTCAGCGCAGATCACTAAATATTATACGCCCGAAACACTTGTCGGCCGGCAGGTCTTTGCCGTCGTCAACTTCCCGCCGCGCCAGATCGGCAAGTTCATGTCCGAAGTGCTGACGCTCGGATTTCCCGATGCCGAAGGCGACGTGGTACTCGGTGCTGTCGAGCGCCAGGTGCCGGACGGCGGCCGCCTTTTTTAGGACACGTCGCAATTCAGGTGATGCCGGCCTGCAAATGGCAATTTCCTGCGCTTCCGGTACTCACGTACCCAAATGTACGCTCCGTTCCGGTTCTCGGAACTCACCATTTTCGACTCGGCCTGACCTGAATGGTCGGGGTGTCCTGGCGGTCTACACGGCGTAAGCCGCCTTCACATTATCCAGGAACATCTCCGCACAAGCATTCCACGTATAGCGCATCGCGCGCTTGCGGGCCTCAAGCCGGTCGATCTTGAGCGCTGCAAGTGCTGCCTCGCGCAAATCCTGCGCAACCACGCCGCCCACACCATCGCCGACGATGTCGATTGGCCCGGTCACCGGATAGGCGGCGACGGGCGTGCCGCTGGCCAGCGCTTCGATGATGACATTGCCAAAGGTGTCGGTGCGGCTCGGGAAGACGAAGACGTCGGCGGAGGCGTAGATTTCGGCGAGTTCGTCGCTTGGCCGCCGGCCGAGGAAATGCGCTTGCGGATACTTCGCCTTCAACCTTTCCAGTTCCGGCCCGTCGCCGACCAGTACCTTGGTACCCGGCAGGTCGAGGTCGAGGAAGGCGGGCAGGTTCTTCTCCACCGCTATGCGCCCAACGCACAAGAAGATCGGGCGGGGCAGGTCGATCACGGTCTTCTTGCCGGGATGGAAGTGGTTGATGTCGACGCCGCGTGTCCAGGGGCGCAGCTTTTCAAACCCGCGCGAGGCGAGATCGTCGGCAAGCGACTGGGTCGCGACCATGCAGCCCTGGCCGGAATTGTGGAACTTGCGCAGCAGCCCATAGCTCCAGCTCTCTGGCAGCGGCAGGCGGGCACTGACATATTCGGGAAAACGGGTGTGGTAGCTGGTGGTGAAGGGGCGCTTGCGGGCCAGGCAGTAGCGCCGCGCCATCATGCCGAGTGGCCCTTCGGTCACCAGGTGTATGTGGTCGGGCCGCCGCTCCTCGATGATGCGCGCGACATGGCCCGGCGTGGTCAGCGCCAGCCGGATGTCGGGATAAGTCGGCATCGGCAAGGTGCGGAAGATGTTCGGCGTCAGGAAATCGGCTTCGGCGTCGAACGCTTTCAGCGCTTCGGAAAGCCGTTCGAGCGTGTGGATCACGCCGTTGATCTGCGGCTTCCAGGCGTCGGTGACCATCAGGATGCGCAAGAAATGTCTTCCCTGTTACTCCGCGTCTAGCCGGCTAGCAGTCACCAGCCAGGAATCAGCGGCGGTCCCTTTCGATGCGGCCGCTTTTGACCAGCTTTGCATGACGCGCCGATGACGATGCTGCTCTTCGCAACTGCGAAGGCGGGGTCAGTTCTGCTCGAAGGCGCATTTTCTTTGAGACGATATTCCTGCCTTTGGGCGGGCCGAGGAATGCGGTCCTTTGCTGAACGGTGCCGCTTTGCCGAGGATATGGGCAAGCTTCGCTACCTGCGGAGCGAGCCATCCTCCCATCGGCGCTCAGCGAGAGTTCAAAATGACCGAGATCACCAAAACCCACTTCCATCAGCGACCGGCCAGCCGGCGCACGGCACTTGCAGCACTTTTGGCGTCCGTCGTCACCGTCATCGGCTTCACCTTGCCGCATCAGGCATTCGCGGAAGACAAGACCGCGATCAAGGTCGGCATCATCTCCGGTGAGGACGAGGATGTCTGGCGCGTGGTCAAGGCCGAGGCCGCCAAGCAGGGGCTGACTGTCGAGACCGTAGTGTTCAACGACTACACCCAGCCCAACGAGGCGCTGGAGCGTGGCGACATCGACGCCAACGCCTTCCAGCACCAGCCTTATCTCGACAACCAGATCAAGACCCAAGGCTACCATATCACTCCGGTTGGCTACACCGGGCTATGGCCCATCGGGCTCTATTCCAAGAAGCACGCCAAGCTCGAAGACCTGCCGGAAGCCGCAGTGATCGGCGTGCCCAATGACCCCTCCAACGAGGGCCGGGCGCTGCGCGTGCTTGCCAACACCGGCGTCATCAAGCTGAAGGATGGCACCGGCATCCTGGCGACCATCGCCGACGTCGTGGAAAATCCCAAGAAGTTCGAGATCAAGGAACTTGATGCCGGTATCGTCGGCCGTTCGGTCGAGGACCTCGATGCGGCCGTGGTCAACACCGATTGGGCGCTGAAGAGCGGGCTGAGCGCTGAAAACCGCATCTCGCAAGAACCTGTGGCCGACAATCCCTACCGCAACTTCATCGCGGTCAAGACCGGCAACGAGAACGAAGACTGGGTCAAGAAGCTGGTCGCAGCCTACCAGAACGAGACCGTCAAGGCCGAGTTCGACCGCGTCTACAAGGGCACCGGCGTCAGCGCCTATTGATCGCCTCAAGGGCTTTAGCACAGGCGGCTCGCTTTTTTGGCGGGCCGCTTTTCCACATTGTCAGGGGATTTTCATGACCCAGCATTTTGCGACCATCGAAGGCGCGCTGCCGCTTGCCCACGATGCGCCAGCCGACGACGTCATCCGCCTTGTCGACCTCAAGCGCCGCTTCGGCGAAACGGCGGCGGTGGACGGCGTGTCGCTGTCCGTGCGCAAGGGGGAGATCCTTGGCATCATCGGTCGCAGCGGCGCCGGCAAGTCGACGCTGATCCGCTGCCTGAACGGGCTGGAGCGGCCCGACGCCGGGCAGGTGTTCATCGAAGGCCGCGAGATATCAGGCTTGAGCGAGCGCGAGTTGCAGCCGCTGAGGCGGCGCATCGGCATGATCTTCCAGCATTTCAACCTGCTGTCGGCAAAGACCGTTGAGGAAAACGTCGTTCTCCCCCTCAAGATCGAGGGCCGCCCCAAGGCCGAGCGTCTCAAGCGCGCCACCGAGTTGCTCGAACTCGTCGGCCTCTCCGACAAGGCAAGTGCTTATCCGGCGTCGCTGTCGGGTGGCCAGAAGCAGCGTGTCGGAATTGCGCGTGCGCTCGCCGCGCGCCCGGCGGTGCTGCTTTCAGATGAGGCGACATCGGCGCTCGACCCCGAGACGACACGCTCGATCCTGTCGCTGCTCAAGGACATCAACCAAAAGCTCGGGCTGACCATCATGCTCATTACGCATGAGATGGAGGTGATCCGCAGCATCGCCGACCGCGTGGCGGTGATCGATGCAGGCCGTATTGTCGAGCAGGGGCCGGTGTGGTCGGTCTTCGCTGACCCAAGGTCAGAGGTGACGCGCAGCCTGTTGGGCGGCATCCGTCCGCAACTGCCTGAACATTTGGCGGCCCGGCTTCGCACCAGCGGAGACGAAGCGATCCTGCGTGTCGATATTTCTGGTGAAGCGGCGCGCCGTCCGCTGTTGGCCGAACTGGCGACGTCGATCCCTGGCCAGTTCCGCCTGATCCATGGCGGCATCGATCATATCCAGGGCGAGCCGGTGGGCACCTTGTTTGTCGGCGTCACCACTGCAACCGGCGTCACTGCGACTGCCGTCGAAATCTTGAATGCCCGGGGTGCGCGGGTGGAGGTGCTTGGTTATGTCTCAGACGATGTTTGACCTGCTGCTGCGCTCGCTGTGGGAGACGGTGCTGATGACGGCGGCATCGGGGCTGATCTCGTTGCTGTTTGGCCTGCCGCTGGGACTGGCGCTTGTCGCTACCGACCGGGGCGGTATCGCCGAGCAGCGTTGGGTCAACCGCATCCTTGGCGCCGTGGTCAATGGCCTTCGGTCGGTGCCCTTCATCATCCTGCTCGTTGCGCTCATTCCGCTGACGCGGCTGATCGTCGGAACTTCGATCGGCACCTGGGCGGCGATCGTGCCGCTTTCGATTGCCGCCACGCCCTATTATGCCCGCATCGCCGAGGTGTCGCTGCGCGAGGTCGACCGTGGTTTGATCGAGGCCGTGCGCGCCATGGGCGGCGGCCGCTGGGCGATCATCCGCGAGGTGCTGGTGCCCGAAGCGTTGCCCGGCATCGTCGCCGGCTTCACGGTCACGCTGGTGACCCTGGTCGGTGCATCCGCCATGGCGGGCGCCATCGGTGCGGGCGGGCTCGGCGACCTTGCCATCCGCTACGGCTACCAGCGCTTTGAAACGGCGGTGATGATCGCTGTGGTGGTCGTGCTAATCGTCCTTGTCTGCGGCATCCAATGGATCGGCGACCGGTTGGTGGCGCGGCTGGATCACCGCGCCTAGCTTTATGCAGGCACGCGGATCATGGCGCGCAGGCCGCCCAGCGGGCTGTCGCTGAGCTTGATGTCGCCGCCATGGCTGCGCGCGATATCGCGGGCAATGGCTAGACCAAGCCCGGTGCCGGTCGAATCGAGATTGCGCGCCTCGTCGAGTCGGTAGAACGGCTTGAACACCTCTTCGCGCTTTTCCTCGGGAATGCCGGGGCCATTGTCGTCGACCATGACCACCAGCATGCCGCGATCATGAATGGCCTTGACCTCCACTTCCTTGGCATAGCGGAAGGCGTTGCCGACGACGTTCTGCAACAGGCGGGTGAAGGCGTTGGGGCGGACGTGCACTTCGGGCTCGCCGACAAGCGTCACCTTGAGCTTGCGCTTGCGCAGCCGGGCTTCCTCGCCAAGCTTGTCGAGATAGCTGGTGAGATCGAAGCGGCCGGGGTCTTCCGACGCCTCGCCACGGGCGAAGGCGAGATAGGCTTCGAGCATCGACTGCATGTCGTCGACGTCCTGGCTCAGCGCTTCGCGGTCGATCTTGCTGCCTGACAAGGCTAGCTGCAGCTTGAAGCGTGTCAGAATGGTGCGCAGATCGTGGCTGACGCCGGTCAGCATCGCCGTGCGCTGGTCGATCTGGCGTTCGATGCGCTCGCGCATCTGGATGAAGGCAAAGCCAGCGCGCCGTACTTCCTCGGCACCGCGCGGTCGGAAATTGGGCGGCATCGGCCGGCCCTTGCCAAAGCTTTCGGCGGCCTCGGTGAGCTGCAGGATCGGGCGTATCTGGTTGCGCAGGAAAGGAATGGCGATGGTCAAAAGCACCAGCGACGTGCCCACCATCCACAGCAGGAAGATGTGGGTGTTGGACGCATAGGCCTGGCTGCGGCGGACGAAGACACGCAGCACCTTGTCGTTGAGCTGAACGCGCACCTCGACGATATTGGAGTTGCCGACGGTGTCCAGCCAGAACGGCCTGTTGATCTGCCTGCGGATTTCCGTCGAAAGCGCCTGATCGAGGATCGAAAAGAACGGCTTTGGCCCAGGTGGGGGCAGGGGATCGGGCGGCAGCAAGTCGATCTTCAGCTGCATCCGGTCCTGGGCGATGCGGATGATCTGGGCGTAGTTGTCGGGCTGCGGGAAGGTGTCGAGCAGGTCGATGATGGCGGCGATGTCGCGCGTCACCGCCTGCGACAGGCGAACCGTCACCGTCTGCCAGTGGCGCTCCATGAAGACGAAGGCGACGACCGATTGCAGCAGGATCATCGGGGTGATGACGATCAGCAACGAGCGCGCATAGAGCCGCTTTGGCATGTAGATCGACACACGCCGCCAGAAGCGGTTCCAGCTTCTGGGCACAGCCGTCAGTGCACGCCAAGCGCGTGTTCCGAGGCTGCCTCCGCCAGGCCGTTCCATGTCAGTGGTTGCCATCCGCCATTCCGTTCGCCACCGGCCGGATTGTGCTCCGGCCGCCCTTCGGCGATCCTATTCCACGCTGAGCCGATACCCAATACCGCGTACCGTCTGTAGCCAGACGGGGTTGGCCGGGTCGCGCTCGATCTTGCGCCGGAGGCGGTTGATCTGGACGTCGATTGTGCGTTCGCCGACTTCGGAATCGCCGGTTACCAGCTCATGGCGGGGGATGGTCTCGCCGGCGCGCGCGGCGAAGATGGCAAGAATTTCCTGCTCGCGGTCGGTCAGCTTGAGCGCTTCGCCACCACGCTTGAGTTCGCGGCGCGCGATCTGGAAGGTGTAGGGCCCGAACACCAGCTGCTCGGCCTTGGGCGTCGTCAACGGGCCGCCGCGCCGCAGGATGTTGTTGATCCTGAGGATCAGCTCGCGCGGATCGAAGGGCTTGGGCAGATAGTCGTCGGCGCCAGCCTCGAGGCCTGTGATGCGGCTGTCGGTTTCCGACAGTGCGGTCAGCATCAGGATCGGCACGTCCTTTTGGTCGCGCAGCGACTTGGTCAGTTCGATGCCGTTTTCGCCCGGCATCATCACGTCGAGGATGAGGAGGTCGAAATCGAGCCCGGCGAGTTTGCGCCGCGCCTCGTCGGCGTTGCCGGCGACAGTTACGCGAAAGCCGTTCTCGGTCAGATACTGCTTGAGCAAGTTGCGGATACGCGTGTCGTCGTCGACGACGAGCAGATGCGGAGCATCGTCGCCCAACGTGGCCGGATTGGCCGTCTTGTCGTTATTCTCCATGGTCTTTCCCCGGCGTGTTTCCGGGCAGATGATCAATCTGCGCCCTTAATTCAGGATTGACCATCGCCTTGAGGAATCTTTCGACCCAGGCGCGTTCGGTCTCTCCTGCGCCTTCCAGTGCAGCATCGATGCGGCGTGACTGTGGCCGCGCCAGCGCCAGTGTCAGGGTGCGGCCCTTGTGGGTGGGGTAGAGCTCGCGCTGGCGGCGGTCGCGCGGCCCCTGGACCTGGATGATGTATCCGGCATCGATCAATTGCTTGAGTACACGCGCCAGGCTTTGCTTGGTGATCTTGAGCACGTCAAGCAACTCGGCCACCGTCAGCCCCGGCATGCGGTTGACGAAGTGCAGAACGCGGTGATGGGCGCGGCCGAAGCCGTACTCGGCAAGTATCTGGTCCGGGTCCGACGTGAAGTCGCGATAGGCGAAATACATCAGCTCGATGATCGAGAAGTCGATGCCCTCATCTGCCGTCACCGCGGTGCGGATCGGTTGGGCGGCTGCGCCGCTACGTTGTGCCATAGAATTCCTGTCCGTCAATTTATGTCAGCACTGTTGACATAAATTAGGTGCGATGGTAATTTTTGCCAAGCTTTTCGGCAGATTGCGAACGAAAAGGCAAGGTACGGTGGTTTTTTCCGAAACATCGTGAGTTTGCTTTGGTGTTCTAGCCCGCCGACGCTTTATCCGGCAGGCCCCTTACGGGCCATTAAGAACGATACGAAACGATAGGCAGGCCGCCGCCTGCGGGAAGGTTTATCATGGCATCCGTTCCTTTTGACCAACTCGATGGATTCATCTGGATGAACGGCGAGTTCGTCCAATGGGCCGACGCCAAGATTCACGTACTAACCCATGGTTTGCACTATGCAAGTGCAGTGTTCGAAGGTGAGCGCGCCTATGGCGGCGAGATCTTCAAGCTCACCGAGCACACCGAGCGCCTGCATGAATCGGCCCGCATCCTCGGCTTCAAGATCCCTTATTCGGTGGCCGAGATCGACGATGCTTGCCGCGAACTGCTGAAGAAGCAGGGCTTCATGGACGCCTATGTTCGTCCGATCGCCTGGCGTGGCAGCGAGATGATGGGCGTTTCGGCGCAGAACAACCGCATCAACTGCGCCATCGCGATCTGGCAGTGGCCGAGCTATTTCGATCCGGCGCAGAAGCTCAAGGGCATTCGTCTCGACATCGCCGAGTGGCGCCGCCCCGACCCGCGCACCGCACCTTCGAAGTCGAAGGCATCGGGTCTCTACATGATCTGCACCATGTCCAAGCATGCGGCCGAGGACAAGGGTTACGCCGACGCGATGATGCTCGACTGGCGCGGCCAGGTGGCTGAAGCAACCGGCGCCAATATCTTCTTCGTCAAGGACGGCAAGATCCACACGCCGACGCCGGACTGCTTCCTGGACGGCATCACCCGCCGCACGGTGATCGGTCTTGCCCGCGATCGCGGCATCGAAGTGATCGAACGCGCCATCATGCCGGAAGAGCTGGCCGGTTTCGAGCAGTGCTTCCTCAGCGGCACGGCGGCCGAAGTGACGCCGGTTTCCGAGATCGGACAGTACCGATTCGAGGTTGGCGAGATCGCCAAGACGCTGATGAACGACTATTCGGCCGCGGTTCAGCCCAGGCACGCGATTGCCGCTGAATAATAAACAAATTCAATGGCTTACAGTATGGAAGGGGCGGTTTTCAAACCGCCCCTTTTCGTTGCGTAAGGTCATATTTGACTTTCGCCGATTTCGGCGTCTGATGTTGACGTCGGCATTATGAGGGCCGGCATGCAATTGGAGGGAATTGTTATGGAATCGCTTCTTCCGATCATCATACAAATTGTCACCGGCGTAATTGGTGGACAGGCAGTAGGCGCGGCAATCACGACGGCAGCGATGGGGCAGGTGACCAAGCTGATCGCCGGTGGCGTCGGCGGTATCGCAGGCGGTCAGATCCTCGGCAGCCTTCTCGGCGGTGCGGCTGATCCTGCAACGGCGAGCGCCATGAGCGGGATCCTGAGCAATGTGGTTGGTGGTGCTGGCGGCGGCGCCATCTTGACTGCGATCGTGGGCGCAGTCATGGGCGCAATGAAGAAGTAAGTTCATTTCAGACAGAATTCGGATTGGGCGGCTTCGGCCGCCCATTTCATTTTTGGGACGGGTAAACGACGTGAGCGCAGTGGACGAGCGGCCTGTGTGATCCTATGTCGGGGGCAAAGATCAGAAAGGACAGCCATGGGACAGCTCAATGCCGGGATCGTGCCGGTCACACCCTTCCAGCAGAACTGCACGATCCTCTTTGACACCGACGACAAGACCGGTGTGGTTGTCGATCCAGGCGGCGATGTCGAAACCATCCTGTCGGTGCTGAAGGATAACGGCATCACGATCACGGCGATCTGGCTGACCCATGGCCATATCGACCATGCCGGCGGGGCGATGGAACTCAAGGAAGCGCTCGGCGTCGACATCATCGGCCCGCACGAGGCCGACAAGCCGTTGCTCGACAACCTGGTGACGCAAGCCCAGAAATTCGGCATGGGCGGCTCGGTGCGCAATTGCGTGCCAGACCGGTTCCTGACCGAAGGCGAGACCGTCTCGTTTGGAACCCATGTCTTCGAGGTGCTGCACTGCCCCGGCCATGCGCCCGGCCACGTCGTCTATTACAACCGCGACGCGAAGTTCGCGCATGTCGGCGATGTGCTGTTTCAGGGTTCGGTCGGCCGCACCGACCTCTATGGCGGTGACCACGACACGCTGATCCGCTCGATCAAGGAAAAGCTCCTGCCGCTTGGCGACGACATCGGCTTCATCTGCGGCCATGGCCCGGGCAGCCGTTTCGGCGACGAGCGCCGCAGCAACCCCTATCTCGTCTGAAGCGTAGCTCCTCTCACCAAAGAAAACGGCGCCAACCTTTGATGGTGGCGCCGTTTTTTATCAGTTCAGCATCAGTTGGCGGCGCAGAAGCGCGCAACGCCATCATAGCCGACGAAGGTGCCGCTGCGCGGGTTGAAGCTGCGGTAGCGGTCCGAGCAGTACTGGTACCATTCGGGCGTCCAGGGCTCCATCCCATAGCCGCCGCTGGAGTAGACCACGCGACGCTGCGGTGCCGGCTGGTAATAATCCTGACGATAGACGCGGCGCGGCTGGGGCTGCTCGTAGTAATCATCATAGACCGGCTGCGAGCGATTGGCGCTGCCAGCGATGACCGCACCGGCGATCAGGCCGAGCGCGCCGGCGGCGACGATTGCGCCGGTGTTGTCGCTGTGGCCGTGATCGTAGCGGCGCCAGCGCTCACCAGCCTCGGCCGCGGGCAGGGCGGCGAGCGTGGTGGCAGCAACGGCTGCCGAAAGAACGAGGGTTTTGATGGTGCGGTTCATGTCGGTCTCCTTCGCCGCCTGGCCCGTATCAAGGCCGGAAATTAGCGTCGACAATATGTCTAAGGGAGCGAGCCTGAACGCAGCCTGAACGAATTTTCAGGCGAGGAGCCGAACTGAACAACGCCACCACCCGCCAAGCGACGCGGCGGCGAAACAGTCGAGCAATGGGGCCGGGGCATGGAGCTCCGGCCGTTTGACTGGGCTCAGCCGACGGTCAGATTGACCGCCTTGGGACCCTTGCCGCGCTTGTCCGGCTCGGTGTCGAAAGAAACCTTCTGCCCATCCTCAAGACCGGGAAGGCCCGACGCCTGCACGGCCGAGATGTGGACGAAGACATCCTTCGCCCCGTCGTCCGGCGTGATGAAGCCGAAGCCTTTGGCATGATTGAAGAACTTGACGGTGCCGGTCTGCGGCATGGGGAACTCCTCTGATCCCATCAATTCCAGTCTTCGAGCCGGCAAATGCCCGAAGTAGAAATTTGTCGTTCATTTTTGGATCATCGGCAAGCAAAAGTTTTGCGCCCCAGCGGCGCTCAAAAGCCGTACGTCGCCGGGTTTTCATGGCCCCCGGGCAACGTTTGGCGGCGCAACTTCCGATATGCAGATCGACCGGGCAGGCGGCAAAACAGCGCCGAGCGTGGCGTCAAAAACAAAGGGCGCGACGGTTGCCCATCGCGCCCTTCGTCAATCGATGCAAACTGGCGAGATTAGCCCGCGCGGAGGTTGACCGCCTTAGGACCCTTGCCCATACGGTCGGGCTCGACGTCGAAGCTGACCTTCTGGCCGTCGACGAGCGTGCGCAGGCCCGAAGCCTCGATAGCGGAGATGTGGACGAAAACGTCCTTGGCGCCGCCATCCGGCGTGATGAAGCCGAAGCCTTTGGTTGCGTTGAAGAACTTTACGGTACCGGTCTGGGTCATTGGGAGAACTCCTTCACCCGTTCAGTGGTCTGGACCTGCCATCCGCCTGGCGTCGGCGGCAAGTCGGTGGTTTTGCTTGGCGGTCATGCATTTGCGCACGATTAAACCCCCCGCCGAGTCACGGGGTCGTCAGAGATTCACAGTATCGGGGAAAGGGTCGTGCAAAACGTTCCAGTCTCCGGGTCAGCAAACGCCCGAACTGACTCTGATATTGCACGGAAACGTGTAGGTTGCAAGATGTCGCAGTCGATCGCGCCGACACCTCGCAGCATCGCATTCATATATGACAATTCTAAAAGCGCCATTGGCCAGATTGCCGCGTCCGCTGGGGCAGCTTGGAGACGGATTGATATCGTTGACAGAATCGCCAGGATCGGGGCAGGGGCTGAAACAATTCCCGCAGGGGCGGGAATGAGAGGGAATATATCCATGACGTTTTCGGCAAAGACCTTTGCACGAAAAGCAACTGTCGCCTCGTTGCTGTCGCTGATGCTCGCATCCTGCGTTGTGGTGGATGAGGGCCCCGGACCAAGGCCGCTGCCGCCCCGTCCGGGTCCTGGCCCGCAATTCTGCACCCGCGAATATGACCCGGTCTGCGCGCGCCGGGGCAATGAGAGCCAAACCTTCGCCAATCCCTGCATGGCCGAAGCTGCGGGCTTCCGCATCGTCCGTGGCGGCGAGTGCCGTGGCAGCGGCGGTGGCAGTGGCGGTGGCTGGAACGGCGGCGGTGGCGGCTGGAACGGTGGGGGCGGCGGCTGGAATGGCGGTGGCGGGAATGGCGGCGGTGGTGGCTGGAATGGCGGTGGCAATCAGCAGTTCTGCACCAGGGAATACCGGCCGGTCTGCGGCCAGCGCGGCGGCACGCTGCGCACCTTCCCCAATGCCTGCGAGGCTGATTCCGCCGGCTTCCGCGTCGTCGACCAGGGGCAGTGCTAAGACCATCTGACCACCTCCCGGCAGAAGCTGCCGCGAGGTTCTTGTCGATGGTGACAAGTTCGCCGTTTCGACGGTCGAGCTTTGCCGACGAGGCAAACCGATCGCGTTCGTAGGCGAGCAATACCGCCCGGAGGGGCTACGCGCCTACGGCGCGCATCGTGGCGGCGAACTGTGCTTCGTCCGGGCGCAATGTCAGCACGCGGACGCCGTCATCAGTGACAGCAACCGTGTGCTCGAACTGTGCGGAGAGCTTCTTGTCCGCGGTGACAACGGTCCATCCGTCATCCTCAGTTCGAACAGTCCTGCGCCCCTGGTTCAGCATGGGCTCGATGGTGAAGACCATGCCCTCTCGCAGCATAAGGCCGGTGCCCGGCTTTCCGTAATGCAGCACTTGCGGTGCTTCGTGCATCTCGCGCCCGATGCCGTGACCGCAGTATTCCCGCACGACCGAATAACCGTTCCGCTTGGCGTGCGACGCAATGGCGAAGCCGATGTCGCCAAGCCTTGCGCCCGGGTGCACGGCGCGGATGCCCTTCCACATGGCTTCATAGGTGGTGCGAACGAGCCGCCTCGCCATGGGCTCTACATTTCCGATGAGGAATGTTTTGCTGGAATCCGCGATATAGCCCTGCTTCTCGAGCGTGATGTCAAAATTGACGATATCGCCGTCCTGTAAAACCTCGTCCCTCGACGGCACGCCGTGGCAGACGACCTCGTTCCTTGAACTGTTCAGCACGAAGCCATAGCCATACTGGCCCTTGCTGGCGGGCCGCGCGCCGAGCTGATCGACGATGAATGCCTCGACGAGGTCGTTGACCTGCAGGGTGCTCAATCCGGCGAGGGGTTGTCCATCCAGATGCGCGAACACCGACGCGAGCAGACGCCCCGACTCCGCCAGCAGCTCAATTTCGGCCGGAGTCTTCGTCATGCCGCCGCAGCTGAAAGATCAGGTGCGTCGACGCCCGCCTGCTTCAGTTCACGTGCCACAAGCTCTTGGAAAGTGAGGCCCGGGTTCAGCTCGCAGAGCATGCCGATCTTGATCCAGAACGCCGCCTGGGCGTTGATCGATCGAAAGGACGCCTTGCTCGCCCGGCGCAGCTGCTCATGCAGCTCATCTTCGATATTGACGATACCCATTGTGCATTCCTGAATATACGATTCGTTTATGTTTCATATATTCCGATTTGGGGCGTGGCAAGTGGTTCGCAGGCAGCCGTCCTGCGTAATCTCGACAAGCTCGGGCCACATGGCGGATGCCGTGCATGGCTCCTTCGCGCAGGATGGTAAAACCGTGCGTCCTGCCATTCGCCCGCTGGTGTCGCTTTGGGGAGCCGCGTCAGATCATCGGGCTTTGGACTTGTTCAGGGCCACGGCTGAACGTATCAGCGCCTTGAAGGCGTCTTCATCCACTTCAGCGCCTTCGTGGATATCTATCGCGCGCCTCGTGTTGCCCTCAAGGCTGGAGTTGAACAGGCCGGAAGGGTCCTCGAGCGAGGCGCCCTTGGCGAATGTCAGCTTCACGGCGCTCTTGTAGGTCTCGCCGGTGCAGATCATTCCATCGTCATACCACACCGGAACTCCTCGCCACTTCCACTCCTCGATGACGCCGGGGGCCGCCTGCTTGATGAGAGCGCGGACATGGGCGAGCGTCTTGCCGCGCCAGTCGTCCAGTTCCTTGATCTTGGCGTCGATCAGCTGGGAAGGGGGCTCGGTCGTTGCGCTCTTTTTCATATTGTCACTTCGGAAACAGGAACGTCACCGCCGTGCGGAAGCCAAAGCCGTCCGGTCCGCTGTCCGGGGTCTCGGCCCAATAGCGCACGCCCGCCATCAGGCTGATCGGCTGCTTGTTGAGCACGATGAGCTTGGAGACTGTGAAATTGATCGGCACCGACCACTCCGAGGCCTCCCAATTGTAGGTGCTCTCGGTGTTCAGCGCGAATGTCCAGGCATCCTTGGTGGTGTAGGAAACGAAGGGCTGCAGGAAAGTCGAACTGATGTTGCTGCGGTCATCGTCGCCGGCGAAGGACCAGATGTGGTTGGCGAGGATGCCTACGGTCCAGGGGCCCGTCTGTTTGAGCGCGACTGCGGTCGGGCCCGCGCCCCATTTCTCTCCGCCGAGCATATCGTCGGTCGCGGTAGGGATCAAAAAGGCCGGGCCGACACCCCAGATCATACCGCTTGGGCCGGGTGCCTTCGGTGAAAAGAACAGGCTCTGGGTGATGTCGCCGAGGCCGAACTGGCTACCCGATGCGCCTGCGACGTCATTTTGCCAGGCGACCGGCAGGATCGTCCTCGAAATGACTTCCCAATTGTCGTTCAGCGAAAACGGGATGACGGGCTGGATGTTGACATAGGCCTTGTCGCCATCGTTCGGACCGTAACCGCTGTCGTAGTTGAACTGGAACGGAACGCTGATCATCGAAGCGATCGGATTGGACAGCTTCTTTGCCAGATCCGAGGCGTCCTGCGCCAGGGCCGCGTTCGTCAGAACGGCGAGGGGCAGAAAAACCGCCGCGACCCGTCCCGCTACCCGATTGGGAATCAAGAACATGCTCACCTCTCCGCCCGCGCCCTTCGCCAAACATCTCTCGTTGGGTGAGGAGCGTCAATAGAGGGCCATCGTAGGCGAGCGACTGCGATTTCCACCGATGACCGGTTCCTACCTGACCGATCCCGCCGGTTGCTTTCCGTCGAGGTAGCCCAGGTCGCGGTTGAGGTGATCAGACACGTCGCGTGGGTCGAATTGGGCGCGGCGCCGGCTGCGGCCGCTGCTTGTCATCAACAATGTAAGCCATGTCTGGAGCGGGCCGAGCGAGGCGGCAAGGGGCGTGACGTTCATCTGACAAAGTTCCGATAGTCAAATTTCATTGAGGGAGTATCGCCACCTTCGCTTTGTTTTTGCTATGAATCCAATTCAACCTCGGAAGGTAGGCATAAGGAAAACTTATGGCGATTAATCAGCTGCCGCCGCTCACGGCCATACGCGCGTTTGAGGCGGCAGCACGCCTCGGCAATTTCACCAAGGCGGCGGAGGAGCTTGGCACCACGCAAGCGGCGGTCAGCTACCAGATCAAGCTTCTCGAGGAGCGCGCCGGCACGCCGCTGTTTTTGCGGCGACCCAAGCAGACCGTGCTGACCGATGCGGGCAAGGCGCTGGCACCCAAGGTGAGTGCCGCTTTCGAGATGCTGGGCGACGCCTGGGGCGAAACGCGCGGCGGGGCGCGGGGAGTGCTGGTGGTGAGTACCTTGCCGACCTTTGCCGCGAGCTGGCTGGCGCACCATCTCGGCGCGTTCCAGATGGTGCAGCCTGACCTGGCGGTCCGGCTGGAGACCACGACCCGCAGCACCGATTTCAAGTCGGAGGAAGTCGACGTCGTTATCCGCAGGGACTACGGGCACTTTCCGCGGGGGCTTGCAGGCCATCTTCTGGTGCCCAGCGACTTCGCGCCGATGCTCAGCCCGAAGCTTGCGGCGACCATTGGCGGCGTCAAGGAGCCGGCGGATTTGCTCAAGCTGCCGCAGATCGATCCCGGCGACATCTGGTGGCGTGCCTGGTTCGAAGGTGCCGGGTGGCCGACCGATGCGCTGCCGAAACGCCAGGCGCCGAAGATGGGCTCGCAGGCCTATGAGGCGATCGCGGCGATTGCCGGCCGTGGCGTGGCGATGCTGACACCGGTCTTCTACAAGCAAGAGCTTGCCAGCGGCGCGCTGATCCAGCCATTCGACCATGTCGGCTCGGACGGCTCCGGCTTCTGGCTGGTCTATCCCGAGGAGCGTCGCAACGTTCCCAAGATCAAGGTTTTCCGTGAGTGGATACTGGCGGAGGTCGAGCGGACGCTCGGGACGGCCGGATAACGCGCTCCCTTGCGGTCGCAAGGTCGGGCGGGATAGAGCGATGGTCGCATCGAGCTGGCGGAGGAGGCTATTAAATGGCGCAGAAGGTGATTGGTCTGCTGGGCGGCCTGAGCTGGGAAAGCTCGGCCGAATATTACAGGATCATCAACGAGCAGGTGCGCGAGCGGCTTGGCGGGCTGCATTCAGCACGGCTGTTGATGTGGTCGTTCGACTTTGCCGAAATCGAGGCGCTGCAAAGTGCCGATCGCTGGCAAGAGGCGACTGTCGAGATGATCGACGCCGCGCGGCGGCTGGAGCGCGGCGGGGCGGATTTCGCCGTCATCTGCTCCAACACGATGCACCGCATGGCCGATGAGGTGCAGGCGGCGATCAACATTCCGCTGCTGCATATCGCCGACCCGACCGCCGCACGGATACGCGCGGCGGGCCTGCGCCGCGTGGGCCTTTTGGGCACCGCCTTCACCATGGAGCAGGATTTCTACAAGGGCCGGCTTGTCGAACAGCACGGGCTGGAAGTGCTGGTGCCCGAGGCTGACGACCGGGCGGTTGTGCACCGCATCATCTATGACGAGCTGGTGCAGGGGCGCATCGAAGCGTCGTCGCGGAAAGCCTATCGCGAGGTGATTGCACGACTGGTTGCGCGTGGTGCCGAGGCTGTGATTTTGGGCTGCACCGAGATCATGCTTTTGGTCGGGCCCGAAGACAGTGCTGTGCCGCTGTACGATACCACCGCGATCCACGCAGAGGCGGCGGTCGAGATGGCGTTGTCCTGACCCTCAGGCCAAGCTTGCCGGCAGTGTCAGGTCCGCGTTCCGCAACGCGCCAGCGGATCCGATGCCGATGTGCTTCACGATCGTGGCGGCCTGGACCATGGTGATATCAAGAGGGCGGACACGGTCGGCTGGAAAATACATGACGTTGCCGGACAGCGGCGTCGGCGCCTGGGGCAGGAAGACAGCGACCCAGCCATTGCCGATCTCTTCGACGAGATAGCCGATCTGCCAGCCTTCCTCGACGCTGACCAGGGCCGGTTTCAGGCCTTGGGAGTTTTCGAATTGCATGAGGCCTTCGGCCATGGTCCGGACCATCCGATAAGGCGGCAGGCCGCCGATCAGGGAATGATCGACCCAGCCCGACATGCGCGTTCCCATACGCGTCCGGGCGACCATGCCGGCCATGAAAGACACCACGACCAGTGCCAGCACGCCCAGTGTCGTGACGATGCTGAAGCCTGCCACCGCACCCATCTGGTCCAGTTTCAGGCTATGCGATATCGGCTCGACAAACTGATGCGCCAGTTTCAAGGCGTGGCCCAGAACGAGCGAAATCACGACGACCGGGAGCAGGAATATGATCCCGCCGACAAGTGTCGTCTTGAGGAAGTTGGTCATGCGCTGCCTCCGGTCTGAATAGGGCTGCAACGTAGACACCGTTTGATCGGATTCGCCAGTGGGCTATTGCGACGACAATTCCAGCCTGCGCGTGATGCCTATGCCATGCAGAAAGGCTTCGTCGTGGCTGACCACCAGAAGTGCGCCGTCATAGGCCCGCAATCCCGCCTCGACGGTCTCGATGGAATCGATGTCGAGATGGTTGGTGGGTTCATCGAGGATCAGCAGAGGCGGTGGCTTCGTTCCGCCCAGAACGCAGGCGAGCCCGGCGCGCAGCAGCTGGCCGCCGCTGAGGCTCGAAACTATCTGCAAGGCAGCGTCGGCGCGGAACATGAAACGCGCAAGGGCGGCACGGCAGGCGTTTTCGCCGGCGTCGGGGTTGATGCGGCGGAAATTGTCGCGGATCGAGGCCGAGGGATCGAGCAGGCTGACCTGCTGGTCGAGCATGGCGAAATCGGTCATCACCCGCACGCTGCCGGACCATGGCAACAATTGCCCCGCAATCAAGGCGAGCAAGGTGGTCTTGCCCGAGCCGTTGGCGCCTGTGACAGCGACGCGCTCCGGCCCCGAAATGGCAAAGGACAGGTGCTCGATGATCGGCTGTTCCAGGTGATAGCCGGCACGCACGCGATCCATGCGCAAGACAAGCTTGGTGGCCGGCAGGCCGGTCGTGGGCAGGACGAGGGTGAATGGCTCGAGGATTTCCAGCCGCGCGCGGGCGGAAGCGGCATCGTCGGAGGCCTGCGCGCGCCTGCGTTCGGCAAGACGTGCATTGTCGCCTGACGTGTTTTCGCTGTTGTTTTTCAGTCCATTAAGCAGGATGCGCGGCATGTCGCCCTTGGCGCGCTTGCTGTGGCCGGCACCATCCTTGCGCGCCTTGCGTTCGGCGGTGGCCTGGGCGCTGCGCGCGGTATCGGTGACACGCCGTTCGGCGTCGGCCAGATCGTGCCGGGCGGCTGCGAGCGCCACCGCCTTGCGCTCGCGGTAATGGCTCCAGTTGCCGCCATAACGCGTCGCGCCGAGCGAGGTCAGTTCGACGATGGCGTCCATGGTGTCGAGCAATTCGCGGTCGTGGCTGACGACGAGCGCACCGGCTCGCCAGCTGGCCAAAAGCTCGATGACCTTTGCCCGGCCGTCGCGGTCGAGATTGTTGGTCGGTTCGTCGAGCAGGATGAAATCAGGTTCGCCGAAGATCAGTGCGGCAAGCCCGGCACGGGTGCGCTGCCCACCGGAAAGCGCGGCCAACGGCGCTTCGGCTGATATGTCGAGGCCGAGCCGGGCGAGGGCGGACGCGATACGCGCTTCCAGTGTCCAGTCGGCTATGGCGAGATCGTCGAGATCGGCCTCACCAGCTTCGGCCCGGCGCAGCAGTTCCAGGCCTTCGCGGACACCGAACAGGTCGGCGACGGTCTCGTGGGCGGCAGGTTGGACCGTCTGGCTGAGAAAGCCCAGGGTTCCGCTCACCGAGACGGTGCCAGCCTGAAGCGGCAGGTTGCCCGAGATCAGCTTGAGCAGCGTCGACTTGCCGATGCCATTGCGTCCGACAAGGCCGGTGCGGCCTGTATCGAAGCTGATGTCGAGATCGGAAAAAAGCGTCCGGCCGTCAGGCGTGGACCAGGTGAGATTGGACAGTGAAATGGAAGCAGGCATGGATATCCCCGATGGCAAAACGGCTTGGCGTTGCTGTCGGGTAGGAATCCATTGCTGCACACATCCTGTAGGAATTGATGACGGGCTCCACATAAGCTCTATGTCGGACCTGTTCAAGGCAATTGTCGCAACGATTCTACCGATGCAAAGGGGCTGGCATGGAAACCAAGCAATATCTCGGCGGATGCCTGTGCGGTAGCATCAGGTTCAGGGCGACGGGCGTGCCGGCCAATCCCCACAGCTGCTCGTGCACATATTGCCAGAGGCACTCCGGCGCGCCGACCCTGTGCTGGGTCGAGTTTCCAAAAGACGCGGTCGAATGGGTTGGCGAAGGCGGAGCGCCCGCGCTCTATCGCTCGTCGGATTATTCCAGCCGCTCGTTTTGTCCACGCTGCGGCAGCACGCTAGGGGCGATCGACGATGCGCCCACCGTCGCACTGGTGACCGGCAGCTTTGATGCCGGGGACGATGCGGAATTGCGCCCGCTGTCGCACTCGTTCGAAGATGGCTGTCCGAACTGGTGGAAGATCGACGTCAGGTGAGGGGCGGATGCACGCGCCAGGTTTGACAAGGATGCGCCGGCTGAGGCAAATTCGGACTGCTGCGTAGGGCGCATCGGTGCAAGCCGAAAGGGCAACGCCCACCTACTGCAAGAAGCAGTCCATAGTTGCGCCCATGCCGAACCTCGAAAACCTCAAGAAGCAGGCCAAGCAATACCTGCGCTGGCATCGCGAGGGCTATCATCCGGTCGCCGCCGAGATCAGGGCGGCGTTGCCGCGATTTCAGCACCTCGACGACAGCCAGATATTGCAAGCAAGCTTCAAGCTTTCAGACGCGCAGGAACTCGTCGCGCGTCAGCGAGGCTTTGCGGGTTGGCAGGCGCTTAAATCAGGAGCCCCAGCAGTGAGCAATCAAGCCAAACAGACCGTGCATCCCATTCTCAGCTCGACCGCTGCACAGCTGTTCGTTGCCGACATCAAGACGTCGTGCGATTTCTTTACCGGCAAGCTCGGCTTTGCCGTCGACTTCATCTATGGCGAGCCGCCGTTTTACGGACAGGTCATCCGCGACAAGGCGCAGCTTGCTCTGAGGCAGGTGTGCGAGCCGGTCTTTGCAGGCGATATTCGCGAACGCGAGCACCTTCTGTCCGCATCGATCACCGTCGACACGGCGGACGAGATCAAACAGCTGTTTCTGGATTTCCAAGCGGCGGGTGTGCGCTTTCACCAGATGCTGAGGAAAGAACCTTGGGGGGCGAGGAACTTCATCGTCCTCGACCCGGATGGAAATATGATCCAGTTTGCCGGCCCGGCGGACTAAGCCGCAATTGCGGGTCACTGTCCTGTTCGGTTGCCGCAGCTGAGATCACGGCAATCTGAACGGCGGATATGCACAAGTGCCTTTGCGCCATGTATCGTATGGGACCAGTCGAGTTGGGCTCGTTGTTGCATACCGTTTGAAGGTGTCGGCGTGGACGCCGAAACAGGGAGGAACAGGACATGGCTTCAGTATCGATACATCCGGCGCTCGATGTCGGGGTCAAGCCCGGCAGCGCCAGTTTCACTGGCGGCACGCTGGTCTGCGCCTGCACCGACAGACCGGTGAAAGTGGCGATCAAAGGACAGGTCGCGCACAACCATGTCTGCGGCTGCACCAAGTGCTGGAAGCCAGCAGGCGCCAAGTTTTCGATCGCGGCCGTCACCGCGCATGAAAACGTCACGGTGCTGGAAAACGGCGACAAGCTTGCGGTTGTCGATCCTTCAGCTCTCATCCTGCGCCATGCCTGCAAGGGGTGCGGCGTGCACATGTATGGCCCGGTCGAGCGCGACCACGCCTTCAAGGGCCTCGACTTCATCCATCCCGAGCGCTTCCAGGAAGCGGGCTGGGCGGAACCCGGCTTTGCCGCTTTCGTGTCGTCGATCATCGAGGCTGGTGTCGACCCCTCCGAGATGGACGGCGTGCGCGCCCGGCTGCGCGAACTTGGCCGTGAGCCCTACGATTGCCTGTCGCCTGCCTTGATGGACTACATCGCCACCTGGGTGGCGAAGAAGTCGGGCGTGCTCAAGTCCTGACGCTAAAGCGTCGGGATCTTGCTCTAGCTCCTATGACCTATGCCCCCGCCTGCATCAAAGCATGACGATCCGTGCTAGGGTGCCGGCGGGAGAAACGGCGGCAACGCCTGATGCGCCCGCACGCCTCCTCAATCGAGGGAGGTAAGCATGGCATATTATGTTTTCCTGACTAATTTCACGGAACAAGGGGTCAAGTCGGTACGGGAAACGACCAAGCGAGCCGACGCATTCAGGGCGATGGCCGAAAAAGGTGGCGCCAAGGTCCATACGCTGCTGTGGACGCTAGGCAAGCATGACGTGGTGGCCATTGTCGAAGCGCCCGATGACCTGACAGCGACCGCACTCAGCCTGTCCATATCATCACTTGGCAATGTCAAAACACAGACACTGAAAGCGTTTGACGCGGCAGACATGGGCAAGATCCTGGCCAAAATGAGCTGACGTCGTCTCTCAATGCGGGGTGGAAGCCTATCTTTGTCTTTTGCCAGCCTCCTGCTTCTACCCCGTCAAAATCAATCATCCGCTTGCCGCAGATGTTCAATCTCATGCCGACGCGGGCTTGCGCGAGGCGCGAAGTCGGCCATTGTGCTGCCATGGCACGCGGCATGAGAACCACTGTTGAACATTCAAAACCCAAGGCCTAACCCGCACCCGGATGCCACGGCATTCATCGTGGCCAACCTGTTGGTTGCGTCGGTTCCTTTGCTGCCGGAAATCAGGCTCTATACCGCCCATCCGGCGAGCGGATTGTCGCGGCTTTCCGGGGATGACATCAGCGACGAGGAGGGGGACGATCCACCTGCGCCCTACTGGGCCTATCAATGGGCGGGCGGGCTGGTGCTTGCTCGTCACATTTGCGACCGGCCGGAGACGGTGAGGGGACGGCGCGTGCTCGATCTTGGGGCAGGTTCGGGGCTTGTCGGCATCGCTGCGGCCAAGGCTGGCGCGCGCTCGGTTCTGGCCGCGGAGATCGACAGCAACGGCATCGCTGCGATCGGGCTCAATGCGGCGCTGAACGAGGTGGATCTGACTGCGGTCGGCGATGACCTGACGAACGGGCCGCCACCCGAGGTCGACATCGTGTTGGTCGGCGACTTGTTTTACGCGCCTGATCTTGGCGAACGCGTGACGGCTTTCCTCGATCGTTGTGTTTTCGCAGGCATCGAGGTGCTGGTCGGCGATCCCGGCCGGGCGCACCTGCCGCATGCGCGGCTTCGGCTGGTGGCCGAGTATGCGGTGGAAGATGTCGGCACCGGTAGCGCCGTTTTGACAAAACCGAGTGCGGTGTTTTCGTTCGCGTAAGCCTCGCCACCCGATCATGCCACGAACCAACCCGTTATGCCGCTGGCAGCATATGTCAGTTTTTGCAGCGCTGCGGATTGACGATAGACGATTTACGGTTTACGACTGACGAAAATAGAAATTCGTCATTCGTAAAAAATCGAGCGACCTTGATATGAACGACGTTACCGAAAGCCCCGTGGATCTGGCGCGACAGGAGACTGTCGGACGCATCCTGGATTCGGCCGAGCGTCTGTTCAGGCACTATGGCTACACCAAGACCAATGTCGCCGACATCGCCCGCGACCTCGGCATGTCGCCGGCCAATATCTATCGCTTTTTTGCCTCCAAGGTGGAAATCCACCAGGCGATCTGCGGCCGCATGCTTGCCGCTGTCTACCAGATGGCCTGCCAGATCCTGCGCGCGGAAGGTAGTGCCACCGAGCGCCTGCGCCGCTTCATCCATGCCCAGCACAACCTGACCGTCGAGACCATGCTCGATCAGGAAAAGGTGCATGAAATGGTCATCATCGCGCTGGAGCGCGACTGGCACGTCATTGAAAAACACATCGACCGGCTGCACGACCTGATGGCGGAAGTCATCGCGCAGGGCATCGCATCGGGCGAATTCTCCAAGCAAGATCCACAGATTGCCGCGCGCTGCTTCGGTGCTGCAACAGCGACCCTGTGCCATCCCCAGATGGTGTCGCAATGCGTCAACAAGCCGAACCGCGCGACCTTCGAGGAACTGACTGAATACGCCCTCAGGGCGCTGAAATAGCAAAGCGGCTGACGGGCCGGCATCCAGATCAACAGACAACCGGGAGTGCGAACGATGAATTCGTTCAAAACCTTCAATGCGAAACTGCGTCCTCTCGCCAGCCTGGCACTTGTGTCGCTGATCGGCATTGGTGTCTCCGCCTGCTCTGAAGCCAAGACCGAAACGGTGGCGGCGATACGCCCCGTCAAGGTGGTGGAGATCGCCAGCGCAGGCACGACCCGCGAGCTCGATTATTCGGGTGGGGTCAAGGCGCGCACCGAGATGAATCTTGGCTTCCGCGTGGCCGGCAAAATGACCGAACGCGCCGTCAATATCGGCGACAAGGTCAAAACGGGCGACCTTCTGGCCCGCATCGACCCGACAGACTACCAGCTTGGGGTCAGCAGTGCGGCGGCCAATCTCGAAGCAGCGCAAAAGCAGGTCGAGACAGCCCAGCTTGTCGATCAGCGCGCCGAACAGCTTTTTGCCAAGAAGTTTGCCTCTCAGGCCCAGCGCGAGCAGGCGGCCTTGAGCTACAAGCAGGCGGTTGCGCTGCGCGATGCAGCGGCTTCGTCGCTGGAGCAGGCCAAGAACCAGGTCGGCTATGCCGAGCTTCGCGCCGACCAGAACGGCATCGTGACCGCTGTCAATGCTGACACCGGCCAGGTGGTCGGCGCCGGTACGCCGGTGGTCAGTGTCGCAGTCGACGGCGAAAAGGAAGTGCAGATCGCGGTGCCCGAGCTGGAAATCGCCCAGTTCGCGCCAGGCAAGGCGGTCCGGGTCAGCTTCTGGTCGGACGACAAGCTCGCGCTCGACGGCAAGGTGCGCGAGGTTGCCGGCAGTGCCGACCAGCAGTCGCGGACCTTTTCGGTGCGCGTCAGCCTGCCTGACGACGCACGTGTGCTGCTTGGCATGACCGCGAAGATCTCGGCGTCGGTCAATAATGGCAAGGAATTCGTGTCCATCCCGCTAAGCGCGCTCGGCAAGCAGGATGGCAAGCAGATCGTATGGGTGGTCAACAACGACCAGCAAACCGTGCATGCGCGCGACATCAAGGTCGCGAGCTTCGCCGACGATGGCGTCGAGGTCGCCGACGGACTGAAGCCGGGCGATATCGTGGTGGCTGCCGGCACCCAGTTCATGACCGAAAATCTCAAGGTCAAGCTGCCGACGGTCGAACAGCGCGCGGCGGCGAACGAAGCCACCGCCACGGTTCGCTGAAGACAAACATCCCGCCAGGCGCCGCGCGGCCGATGGGCTGCCGCGGCCCCGTAGAACATTGAACCCTGCGCATGTCCCGGTGCCGCTGACAGGCCCGCATGCGCCAGCGCGGAACCACGGCCATGGACAATTCCAGCCAGGACAAGCAGCCCTTCAACCTGTCGCGCTGGGCGATCGGGCATCCGAGCATCGCGCGCTTCCTGTTCGGGCTGATCATCATCACCGGCGCGCTTGGCCTGATGCGCATGGGCCAGAGCGAGGACCCGGATTTCACCTTCCGCGTCATGGTGGTGCAGGCGGTGTGGCCGGGCGCCTCGATCGAGGAGATGCAGGACCAGGTCGTCAACAAGATCGAGCGCAAGTTGCAGGAAACGCCGCATCTCGACTGGGTGAAGTCCTATACGCGCGCCGGCAGCGCCATCATCACCGTGCAGGTCAAGGGCAATACCGACACAGCCCAGGTGAAGGACGCCTTCTACCAGGTGCGCAAGAAGGTCGGCGACATCTCGAGCGAGCTGCCGCAGGGCCTGATCGGCCCGTTCTTCAATGACGAGTTCGGCGATACCTTCATCACGCTGCATTCGATCGCTGGCGAAGGCTATAGCTATCCCGAGCTCAAGAAGATCGCCATCAAGGCGCGTGACATGCTGTTGACGACGCCCGGCGTTGAAAAGGCCGTCATCCTCGGCGACCAGCCGCAGCGCATCTATATCGACGTCTCTTCCAAGGCCCTGGCCGAACGTGGGCTGACGCTGAACGACGTTCGTGCCACCATTGCAGGCCAGAACAACATCGATCCCGCTGGCGCTGTCGACACCGGCATGCATTCGGTGCGCATTTCGGTCGAGGGCGACCTTTCCAAGGCCTCCGACATCCGCGAGCTGCGCCTGCGCGCGGGCAACCAGGTCACCCGTCTTGGCGATATCGCCACCGTGACGACCGGGCTTGAAGATCCCTACCAGCGCAAGTTCCGCTACAACGGCCAGGACAGCGTCCAGGTCGGCGTGGTGATGGCCAAGGGTTTCAAGGTCACCGACGTCGGCAAGGCCGTCGAGGAGACCTACAAGCGCTTCGAGGAATCGTTGCCTTATGGCGTGTCGGTCGACCAGATCTCCAACCAGCCCGAGGTGGTGACGGAGGCCATCGGCGAGTTCATGAAGGCGCTGATCGAAGCGCTGCTGATCGTGCTGGTGGTGTCGTTCCTGTCGATCGGCTGGCGCTCGGGCCTTGTGATTGCGATCACCATTCCGCTGGTGCTCGCCGCCACCTTCGCCGTCATGTACCAGCTCGGCATCGACCTGCAGCGCATTTCGCTCGGCGCATTGATCATCGCGCTCGGGCTCTTGGTCGACGACGCGATGATCGTCGTCGAGATGATGGAGCGAAAACTCGAGGAGGGCCTGGTCAAGGTCGACGCCGCGAGCTTTGCCTATTCGTCGACGGCGTTTCCGATGCTGACCGGCACGCTGATCACCACGGCAGGCTTCATTCCCGTCGGCTTTGCCGCATCGACGGCGGGCGAATATGTGCGTTCGCTGTTTTACGTCGTCGGCATCGCGCTTGTCATCTCGTGGTTCGTGGCGGTCTACTTCACGCCATGGCTCGGCAACATGATCCTGAAGCAGCGCAAGCATGCCGGCAGTCATCACGACGCCTTCGACACCAACTTCTACCGCCGCCTGCGCGCGACGGTGAGCTGGGCGGTGCGTCATCGCATCATCGTGCTTGCCCTGACGCTGGTGACCTTCTTCGGCAGCCTTTTTGCCTTCCAGTTCATTCCGCAGAACTTCTTCCCGCAGTCGTCGCGGCCCGAAATCCTCGTCGACCTGTGGCTGCCCGAGGGCACCAGCATCAAGGAGGTCGAAAAGCAGGCCGAGGCGCTGGAAGCGCGTATGATGGACGATCCCGACAAGAAGTTCATCGCCACCTATATCGGCGAGGGCGCGCCGCGCTTCTTCCTGCCGCTCGACCAGCAGCTGCGCAACCCGAACTACGCCCAGCTGCTTGTCATGGCCAATGACGAGCCGGCGCGCGAGCGCCTGATCGTCAAGCTGCGCACCATCCTGGCCGAAGATTTCCCCTCGATCCGCGGCAAGGTCGACCGCCTGTTCCTCGGGCCGCCCACGGGCTGGCCGGTGCAGCTGCGCGTGATGGGCCCCGACAGGACCGAGGTCAGGCGCATCGCCGACGAAGTGAAGGCGAAGTTCGAAGCGACGCCGGAACTCGGCGCCATCCATGACGACTGGCTCGAGCCGGTGCCGGCGATGAAGCTGGTGGTCGATCAAGACAGGGCGCGGGCGCTTGGCGTCTCCTCGCAGCGCATCCGCCAGATGCTGCAGGCAACCATGCAGGGTGCGCCGCTGGACGATTTCCGCGACGGCGAGGAGACGGTGTCGATCGTCGCCCGCGAGCCGGAGGCCAATCGTCACCTGCTGACGGCGGTCAACTCGGTCTATATCCCGACCGACTTCGGCAGCTTCGTGCCGCTGTCGCAGGTGGCCAAGGTGGTGCCGGTGATGGAGCAGGGCATCGAATGGCGCCGCGACCGCCTGCCGACGATTACGGTCAGGGCGACGCTGCCCGACGGCATCCAGCCCAACGACGTGGCGATGAAGCTTTATGCCGACCTCAAGCCGCTGCGCGACGCTCTCGCACCCGGCTACAAGGTCGAGATCCAGGGCGGTGCCGAGGACGCGGCCGAAAGCCAGGCTTCGATCGCCGCCAAGGCGCCGGTCATGCTGCTTGTCATCGTGCTTTTGCTGATGGTGCAGCTGCAGCACTTCGGCAAGGCGATGCTGGTTCTGGCAACGGGGCCATTGGGCATCATCGGGGCGGCGGCGGCGCTGCTGATCTCAGGCGCGCCCTTCGGCTTCGTGGCGATCCTGGGCGTGATCGCGCTGCTCGGCATCATCATCCGCAACTCGATCATTCTGGTCGACCAGATCGACCAGGACATTGCGGCCGGCATGGAACGCTACGAAGCGATCGTGGGGGCGGCCGTGCGCCGCTTCCGGCCGATCGTCTTGACGGCGATGACGGCGGTGCTGGCGCTGATCCCGATCTCACGCGGCGTGTTCTGGGGCCCGCTCGCCTACGCCATGATGGGCGGCATCCTTGTTGCGACGGTCTTGACCATCCTGGTGCTGCCGGCCGGCTACGCGCTGTTTTTCGGACGTGAGCCGAAGAAGAAGGCGGACGAACAGGAAGTCGTGGACCACGACAATATCACCGAGATAGCTCCCCGTCCGGCACTGGCTGCGGAGTAGGGATGCGCATGACCATGCCAGCGCAGGCGGACTATCCTGCCTGCGTGACGTCAAGGGATGGTTCGGTCTCGACCCTATGTTGGTCGAACTGGGCGGCTCCAGGCAACGGGCTGAGCCAATGCTCGCGCCTCTTGACCCAGAGCTCGTACCCAGGGGTAAGGCCGGTTGGAACGTCATCCAGGCTGCCGATGGTGACTTCGGCTTCGCCATCGCTCAGCCATGCGACGCGGCCGCCGCAGGTCGTGCAAAAGCTTCGGTTGGCATAGGTGCTGGTGTAGCCGGTCTCCTGCTCGAAGGCCTCGATCGGCCACACGGCATAGGCCGCAAACGGCGCGCCGCTGCTCTTTCTGCAGTCAGTGCAATGGCAGATGCCTACCCGAAGCGGATCGCCGCTCACGCGGAACGTCACGCCGCGGCAAAGACAGCTTCCGGAGCGGATGGGGGTCGCAACAGGGTCCTGCATGGCAAGTCTCCTTTTCGAACAAACGGCGGCATCTGCTGGTTCGTTCCCACCTAAAAGGAGAGCCTTGCTCGAAGCAATGAGGTTCCGCTTACGCTGAGCCTGGGTGGAGTGGCTAAACGGCCACCCGCCGTGCCCGCTGCTCGATGCCGTTCTGGTGCAGCGTCAGGCTTTTCGCCTGGCCGACAGTATCGACTTCGAAAATGATCTGGGCGTTGACGTCGGAGGAAAAGAAAGCGGTTTCGCTCTCCGGCTGGATTTCCACCTTCGACTGCCCGGTGGCCTGGACGAACAGGCTGTTTCCTTGGCGGCTTACGGTCAGGACGAAGTCGGGGCTCAGCGGGTAGTCGCCGACATAACCGTCATAGATCGCCGGGTCGATGGCAACAGCCACTCGTTCTTTAGGTGGCTGGGCAAGCGGCATGCCGGGGTCGAGCAGGTGTCGGGCGATGTCGTCGACGCCGATTTCGGTCGCTGTGTTGGAAAGCGCCACGACGCCGATGCCTTTGGCCGGCATGAAGCCGAGGAAGGAGCGGTAGCCGCCGGTGCCGCCATTGTGCCAGATGACTTGGCTGTTCCCGCTGCCTGAGATGACCCAGCCAAGTCCGGTCTCGTCGTTTTCGCCGCCGGTCGGACGCCGGGTCGCCAAGGTGGTGGCGAGCGCTTCCCGAAGCGGCGAGGGCCGCGCGCCGAGCAGCATTTCGAGATAGTTCAGCTGGTCGTTTACGCTCGACAACAGCGCACCGGCCCCGGCGAGCGTCGGCAGATCCCAGCCGGCAACGGGCGCGAGCGTCTGGTCATGGCCGTTGGCCAGCCGGTTCTTCATGTCGGGGTAGACGGTGTCGGCGCTCGACAACATGTCGAGCGGTGCGAGGATGCGCTCGTGCAGCAGGTTGCCGTAGTCAGTGTCGGCGTGTCTGGCCAGGGCATGGCCGAGAAGCCCCATGCCGAGGTTCGAATATTCGTACTGGCTGCCAATGTCGCGGGGCAGGGCGTAGTCGGAGAGAAAAGCGTAAAGCTGCTCGACGGTGTAGTCGGCGTAGGGATTTTCGAGGTCGGCTGGTTCAAGATTGCCAGGCAGGCGGGGCAGTCCCGAGGTGTGGGTCGCGAGATCGGTCAGGGTGATCTGCCTGCCGCCGCGTTCCGGCACGGTCACCGTTTCGGGCAGATATTTGGTGACCGGGTCATCCAGACTGACCTCGCCGCGCCCGGCCATTTCAGCGAGCAGCAGCGTGGTGAAGGTCTTGGTGATCGAGCCGATCTCGAACACGGTGTCGCCGTCGACAGGGCGGGCATAAAAGGCGCCGAAACGGCCATGGGATACGATACGCCTGCCTTCAGGACCAAAAATACCGACGACGATGCCGAGGCTCTGTCTCTGCTCGTCGATACGTTCGGCGAGGATGCGTTTGATCTCGGCATCGGAGGGAAAGTGCGACGGAACTTGCACAGGAACAGAAACGGTCATCGCTCGAAATGCCCTCTCATCTCAGACGTGGATGGCGGCTGATATCGAGCGGAGATTACACCAGCATGGCGGAATTGGTGGGCAGGTGGGCGGGCTTGCCTTCTCCCCTTGTGGGAGAAGGTGGATCGGCGCGCAGCGCCGAGACGGGTTGAGGGGTATTGGCCGGAGCGCAAGGGGCCAAAACCACCAGCGCATTCCTTCCATCACCCCTCATCCGCCTTCACTTCGTTCAGGCACCTTCTTCCACAAGGGGAGAAGGAAAATTCCTTTCCATCACTTCCCCTCAATCGCCGCTGCGTTGCTCATGAGACCAGCCGGCGTCAGGCCGACGAGTTCGCGGTAGCGGTCAGGGTCGGTCGCGCCTTCGGTGATGACCAGCAGAACGCGCGAGCTGGCATCGAGGCCGATCGCCGCGCGCATTTCGGGATCGCGCGCGGCAGTCAGAAGGCCGGCGAGGCCTGCGCCACCGCTTTCGCCCGCAACAATCACCGGATCATGGCCGAGTGGGCGGGCGAGGAGGTTCATCACTTCGACCGCCGTTTCGTCCTCGACCGTCATGAAGGCGTCGGCGACACGCGACAGCACGCGCCAGGCGAGCAGCGAAGGTTCATAGCATTCGAGCATCGCCATGACCGTCGGCTCGCCATGGGCAAGCTTGACCGGCTTGCCGGTGCGGGCGGTCTCGAAGATGCAGGCAGCGCGCGCCGGATCGACGACGATGAAGGTCGGGCGCGCTGCGCCAAAGCGGCTGGCGAGATAGGCGGAGGCAGCAGCGGCGATGCCGCCAACGCCGGACTGGATGAAGACATGGGTCGGTGTTTCAGGCCGCTTTTCCAGGGCTTCGCGCATGATTGCGGTGTAGCCCTGCATGACCAGGCCCGGAATGCGCTCATAGCCTGGCCAGGAGGTGTCGGAGACAACGGTCCAGCCTTTTTGCGCACAGACGCGCGCGGCTTCGGCCACTGAATCGTCATAGGTGCCGGCAACGCGGATGATCTCGGCACCGTAGCGGGCGATGGCCGCGATCCGCGCGTCGCTGACGCCGCCATGGACGAAGATCATTGATTTCGCGCCGACCAGCTGGGCGCCTTGTGCGACCGAGCGGCCATGATTGCCATCGGTGGCGCAGCCGAAGGTCATCGCGGCGGAGATTTTCGCCACTTCGGGGCTGTGCAATTCGGTGATATCGACCGGACGGCCGAGCGCTTTCTCAGCGGCTTCAAGCACCAGGCGGATGACGGCATAGGCACCGCCGAGCGCCTTGAAGCTGCTGAGGCCGAGGCGGTAGCCCTCGTCCTTGAGATGGATGGCACCAAGGCCAAGCTCGTCGGCGAGTGCTGGCAGCGAACGCAGCGGCGTCGGCCGGTGATTGGGTCGGTGCGACAGGAAGCGCTCGACCGCCTCGGCTGCGGCAACGCCGAGCGTTTCGGTATCGACTGCTTCAAGAGGCTTGCGATAGTCGGGGTGCTGGTTGCGGATAAGCATGGTGCGAGGCTCCTGTTTGCACGCATTGATATTGCGTGACAGGCGAGAAAGGCGCTCTAATTGGTGGCATCTGGTGCAAGTTTGTTTCGCGGGGGCGCTGATGTTGAAATATGCCGGGCAGGGAAACGACCTCGACGCCTTTGACCTGAAGATCCTCGACATCCTGCAGCACAACAACGCCACGCCGCAGCGCGAGATCGGCGAGGCGGTGAACCTGTCGGCGCCGGCGGTTCAAAGGCGCATCAAGCGCATGGAAGAGAGCGGCGTCATTGCGGCCAATGTCGCGGTGATCGATCCCGACAAGGTTGGGCGACCGATCACCGTGATTGTCGAGGTCGAAGTGGAAAGCGAGCGGATCGACCTGCTCGACGCGACCAAGGCGAGCTTCGCCGCAGCTCCTGAAGTGCAGCAATGCTACTATGTCACCGGCGAGGCCGACTTCGTGCTGATCGTGACGGTGGCCAGCATGGGCGAATATGAGGCGCTGACGCGGCGGTTGTTTTTCGCCAATCCCAACATCAGGCGGTTTCGCACGCTGGTGGCGATGGATCGGGTCAAGGCCGGGCTGACTCTGCCGTTGGATGAAGAAAAGCCCGCCGAAGCGGGCTTTTGAATTCGGCTAGTCTAGTGACGACTGGCGACCGCATCGGCACCCAGATCGGAAAGCGGGTCGAGGCTGAGCGTGACGTCGCAGGGTGCGCAGAATACGGCGCCCGGCATGTGATCGCTTTCGGCCAGGGCAAACCTGACGGCGGATTCCTTGTCGGCGAAGATGCCGCCAACCATGCCCAGTTCGTCGCTGACAACCCAGCGCCCCTGGGGATCGCGGCCGACCATAAAGCGGTGGCTGTGAAGTGCCGGGTGGATGTCGCGAGCTAGAGTGCCCATGGTCATTTGCCTTTCTCGATCGTCACGGCGAATTGCCGTGCGGCTCATGCAAGCATTGAGTTGGTGATGTGATGCGCCAGCCATATGAATTCGATTGGCGGCAAGGTGCGAAGAAATTCAGATCTTATAAATGCCGGCCAATCGAAGCTGAGGCGGCGGCCATGCGTGCGGGGCGCAGCGCGCGGGCGGGGTGCGCCTGCGCTTCAAGCCCTGACAGGGCATCGCGGATGGCCGAGGCCGTATTCGGCTCGACTTCGACCAGCGGCAGCCGGACATCCGATGACATCTTGCCCATCAGGTGAAGCGCATGCTTGACCGGCACAGGATTGGTTTCGAGTTCGAGCGCGGCAATGAGCGGGCGCAGGCGGCTTTGGATTTCGCGTGCCGTGTGCGGGTCACCGCGCCGGCAAGCGTCATGCATGGCAGCGCAAAGGCGCGGCGCCACATTGGCGACCACCGAGATGGTGCCGCTGCCGCCCATGGCGTTGAAGCCGAAGGCGGTGGCGTCGTGGCCCGACAGCCAGATGAAGCGGTCGCCGAATTTTTGGGCAGATGTCATTACCCTGGAGAGGTCTCCGGTCGCATCCTTGAAGCCGACGATGTTGGGGATCGGCGCCAGCCGCTCGATGGTGGCGGGTGTCAGGTCGACGCCAGTGCGTGCCGGCACGTTGTAGACAAAGATCGGGATGTCGACCTTGGCGGCGATCGTCTCGAAATGCCTGACAATGCCCGACTGACTCGGCTTGCTGTAGTAGGGCGTGACGATCAAGGCTGCGTCGGCACCGAAATCCTTGGCGGCGGCGGTGTAGGCGACCGTCGATTCCGTGCTGTTGGTGCCGGTGCCTGCGATAACCGGCACGCGTCCGGCCGCAACCGTCACGCAGCGGCGGATGATGGCGATGCGCTCGTGCCACGACAAGGTCGGCGCCTCGCCCGTGGTGCCACAGGGAACCAGGCCGTTAATGCCTTCGGCGATCTGCCATTCGGCCAGCGCTGCAAGGCTTTTCAGATCGACTTCGCCATTCCTGAACGGGGTGACGAGTGCGGACAAGGCGCCTGAAACGCGGTAGCGAAGCTGCTCAGTGGTCATGGCTGTGGGCCCGTTCGTGCTGGAGGAAAGGGGTGGTTCGGCGGCGGCGTGCCGTGGACGGCAGCAGAAAGCTCATCAGCAGCGAGGCGAGCACGGAGGCCGCCAAATCGGCATGTTCGGCCTTGCAGGACCGGCTGCCGCCAGCTGTGGCGTAGCGCATCGAACAGACCCAGTGTCCCCGGTAGTTGCTCATGCTTTCGACAAATCTCGGCGGTTCGGCATTGGCGGCAAGCAGCAGCACCGCATCGAGCAGCGCATCCGCATCCATCAGCGCCCGGAATTTTCGGCGTGACTGCCTGGAACGGTCGTCGAGGCCATCAAGGCCGAGGATATCGGCGGCAGCCCAGACGTGGTGCTCGCGGAGGATCCTGATATCGGCGACGCGGTCGGCCAGGGCAGGGATGTTTTCCGGCTTCATGATGAGAGAACAGATAGTCCGTCATCGCGTGTGAATTCGAGAGCAGGAAGGGACCTGCTTTATATGAATCGCATAGGGGCGCGGGGGCGAACGGAGCGCTGGGGCGCGCGAAGCGGAAAGGCTTCGAACATGTGCGCTGGCGCGCAACGAACTTGCATGGGCGAGGCGCAATGAGAGCGCAATTCTCGCCGCCTGCGGGCTAGAAATGTTGGTCAGTTGCCGCCGATCCGAACGGGAAAACGATGATCCTCTACTACCAGACCCATTCGCCCTTCGCCCGCAAGGCGCTGGTCTTCGCCCATGAGGTCGGCATCGCCGACCGGCTTGAAGTGGTCCATCACGAGACCAGCCCGACCTTGCGCAATGCGCGCGTCTACGCCGCAAACCCGCTCGGCAATGTGCCGGTGCTGCTGCGTTCGGATGGTGGAGCGATCTTCGATTCCGACGTCATCTGCGCCTATTTCGATACGCTGCATGACGGCCCGAAATTGATCCCCGAAAGCGGCGAGGCGCTCTGGCAAGCGCTGCGGCTGCAGGCGGTGGCGCAAGGGCTGGCGCAGACCGGCATTGCCTTGCGTTGGGAGACGGAGAGGCGGCCCGAGCACCTGCGTTATGAGGCGCTAGCCGAAGGTTTCAGGGACAAGATCGAGGCGACCTATGACTGGCTCGAAGGCGAGCTCGATGACGGTACGTTGCATGTCGGGCACGTGGCGCTGGCCACTGCGCTGTCATGGATGGCTTTTCGCCAGCTGCCTCCGTTTCGTGCTCGGACGCGATTGACACGCTGGTTCGACGCGTTCGAGACCCGTCCGTCGATGCTGGCGACCCCGCTGTCGGGCGAGACGCACGACTGAGAGGGGATTGCAGCGGTGCGGTGTCACCGTACAAGTTTGTCGTACTCAGCGTGAGCGCCGATCCAGAACCAAACGAAATCACCATCAAGTTTGATCGCCAACGCGCGGTGATGGAGGCCGACGCGGACGGACCAAAACCGGCCCACCGGTTTCAGATGCAGGGACGGATGATGCGGGTCTTTTCGCAGCAGGGCAAAATTCCTGTCTGCGAGTTGTCGCACGGGTTCGGGAAGAAGATCATATGCTGCCCAGAATCTGGAGCTGGCGTGATGGATCAAAGCGGCCGTGTCCGGCCGGCCTTCAATTCTGCCAATGCCTCTTCAGCGAACCGGTCGAGCTTTCCGCTTGATGCATCGGCCTCGATCTGGCGATCCCAGCGTTCCGCCTGCAGTTCGGCGAACCAAGCGGCAAACTGCTTCAACTCGTCTTTCGACAAAGCCTCTACGGACTTTTCGATCTGCTCAAGCTTGGTCATGAGCGAAAGATAGCACGGAGGCAGCCCCAGACAAGCTGCCTACCGTCCCGGTCGGCCCGACTTGCTCGGGCGCTTCTTTTCACGCGCGGCTTCGGCTGGATCCTCGTAGGACCCCGCGCCGATCTTGGCGCGCTTGATCGGCTTGACGCTTTCGATGGGCTTTTCGGTGCGGCGGACGGTCATCTCGTCGAGGCTGTTCTTCTTGAACAGCGATTTGGACGCATCGTCCGGCACGCCGTAGTCGGCGCCATGCGCCTCGTCGGCCGACTGCTTCTTGAACAGCGAGCGCGGAATGGCGCCGGCTGGCGTCGCCATGTCGGTTCCTGGGCCCATGTCGTCGATATGCGGCTTGGCGAAGAGCGACTTGCCTGCGGGAGCCGTGCCGTCCGCGCCCATTTCGTCGAGCTTTGGCTTGCGGAACAGGTTCGGCCGGGCAGCCTTGGCCTCCTCCTCGGCGGCACGCGCCGCGTCGAGCTTGCGGAAACGTTCCTGCTCCTCGACCGTGCGATGCTTGGCCACGCCCTTGTTGTGCTTGCCTTTCTCGCGGCCGGAAGCGGGGCTTTCCATGTCGGCATATTTGGCCATCGGGTCGTCGGAGATGGCGAGTTCCATCTCGCGCAGGCGCTTAATCTCGTCGCGGATGCGGGCGGCCTTCTCGAAGTCGAGATCGGTGGCAGCGTTGCGCATCTGCTTTTCGAGCGCGTCGAGATGGGCCTTGAGGTTGTTGCCCATCATCGCACCGGCTTCGTCGGTGAACTGCGAGATGTCGGCGCGGACGTGGTCCTTCTCGTAGACCGAGTCCAGGATGTCGGAGATGCGCGACTTGACGCTTTCCGGCGTGATCCCGTTGGCCTCGTTCCACGCCTGCTGCTTTTCGCGGCGGCGTGTCGTTTCGGCCATCGCGCGTTCCATGGAGCCGGTGATCTGGTCGGCGTAGAGGATGACCTTGCCGTCGACGTTTCGTGCCGCGCGGCCAATCGTCTGGATCAGCGACGTTTCGGAACGCAAGAAGCCTTCCTTGTCGGCGTCCAAGATGGCGACGAAGCCGCATTCGGGAATGTCGAGGCCTTCGCGCAGTAGGTTGATGCCGACCAGCACGTCGAAGGCGCCAAGCCTGAGATCGCGGAGAATTTCGATGCGCTCCAGCGTGTCGATGTCGGAGTGCATGTAACGGACGCGAATGCCGTTCTCGTGCAGATATTCGGTTAGGTCCTCGGCCATGCGCTTGGTGAGCACCGTGACCAGCGTGCGGTAGCCGGCCTTGGTCGTTTCGCGGATCTCGCCGACGACATCGTCGACCTGGGTCTTGGCCGGCCGGACCTCGACGGGCGGATCGATCAGGCCGGTCGGGCGGATGACCTGCTCGGCGAAGACGCCGCCCGCCTCTTCCATCTCCCAGTTGCCCGGCGTTGCCGAAACGGCGACGGAAAGGGGGCGCATGGCGTCCCACTCCTCGAAGCGCAGCGGCCGGTTGTCCATGCAGGATGGCAGGCGGAAGCCGTATTCGGCCAGCGTCGCCTTGCGCCTGAAGTCGCCGCGATACATGCCGCCGATCTGCGGCACGGTGACGTGGCTTTCGTCGATGAAGACCAGTGCGTTGTCGGGGATGTATTCGAACAAGGTGGGCGGCGGATCGCCGGGGCGGCGGCCGGTGAGATAGCGCGAATAGTTTTCGATGCCGGCGCAGGAACCGGTGGCGTCGAGCATCTCCAGGTCGAAGCGGGTGCGCTGCTCCAGCCTCTGGGCTTCAAGCAGACGGCCAGCCTTTTCAAGCTCTTGCAGGCGGTGCTGCAGCTCTTCCTTGATCGACTTGATGGCTTGATTCAAGGTCGGGCGCGGCGTGACATAGTGCGAATTGGCGTAGATTTTTACGCTCTTGAGGTCGCCCGTCTTCTGGCCGGTGAGCGGATCGAATTCTGTGATGGCATCGATTTCGTCGCCGAACAGCGAGATGCGCCAGGCCGAATCTTCCAAGTGGGCCGGGAAGATTTCGATGGTGTCGCCGCGCACGCGGAACGAGCCGCGGACAAAGTTGATGTCCTGGCGCTTGTATTGCTGGGCGACGAGATCGGCGAGGAGCTGGCGCTGGTCGAGCCGGTCGCCAACCGCCATCTGGAAGGTCATGGCGGTGTAGGTTTCGACCGAGCCGATACCGTAGATGCAGGAAACCGAGGCGACGATGATGACGTCGTCGCGTTCGAGCAGCGAGCGCGTCGCCGAGTGGCGCATGCGGTCGATCTGCTCGTTGATCGTCGATTCCTTCTCGATATAGGTGTCGGTGCGCGGGACGTAGGCCTCAGGCTGGAAGTAGTCGTAATACGAGACGAAATACTCCACCGCATTGTCGGGGAAGAACTTCTTGAACTCGGAAAAAAGCTGGGCGGCGAGCGTCTTGTTGGGCGCCAGGATCAGCGCCGGGCGCTGCGTTTGCTCGATCACCTTGGCCATGGTGAAGGTCTTGCCCGAGCCGGTGACGCCAAGCAGGACCTGGGTGCGCTCGGCCGAATTGACGCCTTCGACGAGGTCCTTGATGGCGGTGGGCTGGTCGCCGGCCGGTTCGAATTCCGACTGCATGACGATCTGGATGCCACCTTCGGACTTGTCCGGGCGCGCAGGGCGGTGCGGCACCCAGATCTCGCCGTCCTTGTGCAGCGGGTTGCCGCTTTCGATGAGCGCTGACAGGGCTGCAACCGTTGCGGTGACGCCGGAATTGGACAAGGACGCCGCATCTTCGAGCGAGATGTCGAGGCCAGCGACGGGGCTGAGACCTGCGGCGGTGCGATCCTTGGCCGAGGCTGCACCCCCCATCGAGGTGCCACGCGATGAGCGGGTCGGCGCCGAACTTTTCTCGGGAATCTTTTTGGCTTTGGGCTGAGGCTTTTCGGCCTCCTTGGCGATCTGGTTGGCCCAATCGGCGATCGAGCCGGACAATGGCGCGCCAGCGAACTCGGCCTGCGGCGCTTCGCCCAAGCCAGGACGATGCAGTGGCTCGGAGGCGTCAAGGAAGTCGGTTACGCCATTGCCCCCGCGCTTGCGCGGAGCGGCACGGTTATCAGCCCCCGAAGCGGGCGATTTCTTGTCAGGAGATTTGGCCATGGCACAAATATGGGGGGTATCCGGAAAAATGGAAAGGGCGCGGGAGCCGGAAAGCCGGTACCCGCGCAGATGCGCCTAGGCGCTCCTGACATCAGGCTGTCAGGAAGTCGTCACCTCGGGCAAGGAAAGCCGGGCGCGATCTTGCAGTTGGCGCCGGGCGGACGCGGCCGGGGAGGACGCGGATTCGGCGGGCGATGCCAGCTGGGAGGCGGGCGATTCCAGTGTGGTGGGGGCCGGTTCCAATGGGGCGGACGATAGTTCGGCGGCCGAACGAAAATCGGTGGCGGCACCACGACGACTGGGGGCCGGTAGTTCGCGCGCGACAGGAAGTTGGCGGAGACCCAGCCACGTAGCCGGTCACCACGGATGTTGCACCAATTGTCCTGGCAACTGCGTATGTCTACCGGTGTGCCGGCCAGGAGCATGCCGATGCGGTCATAGCCGGTGCCGGGGCCGGCGCGGACATTCACATTGCCTGTGGTAAATCCGTTCGCGGCCGAGGCCGCCGCCGGCAGAATCACCACGCCGGCCAGTATGGCGGCGGCAGTGACAAGTCTTCGAAAACGCATGGGCAGTGCTCCAGACCGAATTTCACTTCGAACGGTTGCAGACTACTGCCTATCCCCGCGCGCGCCAGTGTATTGGTATCATTATCCTTTACGCCCGTGTAATTGCACTGTTGGTCCCGCCGAAGCTGCGGTTTGCGGCGACGTCTTTGCGCGATCGCCCATGAATGCTAGATAGCGTTCGCTCAATTCCGGACCCAGGCATCAATGATCCCAGTGACCAGCAGCCCGCCGCAGCGCATGCCCCAGACATTGTTGGCTTGACGCGATGAAGATCGCGCATCTTGTCGGCCATGGCGCGCTGAACGGCGTTGCCACCAGCTCGCGGATCTTGATCCAGGCACAGCTCGATGCCGGGCATGAGATCATGCTTGTGCATTCGCTGAACTCCTGGATCGAACATCAGCCGTTTACCGGGCCGATCCAGATCATGGGTTCGAATTTTGCCACCACCCCGTCCGAGCTTCGCCGCGTCGGCTATGCCATTCGCGACTGGGGCGGCGAGGTTGTGCATACGCATGGCAGCCGTGGCAACAAGTTCGGGCTGGTTTTCCGCTGTGCGGCAGGCACGCCGATCGTGATGACGGCGCATGCCAGGCAATACCAGCTGCCGTGGCTGTTTGCCCATGAGGTGATCGGGCTCAGCCAATGGACGGTGGATTATTACATCAAGCACTGGCTGGTTTCGCGCCGGCACATGCATCTGCTGCCCAACATGTTCGACGTATCGAGGATCGAGCTCACCAGCGCCGCCCGCAAGGCGAAGGCCCGGGCGACCCTGGGCATTCGCGACGACGCGTTCCTGATCGGCTCGGTCGGGCAATTGGGCGGCCGCAAGAACCAGATCGACCTGGTCAGGGTGCTGCGCGAATTGCTGGCGAAGGGCCTCGATGCCGAATTGCTGGTGGTCGGCGAGACCGATCAGGGCAAGGACATCATGCCCGATTGGGCCGCCGCCATTGCCGCACCTGAGGTAAAAGGCAGGATCCATCTCCCCGGCCTGCGCCAGGACACGCTGGAGCTGCTGCCGGCCTTCGACGTTTTCATGATGGCGTCGCGCGACGAGCAGGCGCCGATCGCGCCGCTGGAAGCCATGGCGACAGGCTTGCCGGTGCTGTCGACGCGCGTCGGCAACATGGTCGATCTGTTGCCCCCAGAACGCACATTCGCGGTCGGCGACGTGGCCGGCATGGCGGCTGCGGTGCTGAAGCTGCAGGATGAGACCGTGCGCCGGGAGGTGGGGCTGGCGGGGCGGCAGGAGATCGCGCGGCAACTCGACCCGCAGCGCATCGCCGGCGAGATCGACAAGATCTACCATCTGGCCATCAACCGTTCGAGCATGAAGCGCCGGCAAAAATAGACGGGGGCAGCGCGTCAGCGCCAGTCGCGCGCAATGAATTGCTGGTAGGGTCGAGCCGGTCAATTGCGGGCGCAGCGTGTCCAACTATCCATTTTCCTACAAGGTCTCCTGGCCGGTCCGGTTTCTCAAGCCGTCATTGCGCGGCGATGCTTCGGGCAATCTGCCGGCGCATGGCGCGTTTCTGCCCAAGCCTGACAAAACTGTGCGGCTGGCCTTCGTCGGCGATATTTCCGCTGTGGCCAACAGGCGGCCGCCGGTGTGCGATGCCGAACTGGCGGCGCTTCTGACATCAGCCGATCTGGTGGTTGGCAATTGCGAAAGCCCCATCGTGGACAGGCCGAGCGCGCGGATGGGTACCCTGGTCGGCACGCACCACGCGATGACGCGCGGGTTTTTGGCTGATGCGCTGGAGGCTGTAGGTATCGCACCGGGTCGGCTGGTGGTGTCGCTTGCCAACAACCATGTGCTCGACCAAGGCATTTCAGGGTTCGAGGCGACGCGGACGGCGCTCAATACACTTGGTATTACGACGGTCGGGACGGTGCCTACGGTCACCAAAGTTTCCGTTGGGCCGCTGACACTTGGACTTGCGGCGTTCACGCAATGGCGCAATGCGCCTGCCGAACAATTTGCCGGGCGCGTGGCAATGGCTGACGATTTCTTTGCCGCCGCCGACAAGGGGCTATCTGCCGGGACTGACCTTGTTTGCGCAGTGCCGCATTGGGATTGGGAGTTCCGGCATTTTCCGCGTGCCGAGACGCGCGCCTGGGCGCAAAGGCTGGCCGAACTCGGCGTCGGGCTCATTGCCGGGCATCACGCCCATGTCGTGCAGCCCGTTGCGCGTGTTGGCGAAGCGCTGGTCGCCTATGGGCTTGGCGATTTTCTCGGCACCGCGCTCGCACGACAACCCTGGCCGGGGCGGATCGGAGCGATCCTGGTCGTCGAGATCAGCGCCGATGCGCCAACGCGCGGGCAGATCGCGAGCTATCGCCTGGTGCCGTTCGTGCGTCTGCGCGACGGCGACCGCGAGAAGATGGTACCGCTCGAAAAAGTCGAAGGGCGGTTGGGAGCTAAGGTGCGGGCGCGGTGGAATGTCTTATTCGCGCCAGGCTAGCGAGCGTGGTGACGTTCGCAGCTTGATTCCGCATACTGCGCCATGTTGTTGGTTTTAAACGGTTCGTGCCTGTGCATGTCGGCGAAAGACACGACGACTTTCGCGCCAAAGCCGCTATCATTCGACGAGGGGCGCCGGCAATGCTGGCATTGGGGAGGGTTGAATGAGTGCAGCCGGTTTTATGCCTGACGAGGCGGCTATCGCGGGCATCAGGCTCGACATCGAAGCCTATGAGGCACAGCGCAAGGCAGCCGCTCGTTCCGTGCGCTGGCGCGTGCCGCTCTATCTTTGCCTGCTGCTTGCGATCGTCTTTGGCCTGGCGACGGTGCTCAACCTTGGTGCCGATCCGTACGAGCAGTGGTTCTCGACGCTGCACGTCTACCTCTATTTGGCAGGCTTCCTGCTCTCCTTCGCAGTCTATGTGCTGGCATCGAGCGCTGGCGGCAGCCTGCAGGCATCACTGCGGGACAAGCTGCTGCCGACCGCGTTTGGCTTCATCGAGGACGTCAGGCTCCAGAAGGCCGTTTCACCGGAGAGCTTCGCGCGGCTGCCGCGCGAGAGCGTTGGAGACTATAACGGCAGCCTGTTCGACGACGTTATCTCCGGCAGCTACGACGGGTTCTCATTCGAGCTCTACGAGGCGGCGCTGTGGCGGCGCTCCGGCAAGGTGGATGCCGAGCTGTTCGATGGGATCATCGTCGCCTTCGACATGGTCAAGCCGTTCGACGGCATTCTGATCGCGACGGTTCGGACCAATGCGGTCATGAGTTTCTTCAGCGAAATCTTCGGCAGCGGACTGAAGGAGATCAGGTCTGGGGTCCAAGAACTCGATATGGCCTATGAATTCCGAACGTCCAATGTTGATGCCGCGCAGCCGCTGGTGTCAGGGCAGATGGCGCAGGCGCTGACCTGGCTCAAGGAAGCCTGGCCGGGCGAACCCGCGCGCCTCGCGCTCAAGGGCAAGGATGGTTTCCTGTTGTTGCCGCACAAGAAGAACTTCTTCGAGCTGCCGGCCTCGAATGTGCCGCTGGACTACAAGACGCATATCGAACCGATAATCGCCGACATGGCGACGATGCTGGCGATCACCGCACTGGTGCGCAAGATCGGGACTTGAGAATCAGAGCTAGCCGAAGCGCAGCTTCAGCCCGACGATGGCGAGGATGAAGACCAGCGTGATCGAGTTCGACAGGATCACCGGCAGCGAGCCGATGGCGAAGCCGTAGACGATCCACAGCGAGATGCCGGTGGCGAGCGCTGCATTGGTGCCGAGCGAGATGTCGCTGGTCTTGCGTTCGCGCAGGATCTTGGCGATCTGCGGCAACCAGGCGAGCGTGGTCAAGATGGCGGCGACGGCGCCGACGATTTCGAACAGGGGGTTCAAGACGGGAGCTTCCCTAAAGCACAAATTGTGCGGCGCGAGCTATGCCAGATTGGCTCTCGGCTGTGAAGCGGATGAAATGAGCTGGATCAACGAAAAGACGGCGCAAAACGTCGCGGGATCATGCCGAGAATGGTCCTGAGAAACTGTGCTTGTGCGGTATCGAATAACGGTTTCGTGATCGCCGAATTGCAAATCCGGCACTCGCATGGCCGCGCGATGACGCCGATGTGACGGCCCCTAGGCTATGGAGGGCAAGGGTCCCGGTGGTTTTGCCATGTTTGCAAATCAGCCCGAGCTAGGCCGGTTGCGTCGGAATGTGGCAGAAATAAGCTTATGATTCTGTTGGATAATTTCACGCAACGTGATTTGCTCTTGGCCGGTTCGGCGGTCAGTCTCCAGGTCGTTCGGCGGGCCTTGCTGCGAAAGTGAAGCCCGCGAGGACGAAGATAGAACGGGAGTACCTGACATGAACAAGTTCCTTGCAACGACCGTCGCTTCGCTTGCCTTCATCGGTTCCGCCTATGCCGCGGATATCGAAGGCACGGTCCAGTCGGTCGATGCGGCCACGCGTTCGATCACGCTGGACGACGGCAAGATCTATGTCGTGCCCGAAAGCATCAAGGTCGATGGCCTTGCCGCCGGTGCCAAGGTGAAGGTGACCGTTGACGACACCACAGGTGCCGTGACCGCGATCGAAAACGCGTCGTAAACTTCCTTTGCGAACTCGCCCTGCCGTTATTGCCGTCCCGCCCGGGCAGGGCGAGTCCCATTCTCGACACCTTCCAAGCACGCATTTCGGCCGACCCCTTGTGGGTCGGCTGTTTTTTAAGCGTGCTGGCGGCTCTAGAAACCGATGTTTTGGGCAAGCCAGCTGGACGAGCGTTTTGCCACCGCAAGTGTGCCGTCGGCAAAGCGGTCGAGGCCGGAACGCACCAGCGCATACCCGTTGGTCGTGCGGTAGAGCACCGAGCCATTGTCTTGTGGCGTACCGGCATAGGCGGCCGGCTGGACCTCAGGGTGGATGGCAGGCGCTGATGCAAGCTGCGGATCGGCAAAGGTCGTGGTGCGGCAGATGCCGGTGACCAGCGGATAGTCGTGGTTGCCTTCGCGCAAAATGCGGCTCTTCATCGCCGCCTCGCAGTCGGCGACAGAAGTCCAATGCGCCGGGGTCTCGCCGATATATTCGCAAAGCTTGGCATCGCAGTCGCAGCCGACGATGGTCATGGCGACAAGGGCTGACTTGATCACGGTCCGAATCCTTCGGGTTGGTCACGAAGTGATTTCTCGGCTGCGATCACGGCGCCAGTTGGCCGCAATCATGGCATGATGGTGGCGTGCGATTGCTATTTTGTGGTGTGGTCGGAATGTCTGGGATGTGTCTACCGGTCGAGGCCAGCTGCCTTGCGTAAGGCGTCGTTCATCCGCGTCTGCCAGCCCTCGCCATCTGCCTTGAACAGAGCGACGACTTCCGGGTCGAGTCTGAGCAGGACGGACAGTTTCTTGTTTGGTGAGCGAGGACGGCCGATCTTGCGGCGAAACAGTTCATCAGCGGGTTGGGCGTCAGGGTCGGCAACAGCATCGGCTGTGATGGCGCGGTCTTCGTCGTCGGAAATATCTTCGAGAGAAATCAAGGCGCGTCGCCGCGCGTCCGCAAGTCTGGCATTTTCAGTGGCCGACTTAGAAACTTTGGACATAGATCTCGATCTCCCGTCTGTTGGCTTTGCGCAACGAGATGACGCGAATGATGTCGCTGCGCTCGGTGTAGACGATCACATGGACACGGCTGCCAATGAGGCCAATTGCAACAAGGCGGGTTTCGCCATAGTCGGCCCTATCGTCTTCAACAATCAGCGCCGTGTCGAATTCGAATGTGCGCGCACGCTCGAACGAAACCCCGTGCTTGGCTTCGTTGGTCTCGGCCTTTGCCTGATCCCATTCGAGCTGTATGTGTCCGCCCCTCCAGACAATTACCGTATATACGAAAACGCGCACTAATGCAAGTGTTTCTGTATATACGGTAACGTCGAGTCTATTTCGGATGTGAACTTCGCAAGCTTTTCCTTGCGCATTTGCCTATGCGGCTAACAATGGCGCCGGAGGGCGGCGGTGTTTGCGCAGCCGGGGAGGGTTTTGTTTCGTGAAGATCGGCGTCGTCAGGAATCCGGTGGCCGGTGGCGGCAGGCTCGGCACGCATTGGACGGAAGTTGCAGCTGCACTTTCCGAACGCTTCGGCGATGTCGAGTTCCGCGAGACCGAAGAGCCTGGCGATGGTGCGACGATCGCGCGCGATCTCGTGGCGCTCGGCTGTGGGCTGGTGGTTGCCGCCGGAGGCGATGGTACGATCAGCGAAGTCGCCGACGGGACCTTGCAGATGCAGGCCGAGACCGGGGGCGCGGCGGTGCTCGGCGTGCTACCGTGCGGAACGGGCTCGGACTTCGCCCGGGGCATGGGCATTCCGCTCGAGGTGAAGGCTGCGATCGCGCGCATTGCCGAAGGCAAGGACCGGATCATCGACGCCGGTCGCATTTCTTTCATCGACGATCATGGCCGGCTGGCGAGCCGGCATTTTGTCAACATCGCAAGCCTCGGCATGTCGGGTGCGACGGTGCGGGCGGTGAACGCCGACCGGCGAAAGGGGCGCGTTTCGGCCAAGGCGCTGTTTTTCTGGCGCACGGTGACGGAGTTCGTGCGCTACCGTTTCCAGGAGGTGCGCATCACCGTCGACGATGGCGCGCCGATCGAGGCCAAGGTGGCGCTGGTTGCTGTTGCCAATGAAAGGTTCTTCGGCGGCGGCATGATGATCGCGCCCGACGCCGTTCCCGACGACGGGCTGTTCGACATCGTCATTTTGCGCGCGGCGAGCAAGTTCAAGCTGATCTTTGACATCCGGCTGCTTTATGGCGGCCGCCACCGCGATCATCCCGCGATCACCATCCTGCGCGGCCGCAAGGTGATGGTAGAGCCGATCGGCGATCCGCTCGCCAATGCCGCACTGGCCGACATAGACGGGGAGTCGCCAGGACATATACCCGCCACCTTCGAAATGTTGCCGAAGGTGTTGAAGGTGAGGTGCTGAGTCAGGCGGTTGGGATAATGAGTCGGGAAGTCAGTGTATGTGACTGATTTCATAGAGCTGCCCCTCATCCGCCTGCCGGCACCTTCTCCCCGTAATGACGGGGAGAAGGGACAAGCGGCAACGCCGACGCCTCCCTCTCCCCGTTATTTGCGGGGAGAGGGTAAGGGTGAGGGGCAAATTCATAGGGCAGGTTCTTGCAGTCTGGTTAGGCACCCATCGCCCTGACCATGGTCTGGATTTTCGTCGCCTTTTCGAAATGGTCGAGCTTGTGGGTACGGATCCACCATTCGGCGGCTTCCATCAAAAGCTCAGGATCGTCGTTCCTGTTGGCGAAGAACGCGTAGAATGACAGCCCGACATCGGGGCCCTTGGTGGCGATCTTGCGCTCGCAGACGTCCAGTATCTTGGTCTTCAGGCTCGCTCTCAAAACAAATCCTCAGACGAATCGTGCGGCAGCTTTCCCTCTCGTGAAGCAGCATGTCAAAGGCCGGCGTCCGCCATGTCAAAGCTTTGCCGGAAAACCCGGTGCGCGCAGGTCGGTTTGGGTGGCGTCTTCCAGGAGCTTGACGATCATCGTCGACCAGGCGTCGCCGCCATAGTTTGCCTTTCCCTGCTCGAAGATCGCCGTGACGCGCGATGCGAGATCGAGGGGCACGCCGAGTTCGCTGGCCATGCCGAGCGCGAAGCCGAGGTCTTTCAGCGCCAGATCCATGGTGAAGCCGATGTCGTAGGACCCATTGAGCACGAGCTGGCTTTCGGTCTCATGCACGAAGCTGTTGCCGGAAGAGGCAGCGATCGCGTGGTAGGCTTGGGCGAGGTCGAGCCCGCCTTTCCTGGCGAGCATCAGCGCCTCGCCGGCGGCGACAAGATGGATGAAAGCCAGCATGTTGGTGATCACCTTGATCACCGCCGCCGAGCCGATCGACCCCATCAGGAACGAGCGCGCGCACATCGCCTCGATGGCTGTGCGGTGGCGCGCGTAAAGGGTCGGGTCGCCGCCGACCAGCGCGGTGATGTTTCCTGAAGCTGCGAGATGAACGCCGCCGGTAACAGGGCATTCGAGCGTATAGACGCCGCTTTCAGCGGCAAGGTCGGCAAGACGCAGAATGTCATCGCGGCCATTGGTCGACATTTCGATCCAGGTGGCGCCCTTGGGCAGGCCGGCAAGCAGCCCGTCCACACCTGCCAGCACAGTTTCGCTGACCCTGGGCGAGGGCAGGCAGGTGATGGCGTTGCCAGCGCGGGCTCCTGCGTCGGCAGGGCTGATAGCTGCGGTGGCGCCGAGCGCGACAAGGCGGGCGACGGCGGCCGGGTCGCGATCGAAGACGGTGACCGAAAAGCCGTTACGCAGCAGGCTGGTTGCCAGATTGGCGCCGAGATGGCCGAGGCCGATAAAGGCGTAGGCGAAGGGTTTTGTCATGGCATCAGCGGCGTTTGCGCCATCTGCAGGTGCAGATGGGAACCGTCATAGGGATTGGCCTCGCACACTGCTTCGTCGAGTTCGACACCGAGGCCAGGCTCTTTCGAGGGGATGACGTGGCCATCTTGCCATTCGATCTTTTTCTTCAAAAGCGTGGCGTGGAAGCCGTCCCATTGCCTGAGCGATTCAAGGATGAGGAAGTTGGGCAAGGTGACCGCGAGCTGGATGTTGGCGGCGCCGACGATCGGTCCGCAATAGCAGTGGGGTGCTACCTGGATGTGGTAGGCCTCGGCCATGGCGGCGATCTTCTTGGTCTCGAGGATGCCGCCCGAACGGCCAAGGTCGGGCTGCAGGATGGCGGCGGCGCGGTTTTCGATGACGCGAGCGAATTCGAATTTTGTCGTCAGCCGCTCGCCGGTGGCGATGGGGATCGAGGTGCCGCGCGCGACCTCGGCCATCACCTCGGGCATGTCAGGCGGCACCGGCTCCTCGAACCACAAGGGATCATAGGGTTCGATGGCGCGCGCCATGCGCAGCGCGCCTGAGGCGGTGAATTGGCCGTGGGTGCCGAACAATATGTCGGCGCGGGTGCCGACGGCCGCGCGGATCGCCTTCATCATGCGCGCCGACAGGTCGATGTCGATCAGTCGCGGCTGATGGCCGTCAAAGGCGGTGTAGGGGCCGGCGGGGTCCAGCTTCACCGCGTTGAAGCCCTGGCTCACATAAAGCGCTGCGCATTCAGCGGCCATGTCAGGGTCGTTGTAGACGTTCTTGGGTGCTACGTCCTCGGTGTGGACGCTGCCGGAATGCGGGTAGAGATAGGTGTAGGAGCGCAGCGTCTCGTGCACCTGGCCGCCGAGCAGCTTGTAGACTGGCTTGTTGGCCTCCTTGCCGATGATGTCCCAGCAGGCCATTTCCAGCGCCGAGAAGCAGCCCATGGCCGATACGTCGGGCCGCTGGGTGAAGCCGGAGGAATAGCAGCGGCGAAACAGGTTCTCGATATCGTGCGGGTCCTGTCCCAGCAGATATCGCTCGGCCATGTCCTCGATCATCCGCGCCGTGACATGGGCGGAGAAGGTGGCGTTGTAGGCCTCGCCATAACCGACGACGCCGCCATCGGTGGTGAGCTTGACGAAGATGAAGTACTTGCCGCCGATGCCGGGCGGCGGGTTGTTGACCACGAAGGTTTTGACGTCGGTGATTTTCATCTGGCTTCCTCCCGGTAGCGTAATCTCTTTGACGTCAGGCGCTGCGCGAACGCTCGAAACTAGTCACCCACATCCTCCAGCACCATCTCAGCGCCTTTCCAGCCGGTCATGATCGACGCGGCGTTGGTGTTACCGGTGATGTTGTCGGGGAAGATCGAGGCGTCGATGACGCGCAGGCCTGAAAGGCCATGCACGCGCAGGCGCGGGTCGACGACCGAGTTGCGCGGGTCCGGCCCCATGCGGCAGGTTGAGACAGGGTGGTAAACCGTGCCGGAGCGCTTGCGGAAATCCTGAATCAAGTCCGGGTCGGAAGTGATTGAGGGGCCTGGTAAAACCTCTTCGGCGATGACGTCGGCTATCTCCGGCATCGAAGCCAGCTTGCGCAGGAATTTGACCGCGTCGAGCATCTCCGAGACGTCGGTCTCGGTCGAATAGGCGTTGACGGTGATGCGGGGATGAACGGTCGGATTAGCCGAGCGGATCATGATCTCGCCTCGGCTCGAGGGCCGGCAGTTGGACAGGCCGATGGAAAAGCCGGGGAAGGGGTCGGGCGACAGGATCGGGCGCTCGCCTGATTTGGGCAGGACGGTGGAAAAGACCTGGAAATAGAGCTGCATGTTGGGCCGCGCGCGGGTGGGGTCGGAGCGGAAGAAGCCGCCGCCCTGGTTCATGCTCATCGACAGCGGGCCGGTGCGCAAAGCGAGATATTGCATGCCGACCAGAAGCTTGCCCCACCAGGGGCGCAGGATCTGGTTGAGCGTCGGCACCTTGGCCTTCCAGGTGTAGTTGATACCCTGGTGGTCCTGCAGATTGCGGCCGACCTGCTCGGCGGCATGGACGATCGGGATGCCAAGCTCGCCAAGAAGGGTTTTTGGCCCGACGCCCGACAGCTGCAGCAGTTGCGGCGAGTTGATCGAGCCACCGGAGAGGATGATCTCGCGGCCGGCGCGGGCGGTGAACTTCTTGCCGCCTTGCAGATATTCGACGCCGACCGCGCGGTTGCCTTCGATCAGGACTTTTGTCGCCAGCGCGTTGGTCTCGACCCTGACATTGGTCCGCTTCATTGCGGGACGCAGGAAGGCGCGGGCGGCGGACATGCGGCGGCCACCCCTGGTGGTGATTTGATAAACGCCGACACCCTCTTGAGAGCAACCGTTGAAGTCTTGATTCAGCGCGAGACCGGCCCTTTGGCTCGCCGCGAGGAAGCGGTGGGTAAGGGGATGAACCTTCTTCCTGTTGTCGGTGACGTGGATCGGACCGCCACTGCCGCGCAGTGCGTTGCCGCCGGCTTCATTGTCTTCGATCGCCTTGAAGGCGGGCAGCAGGTCGTCAAAGCCCCAGCCGGGATTGCCGGCGTCGCGCCAGGCATCGAAATCCTCGGCCGCACCCCTGATCCAGACCATGGCGTTGATCGAGCTCGATCCGCCCAGGATCTTGCCGCGTGGCCAGTGATCGGCATTGCCGGCGAGACCCGGATCTGGCTCGGCGGCATAGTTCCAGTTCACCGCTGGATCATAAAAGGTCTTGCCGTAGCCGAGCGGCATCTGGACGAAAAAACGGCGGTCGCTGCCACCTGCCTCGAGCACCAGCACGGAGTGGCGGCCGCTGGCGGAAAGGCGCTCGGCAACGACAGAACCGGCAGAGCCAGAGCCGACAACAATGAAATCGTAAGTCTGCATGGAAATGCTGGCCGCCCGGATGGCATTTGATGTCGGGCAAGACTAGCGCTGCCCCAGGCGAGCATCACCGGAGGTTACGGCATGGCCTGTGAAATATGCGACGGCTTTTGACAGGCCAAGCGGTGTTGACGCCCGCGCGGCCCGGACGATACGGGTTGAGCTAGATTCGAATCCTGGGAGCAAGGCGATGGTGCAGTATGCGGACGGCCGGCCGCACGGCGAACTGACACTCAGGACGCTGGCCATGCCATCGGACGCTAACGCGGCCGGCGACATCTTCGGCGGCTGGGTGATGGCGCAGATGGACCTTGCCTGCGGCATCCGTGCCGCCGAGCGTGCCCGTGGCCGCGTGGTGACGGCGGCGGTCAAGGAAATGGCCTTCGCCAAGCCGATGAAGATCGGCGACACGCTGTGCATCTACACCCATGTCGAGCGCGTCGGCCGCACCTCGATGACGCTCAAGGTCGAGGCCTGGGCGCAGCGCTACCTCTCCGACCTGATGGAGAAGGTAACCCACGCCGATTTCGTGATGGTGGCGCTGGATGGCGAGGGCAAGCCGAAGGCTGTGCCTGCGGAGTAGAGTGGGGCGCGCTGCCTAGCCGCTTCCGCTGCGACTCGCACGTCATCATGGGAACATGTGGCCTTGACGGCCCATGGCGATGCGCCTCGACGCCGTTTCCTGGGCCGAATCTGGTTTCGTCACAGTCGCGGCATGGATTCCCGACACTCTCCGCTCGTTTCACTCGCTCACGAGGTCGGGAATGACGGAACGCAGGGGTGTTTTCTATAGTCTCCAACGTCGATGACTCGCGGGACGCTCCCAGTAGCCCTCATAGAGAGCCTGTCGAACCACAAGAGCACCATGGGAGGCGCTTCGTGCAGCTGACCCAAAATCCGATGGTTCGACAGGTTCACCATGAGGATTTTGGGTTGGCCGAAAATTCCCACCAAGGAACAGGCCCTGCGCTCCGTCATTCCCGACCTCGTGAGCGAGCAGCGCGAGCGGAGAGTGTCGGGAATCCATGCCGTGACATCAAGGAAGCCATAGACGGTTCAGGCAGACGCCTGATGAGCAGTCTAAGTGTTCGCCCAGTCTCCGACCGTTACCCTGTTGCGCAAAACCAGCCATAAAACTGCGCTGGGGCAACGCCATGTGCACCTAATGTCGGCCTCTTACTCAGCCGCAGCGTCGAACTTCGTCCGTGCCTCGGCGACGCGGCGCTGGTTGAGTCGCGCCCATTCGCCAAGCGCGTTGACGGGAACGAGCAGCTCGCGGCCGAGATCGGTCAGTTCATAATCGACGCGCGGCGGGATTGTGGGAAACACGGTGCGGGTGACGAAGCCGTCACGCTCGAGCCCGCGCAGCGTGGTGGTCAGCATCTTTTGCGAAATGCCACCGATGCCATGGCGCAACTCGTTGAAGCGCATCGGTCCATCGCCGAGCTTGCCGACGACGAGCACGGTCCATTTGTCGCCGACACGCTGCAAAATATCGCTGACGGCACGGCAATCCTCGGTGCGGTGCGGGTGCCTCGGTATCAAAAAAGTGCCTCCTTGTGCAGGTGTTTTTCAGTCACCTATATAGCGTCGGTATCCATTAGTTACCAGTATCGCTTCGATACTCACGCCCGAAAGGTTCCTGCCATGTCCAAACCCAAGATTGCCATCGTCGTTGGCTCGACGCGCGCCGCACGCTTTGCAGACACGCCGGTCGAGTGGATTGCCAAGATCGCAAAATCCCACGGCGATATCGAGGTCGAAATCGTCGACCTCAGAGATTTCCCGCTGCCCTTCTTCGACGAAGTGGCCTCGTCCGCCTGGGTGCCGTCCCAGAACGACGTCGCCCAGCGCTGGCAAAAGAAGGTCGCCGAGTTCGACGGCTTCATCTTCACCGCCGCCGAATACAATCATGGCCCGACCGCCGTGCTGAAGAACGCGCTCGATTATGCCGCCAAGGAGTGGAACAAGAAGCCCGCTGGCTTCGTCGGCTATGGTGGTGTCGGTGGCGCGCGTGCCGTCGAGCAGCTGCGCATGCATGCGGTGGAACTTCAGATGGCGCCGACAAAGGCCGCCGTCCACATCGTCTGGGCCGACTTCCTGGCGGTTCGCCAGGGCGAAAAGAAGCTCTCCGACTTCGAACACCTCAACCAGGCGGCCAACGGGCTGGTCGAAGAGATCACCTGGTGGGCCAAGGCGCTGAAGATCGCGCGTGAAGCGGACGTGCTTGCCGAAGAAGCCAAGGCTGCCTGAGCAGCGAATTTTCTCCCAAGGAATTTCAGGGCGGCCTCGAGCCGCCCTTTTTCATGCCTGTGGGCCGGGCGATTTGAGAGCAGTTGCCCGGTCACGGCATGGATCCCCGGGATATCCGCACTCGCTAACGCTAGCGCTTCGACCCGAGGATGACGAAGGCACCTATGCAGCCGTGACTGCATAGGTCCAGACGTATCTGAGCGAATACCTTACCTTACCGGCTCGCGCTGGCTGCCGGGCAGGCGGGAAGCCAAAACCTTGTCGATGCGGCGGCCGTCGAGGTCGACGACCTCGAAGCGCCAGCCCTGTGCGTCGACGCATTCGCCGGTCGCGGGCAGGTGGTGCATGTGCGACAGCACATAACCGGCGACGGTCTCGTAGTCGCGGTTTTCCGGCAGGTCGATGTTGAGCTGGTCGGCCATTTCGTCGGCCTGCATGTAGCCGGCGAGCAACCAAGACCCGTCCTCGCGCTGGACGGCGTTGTCGACATCGTCTTCGTCGAGGTCGGAACGGAATACGCCGGTGATGGCTTCGAGAATGTCGGCTGGCGAAACGACGCCTTCGAAATGGCCGTATTCGTCATGGACCAGCGCCATCGGCACATCGGATTGCTTGAGCGTTGCGAGCACGTCGAGCGCATCGGCCTGATCGTGGACGATGGGGGCGGTGCGCACATGCTTGCGCGGGTCGAAGGCGCGGCCAGCAAGCAGCGAGGCGAGCAGTTCGCGCGTCTGGACGACGCCAACCATGGCGTCGACCGAACCTTCGCCTGCCGGCAGGCGCGAATGCTGGGTTTCCATCAAAAGCTTGCGGGTCACGGCCTCGTCTGCCTGGAGATTGATCCAGTCGACCTCGGTGCGCGGGGTCATGACGGCGCGCACGGCGCGGTCGCCCAGGCGCATGACGCCGGCGATCATGCGCCGCTCGTCGGATTCGATGGTGCCGTGATGCTCGGCCTCGGCGACCAGCATCTTGATCTCCTCGTCGGTGACCTTTTCTTCGCTTTCGCCGCGCTGGCCAAGCAGCCACAGCACCGAACGGCCGGAAATGTCGAGCAGCCAGACCAGCGGCAGCGCGACCTTGGCGAGCAGCGACATTGCGGGGGCGACGCGCGAGGCGACGCCTTCGGGGTCGCGCAGGGCGATCTGCTTGGGCACCAGTTCGCCGATGATCAGCGAGGCATAGGTGATGATGGCGACGACGATGCCGACGCCAAATGCATCGGCGAGACCGGCGCGCATGCCGTATTCGCCGAGAAGCCCGCTCAGCCGCTGGCCAAGCGTTGCGCCGGAAAAGGCGCCTGACAGCACACCGACCAGCGTGATGCCAATCTGCACCGACGACAGGAATTTGCCCGGGTTGGCACCCAATTCAAGCGCGCGGCCGGCACCCTTGACGTTGCGGTCGATCATCGCCTTGAGGCGCGCCGGGCGGGAAGAAACGATGGCAAGCTCGGACATTGCCAGAAGGCCGTTCACACAGATGAGGACGACCACGATACCGATTTCAGCATATAACATGATGGTCGCTGCATAGCATTCCTTCCGCCCCTTCGAAAGGACGGTAGCGAAAATACAGTTTGGCAGTCCTGTTTGGACGGCGGCGCTACTTGTGGGGCACCAGGACAGCCATCTGGACCTTGCCGTCGGTGAAATAGGGATCGCCGCCGCCGTTGCGGCCAGCGCTTGTGAAGCCGATGCCGGGAATCATTGTGACCGACTCGGTTTGTCCGGCAGCGGTCAGATCGTGGATCAGCGAATCGCGTTCGGCGTCGATGTCGGGTGCGATGTGGTGCGTGATCTGGCCGGTGTCGTGGCTGAGACCGACGCCGCGATCGAAGCTCGCCGAACCGTACCAGGTCGGCCGGCCGTCAGTACCCGGCCTAAATGTCACCCAGAGGCGGACGTGGTGACGCTGGTCAGCACTTTTGCCAACCGGCTTTTCGAAGGCGAGGTCCTCGCGGCGACCGTCAAACAGCAGCGTTGAAACAGGGGCGTTGACGTCAGGGCGGTCAAGCAGCACGCTTTCGCCGATCTTGATGTCGGATTTCACGGAAAGGCCGGTTGCGCGGTCCCAATGCGCTGCAGCGAAGGCCTCGATGACATCTTCTTCCGTGCCCACCAGGCTGATATTGATGGGGTCGCCGGGAATGCCATCAGGGGTGGTCGTCATCAGGGCGGCAGGCTTGAGGTCGTCGCGCAGGATGTGGAAGGACCAGAATTCCGGCGCGGCGAAATAGGCAAGCCCAAGATAGGCCGCACAAAGGGCCGCAAACCACAGGGTCGCCTGTCTACGCAGTTTCCCCGCCATCGGATGCAGCCGTCGCAAATGGATTGAACCGACTTTTTATCGCGAATTCGATGAAGGGGCAAACCCTGGGTTGGTTATGCCCTATCGGCAGGCTATCGAGACTAGCGGCAGGCGCGATAGCCGTTTCGGCGCTGCTTGATGTCGAAATGGAAGTGGTTGCGATGGTCGTAATTGTAGCCGGGGCCGAGCACCGTGTTGAAATAGCTGCAGCCGTCGGCGCGAATGGTGTTGAGGAAGCCTCGGGTGCGGAAGGCAAACAGGCCGGGCTTCTTCACGTCGATGTCGCGGCCGCTGTTGAGTTCGATGCGCATGATGTCGAGCGCGTTGCCCTTGCCGTGTTCCGACAAGGTGCGCGAGCCGGCGATCTTGCGGCAGGAATAGCTCGAGCCCTGGTGGATGGTCTTGACGCCGGAGAAGTAGCGCAGGCGGGCTGCCGGCACCAGGTCGCGCTTGGTCCAGGCAGCGAAGCTCGCCGCCATGGCGCAGGTGACGGTCGCGGCGGGCTTCATCTGTACCGAACCGATGGCCGAGACCTTGACCGGGTAGTCGATGCCGCAGGCCGCGCCGTCGCTGATCGGCGGCAGGTCGCGATATTGCACATCGAGCTTCTTCAAGTCGGCGCGGCAGTCGACCTCGTCGGCAGGCATGACGGCGGGCCGCATTGGTGCTGTCTGCGGCTTGTTGGAGGGATCGTCGAGCTTGGGATAAGCGACCATGTAGGGATTGGATGGCACCAATGTCTGCAGCCCGCGCGCCGGAACCAGGGCTGCGGTCTGGACGGGTGGCGGTGCTGCGGTGGTGATTTGAGGTATCGCTTCGGCCTGGGCGTCGAGCGTCGGCTCGATAGCCTGGGGCGCGGTGGCCATCATCGTCATGTCGGGCTGCGGCGCTGCAGCCATGGCAACAGGCGCTGATTGCGGCGCGACCTCGACCACGGGCAAGGAGGCTGTCTGCGAGCCGACATCAACGGCCGGCTGGAGCGCGAATACGTCGCCGGTGGTGCAGGAACTCACGCCGAGGCCTGCGATCACCAGCGTCGTGGCGAGCAGCAGGGCGCGCTGGCGCGAGATGCGGCGCAGCGATGTGGTGGTTGCGATGGCGGCGCGCGAATCTGCGGCCATGCGAGGCTCCTGTCCCGGTAGGGCTAGAGTCTAGCTGGCAAGGGTAAAGGAAAGATCAGCAGCCCCATTTACGGCTGCGGCGGAAATGGGGCGTCATTGGCAAAAGGTGCCGCCATTGCGCCGAGGCGCGAGGTCGAGGTGGAAGTGCAGCGAATGGTCGGCATCGCTGCCGGGGCCGAGCACCGTCTTGAACGGACCGCAGGCAGCCTTGCGGATTGAAGCCAGGAACTTCGCGTTCTTTTCGGGTGGTGCCGGTTCGACTTCGATGGCGGTGCCCTTGGAAAGGGTGAAGCGGGCAATGTCGAGCGCATTGCCGAAGGCATGTTCGGACAGCTTTCTGGTGCCATTGCGCGGCCGGCAGACATAGGCTGAGGCTTGGTCGATCGTTGTCAGATCTTCGCCGAATGCGGTCTTTGCGGCTGGTTCTATCACATCGGTCGCAAAGCGAGAGGCTGCTTCTGCGGTGGCGCAGTTGATGACCGCGTCGGGCTCGATGTCGATCGAGCGCGACAGCCGCTTCAGCTTGAGGGGAAAGGGCAGGGCGCAGCCCTTTGCATCGCTTTGTGCCACAAACTCTTCGAACTGCGCTCCGAGTACCTTCAGGCGCGTGCGGCAGGCTGTCTCTTCGATGGGCATGGCGGCTGGCCGAGGAGCATTCGAGCGCTGGTCGGGCAGCATTTTTGGTGCAGGAGGACCGATGAATCCCTTGTCGGGAGCCTTGGGCAAATCGGGGCGGGCCTGCGGAATGGGGATCGAGGCTTGCTCAGAAGGCTTGGCGGCAGGCGAAGACACGGGCACGGCGGGAGCCGGCGCGAATTGGGGCACCGGACCTCGGTCGGGCAGGTCGATCGCTTTCGGGCGGGCGTAGGCTAGCTGTGGCAAGGTCGCCAAAGCGAGGATCAAAAACAGCGATGGGTGGTGAAGTCTGCTGAAATGCATCGCCGTCAACGGCAAGCACCCCTGACCGGTTGCCTGGAAGGCCGGGCAGATCGCATCACTTTCGGTGACGCCGGTGTCATCGGACGGTCGAAAAGGGCAGGTCAGGCCCCCAGCGCGTCCAGACCTTCTTCGAGCCAGTTGCCCAGCATCGGCATGCCAAGCAGGTATTTGGCGGTGCGCCGGTTGCTGCGCGCCCGCGCTTCGGCGACGGCGTCCTGCCACTCCGATGCGTCGTAGTCGCCGCGCCCGAGCCAGGCCAGCGCCACGAGTTCGGCCGCCTCATCGACATTGAGATCGCTGATCAGCTCGTGCAGCTCTTTTTCGGTGAGGTTTTCTTCCTCCTCCTCGGCGAGCCCGTCGTGATGATGATTGTCGCGGGTGCCGCCGTCATATTCGATCTCGTGCTCGGCGCCGTCCTCATAGTCCTCGTTGACGCCGGCGCTGATCGCCTTGGCCTTGAGTATGAACAAACGTACCGTGTCCGGTCCGATGGACAGGTCCCATTCTTTGTCGCGCCGCTGCTGCACGAGCGTGCTCCTGGTTGCCTCCCCCGCACTGATGATAGCGCATTTGGCGGCAACGTCACTGCCTCGATATTCGCGGCGTGGTTGTTATGGTTGACATGACATTAGGAGAGGCGGATATAGCGCGCCTTCCTCCCCTCCACATCCGGTATTTCCCCATGGCTTCACTGCTTTCGCCCAAGGTTTTTCCCGTTTTGATGCTCATCGCATCCAACGTGTTCATGACCTTCGCGTGGTACGGGCATCTCAAGTTCAAGGCGGCCCCACTCTATGCGGCGGTCATTTTTAGCTGGCTGATCGCGTTCTTCGAATACTGGCTGGCGGTGCCGGCCAACCGCATCGGCCACGAGGTTTATTCGGCAGCCGAGCTGAAAACGATACAGGAAGTGGTCACGCTTTCCGTCTTCGTCATCTTCTCGGTGTTCTACCTCAAGGAAGGCATCACCTGGAACCACGCGATGGGCTTTGCTTTGATCGCTGGTGGAGCGGCGTTGATTTTCCGCGGCTGATGCCGGACGAAATGCCGACGCCAGCGCGTTGACCTCGCCGAGGGGACGCAATGGTGGAGGTTAAACCATGCAAACCCGATATCTGAAACTCCTGGCAACTGTGCTCGTGTCATTGCCGCTGTTTGCGGCTCCTGTGCTTTCGTCCGGTGGCGGAGGCGGTGGAGGAGGTGGCGGCGGCGGTGGAGGAGGTGGTGGCGGTGGCGGCGGTGGAAATGGCATGTCCGGCGGTGGCGGCGGTGGAAATGGCATGTCCGGCGGCGGTGGCGGTGGAAATGGCATGTCCGGCGGTAGCGGCGGCAGTCTCTTCGGCAGCGGCGGTATCTTCGGCGGCAACGGCGGCGCCCAGGTCAAATGCCGTACGGGCTTTATCTACAATATCAGAAGCAAGAAATGCGAACATCCAAAGGCTGGCATGATCGACGACGAAAGCCTGTTCCTGGCTGGCCGGTCGCTTGCCATGGACGGCAAATATGACGATGCGATCAAGGTTTTGACGCTCGCAGCCGACAAGACCGACGCGCGCATCCTCAACTATCTCGGCTATTCGCACCGCAAGGCCGGGCGAACGCTGGTCGGCTTGGGCTACTACAAGGAAGCGATCCTCAACGATCCCAACTACATGCCCGTCCGCGAATATCTCGGCGAAGCGCATCTGACCTTCGGCGATGTCGCCGGCGCTCGGGCGCAGCTGACCGAGATCGCCAATCGTTGCGGTGTCACCTGCCGCGAATACGGCCTGCTGTCGGAGCAGATCCACAGCTACGTGAAGACCTAGAGCCTGTTCCATTCCGATTGAATCGGAATGGGGCTCTATCTTTTTGGTGGAGCATGATCCTTTCCGAAAACCGGTACCCACTTTTCGGGATCATGCTCTAGGATACTTGATCCAGGCGCCTGCGGTTCTTTCGCTGTCTCGAAAACCGCGGGCGTTCATCGTTTCTGGTGCTCTGGCCGGACGAATTGCCGCCGCCAGCGCGTTGACCTTGCCGAGGGGCCCAATGGTGGAGGTTAACCATGCAAGTCCGATATCTGAAGCTTCTGGCAAGCGCGCTCGTGTCACTGCCGTTGTTCGCAGTTCCCGTCCTATCGGCTGATGGCGGCGGCGGTGGAGGCGGAGGAGGTGGTGGCGGTGGGGGAGGCGGCGGCGGTGGCGGCGGTAGTACCCAGGTCAAGTGCCGTACAGGTCTCATCTACAACGCAAGAACCAAAAAATGCGAGCGGCCCAAGGCGGGCATGATCGACGACAACAGCCTTTATCTGGCTGGTCGCGCGCTCGCCATGGACGGCAAGTATGACGACGCGATCAAGGTGCTGACGCTTGCCGCCGACAAGACCGACGCGCGTATTCTCAACTATCTCGGCTACTCCCACCGCAAGGCCGGCCGGATTCTCGTCGGTTTGGGATACTATCAGGAAGCGATCCTCAACGATCCCGACTACATGCCCGTCCGCGAATACCTGGGCGAAGCTCACCTGACGCTTGGCGATGTCGCCGGTGCGCGGCTGCAGCTGAACGAAATTGAACAGCGCTGCGGGACGAGCTGCCGCGAATACGGCCTGCTGTCGGAGCAGATTGAGACCTATCTGAAGGGGTGAGGCTTTATTCCGACGGGATGGCGACGATTGCTCGCCGTCCCTCGGTGCCGATTGCATCTCACCCGGATGAAATCCGACCTGGAATGCGTTAGCTTACGTTAGGGCAATCTCAGGAGGTGGCTATGCAGTCCCGATATATGATGCTTGTGGCAGGTGCCGTGGTGGCGCTGCCGTTGTTTGCAGCGCCGGTGCTTGCAGCCGACAGCGGTGGCTCGACCCCGCCTGCGTGCAAAGCTGGTTTCATCTACAACAAGAAGACCCAGAAGTGCGAACCTGCCAAGGCAGGCATGCTCGACGACAACAGCATCTATGAAACCGGGCGCGCGCTTGCCATGAACGGCAAGTACGACGAGGCGATCAAGGTGCTGACGCTTGCCGCCGACAAGACCGACCCGCGCATCCTCAACTATCTCGGCTATTCCCACCGCAAGGCAGGACGCGTGCTGGTGGGCCTTGGCTATTACCAGGAAGCGCTGCGCAACAATCCCGATTACACGCTGGTGCGCGAATATATGGGCGAGGCCCATCTGATGCTCGGCGACGTTGCCGCCGCACGCGTGCAGCTATCGGAGATCGAAAAGCGCTGCGGCAAGGGCTGCCGCGAATACGGCATGCTGGAGGAAAACATCGAGGCGTATTTGAGGGGCTAATAAGGCGGGAAGGCAGTAGGGCAATAAGGGAATAGGGCAGTAGCGGAATGTGCCCTACTGCCTTACTGCCCTATTGCCTTACTCCCCTAATCCGCCCTCGACAGGCGCATGATCATGCCATTGTCCTCGTCGGTCAAAAGCCAGACCGAGCCGTCGGGCGCCTCGACGACGTCGCGGATGCGGCCGAACGCGCCTTCGAACATGCGCTCTTCACTCAGAATCTTGCCCTTGGCGTCGCGGTGAAGCCTGCTCAACAGCTCGAATTTCAGCGCGCCGACCAAAAGGTCGCCCTTCCATTCGGGGAACATCTTGCCTTGATAGCTCGCAAGACCTGAAGGCGCGATCGAAGGATCCCAGTAAAAAAGCGGCTGTTCGTAGCCGGGTGCTGCGGTGCCGATGCCGATTTTCTTGCCGTTATAGTCGACGCCGTAGGTGATGACCGGCCAGCCGTAGTTCTTGCCAGCCTCGGGATGGTTGACCTCGTCGCCGCCCTTGGCGCCATGTTCGACGGTGATCAGGCCGCCCATCACCGGATCGATGACCGCGCCCTGAATGTTGCGGTGGCCTTTCGACCAGATCTCGGGCGCCATTTTCTTGCCGTCGGGCGAGGGGTTGTCAGCGGGAATCGAGCCGTCGGGCTTGATGCGGACGACCGCGCCTGCGGCATCGTGCATATCCTGGGCGCGGTCGCGCTGGCCAAGGTCGCCTGTCGTGATGAACAGCGTGCCATCGTCGTTGACGACGATCCGCGAGCCGAAATGCACGCTGGCTTGCGATTTGGGCGCGACGGCGAAGATCACCTTGACGTCTTCGAGGCGGGGATTGGCGCCGCGGCGCACCAGCCTTGCGCGGGCGACCGCCGTGCTGGCGCCGCCTTTGCCCGGCTCGGCATAGGCAAAGAAGATCGTGCCGGATTTTTCGAAATCTCTGGCAATCGCGATGTCGAGCAACCCGCCTTCGCCGCCGACCGCGACCTTGGGCACGCCTGCCACCGGTTTTGACAGGCCAGATTTGGTGAGGATGCGAATGCGGCCGGGCCGCTCGGTGACGAGAGCGCCACCATCGGGAAGGAAGGCGAGCCCCCAGGGGTGTTCGAGGTCCTTTGTTACGACATCGGCGCGAACCTTGACCTTTTGCGTGTCCAAATCGCGGCTCTGGGCAAGGGCTGGCGAAACAAAAAGCATGAAGGCGAGCGCGTAGAGAAAGGGCTTCAAGGTCATTGCTCCGACATAGGTGCGAAGGCGGGAGTGGCAACCATGACAGAGCATCAAAGCGGTGCAGTTTCAATCACAAGCGGGTGAAGGAAAGCGGCGCCAGGTTTTCGCTACAAACAGCTCAGTGGTGGTAAACGAATTTTTTGACGTGAATTCTGCGACAGGATTGCTATATTCGCCGGAGATAGAGGTGAGACGGTTCCGTTAGCCGAGGCTGCCGGACCGTTTTCTTTTTTGTGTCTCGCGGCAACAACAGGCAAGCCGCGCGGCAAAGGCCAGGAGAGGTCGACTATGAACAAGGTTCCGATGACGGCGGGTGGATTCGTCGCGCTGAAGGAAGAGCTGCGTTGGCGCCAGCAGGAAGAGCGTCCGCGCATCATCGAGGCCATCGCCGAGGCACGCTCGCATGGCGATCTTTCGGAGAACGCCGAATATCACGCGGCGAAAGAATCGCAGAGCCTCAATGAGGGCCGGGTCAACGAACTCGAGGACTATATCGCGCGCGCCGAGGTGATCGACGTCACCAAGCTCAATGGCGACAAGATCAAGTTCGGCGCAACGGTCGTTCTCCTCGACGACGACACCGAGGAAAAGAAGACCTATCAGATCGTCGGCGACCAGGAAGCCGATGTGAAGTCGGGTCGCATTTCGATCTCCTCGCCGATCGCACGCGCGCTGATCGGCAAGGAAGTGGGCGACGCTATCGAGGTCAACGCGCCGGGCGGCGCACGTGGCTACGAGATCGTCCAGGTGCAGTTCATCTGAGGCGCGGAACGGCATTGGCCGTCGCCATGCCGGACCAGGCAAAGAAGATCGAGACTGCTGACCGCGCCGAACAATCCGGCGCGGTCGACATGGCGCGCATCGAGGTGCTCGCGCCCAATCTCAAAAAACGGCTTTCAGGCGTCACCAGCACCATCGTGCAGCTGGTGCCGGTACAGGCGCGCGATCTCGGTATTGCCGTGTGCGGGCCCGGCCTGCCCGAGACCCTGCCCACGATGCGCTGGTGGCAATTGCCGTCGCTGCTCAAGCGGCCGGCTTCCAGGCGGCCGCGCATCTGGCACGCGCGGCGCAACACAGAGATGGTGGCCGGGCTTGTCCTTCGTCACATCTTTCGGGCGCAGCTCAGGCTGGTGTTCACTTCCGCCGCGCAGCGCGACCACAGGGCCTTCACCAAATGGCTGATCCGCCAGATGGACGGCGTGATCGCGACGAGCCGGCTGTCGGGGCGTTTTCTCGAAGTGCCGTACAAGGTGGTGATGCACGGGGTCGATCTCGACAAATTCCATCCCCCGCGCACGACTGACGATGAATTCGCCGCTGCCGGCCTGCCCGGCAGATATGCCATCGGTTGCTTCGGCCGCGTCCGGCATTCGAAGGGCACCGACCTGTTCGTCGACGCGATGATATCGCTTCTGCCCCAGCATCCGGAATGGACGGCTGTCATCACTGGCCGGGTGACATCAGAGCACAAGGGCTTCGCCGACGAACTCAGGCAGCGGATCGCCGCAGCCGGGCTTTCGGAGCGGATCCTGTTGCTTGGCGAGGTGCCCGACGTTGCCGTGTGGTACCGGCGGGTGAGCCTCTACGTCGCGCCATCACGCAATGAAGGCTTTGGCCTGACGCCGCTTGAGGCGATGGCTTCGCGCACGGCCGTGGTTGCAAGCGATGCCGGCTCTTACTCTGAGATCGTCACACCAGGCGTGACCGGCGCTTTTGTTGCCGCTGGCGACGGCGTCGCCTTGCGTGAGGCGATCCGACCCTATCTCGCCGATCCGGCCCTTGCCGAAGCGCATGGCGCTGCCGGGCTTGAGGACGTCTCCAAGCGGTTTCGGCTTGAGAACGAGGCGGCTGGGCTGCGCGAGGTCTATGACCTGGTGTGGGCGAACGGCTAGTACGCGTCGGGTGGGGAGCGCGAATGAAGATCTACCTGATCAACCTCGACCGGGCCGCCGAGCGGCTGTCGTGGTTCAGGCAGCAGATTGATGGCAAGGGGCTCGATCTCATCCGCGTGGCGGCGGTCGATGCGTCCAGGCTGGATGAGGCCGAGTTGGATCGCTGGCGCGCTCTTTCCTCCGGTCAAAAGTCGCTGTCGCCGCCGGAGATCGGCTGCATGCTCAGCCATCGCAAGGTCTGGGAACTGATTGTCCAAGGCACCGACGAGTGGGCATTCGTGGCCGAGGACGACATCCATCTTACAGCCGACGCGCCGCTGTTCTTGCGGGGCGCGAACTGGATTCCGAAGGGCGCGGATTTGGTGAAGGCCGAGACCTTCTTGAACGAGCTCGAAATGTCGGCTGCCGTCTGGGGGCAACCACATGGCCACCAATTGAGGCGGCTCAAGTCGCGGCATTTCGGCACCGCCGGCTATTTCATCTCGAAAAAGGTGGCCGTGCAGCTGCTTGCCTACACGGCGAAGCATTGCGAGCCGGTCGACCTGATCCTTTTTTCCCGCGAACTCGGACTGCTGGACGAATTGACTGTGCTGCAGCTCAGTCCCGCGATCTGTGTGCAGCATATGGCAGCACCCGGCGTGAAGACGAAAGCAGGCAGCGGGCTTTCAAGCCAGATCGACGGCGAGCGGCTGCGCTTCCATCGCAACCATCCCAAATCCGTGAGGCTGCGCGGCATGGCCAGGGTGTGGCGGGAAATCAAGCGCGTCGGACGAGATATCATGGCTCCCCTGCGCAAGGCCGCCCGTATCTTCAAGCGCGAGTCGGTATTCCGCTCGGTTCCGATCACATTGGGTGGAGAGGGGAACCAATCCTCGTAGTGAGCCAGCCAATGGCCGTGAGCAGCGGCTAAATCGCCACCGGCCCGTCATCCTTGACCTGGCGGATGGTGAGTGCCGTGCGGACTGTGTCGACATTCGGCGAAGAGGTCAGTTCCTCGATGACGAAGGTCTGGAACGTGCCGAGGTCAGGGGCGAGGCAGTGCAGCATGAAGTCAGATTCGCCCGAGACCATCCAGGCGCTGCGCACGATGGGCCAGCCGCGCGTGCGGTCGGCAAAGGCCTTGAGGTCGACCTCGGATTGGCGATTGAGACCGACGAGGCAAAAGGCGACCACGTCCATGCCAAGTGCCGGCGCGTTGAGCAGGGCGCGGTAGCGCTGTATGATGCCTTCGTCCTCGAGGCGCTTGACGCGGCGCAGGCAAGGCGGCGCCGAGATGCCGACGCGGCGCGACAGTTCGACATTGGTCATCCGCCCATCGTCTTGAAGTTCGCGCAGGATCTTCCAGTCGATGGCGTCGAGATCGGCCTTGATGGGCATGTTTGCTCCGGGACTCGCGCAAGAATCTTGCGCATTCACGTAATTAAACTACTCGCAGCCATTGGGAAGCCCAAGCGCAGAAATCGGTGCTCGCCATGGGGCAGGTTGCGCCAAGGTCAAGCTTTCGGGGGAGTAACATCTTGCCGCCTTGCGCGGGGTATGGGTGAACACCTAGATTAGGGACGATCCGCAGCCTGTATTGACGGGGTGCTGCTTTTTCCAATGACCATGAAGGCCCTTCGATGTCCGCCAAACATGCGCCAGTTCTCATCATCGGTTCGGGTCCCGCCGGATATACGGCGGCGATCTACGCGGCGCGCGCCATGCTCAAGCCGATGCTCGTTGCCGGCATGCAGCAGGGCGGCCAGCTGATGATCACCACCGACGTTGAAAACTATCCCGGTTTCGCCGAGCCGATCCAGGGCCCCTGGCTGATGGAACAGATGCGGGCACAGGCCGAACATGTCGGCACCGAGATGATCAACGACATCATCACCGAGGTCGATTTCGACGTGCGGCCGTTCCGTGCCAAGGGCGACTCCGGCACTGTCTACACCGCAGACGCCGTAATCATCGCCACCGGCGCCCAGGCCAAATGGCTCGGCCTGCCGAGCGAGCAGGTGTTCCAGGGGTTTGGCGTTTCGGCATGCGCGACATGCGATGGCTTCTTCTACCGCGGCAAGGATGTTGTGGTGGTCGGCGGCGGCAATTCGGCGGTCGAGGAATCGCTCTATCTCGCCAATCTCGCCAAGACGGTGACCGTTGTGCACCGGCGCGACCATTTCCGCGCCGAGCGCATCCTGCAGGAGCGGCTGTTTGCCAAGGACAATATCAAGGTGATCTGGGATCACGCCGTCGAAGAGATCGTAGGTGCCCCGGCGCAGAAGCCGATGCCGCCTTCAGTCAACGGTGTCCGGCTCAAGAACGTGCACACCGGCGCGATCACCGAGATGGCGACCGACGGCGTATTCGTGGCGATCGGCCATGCACCGGCGGTCGAGCTGTTCGTCGGCAAGCTCAAGCAGAAGCCGAACGGCTATCTCTGGACGGCGCCGAACTCGACGCGCACGGACGTTCCGGGCGTGTTTGCGGCCGGCGACGTGACCGACGACATCTACCGCCAGGCGGTGACTGCGGCAGGCCTGGGCTGCATGGCGGCACTTGAGGCGGAGAAGTACCTGGCCGGAATTGAAGTGCATCGCGAAGCGGCCGAATAGGCCGACCAAACGCCTGACATAAGAGGGGAAAAATGGCGTTGGATTGGGATAAGTTGCGCGTGTTCCACGCAGCGGCGGAGGCTGGGTCGTTCACGCATGCGGCGGAGACACTGAGGCTGTCGCAGTCGGCGATCTCGCGGCAGGTGAGTGCGCTCGAACATGACATCGGCGTGCCGCTGTTTCACCGCCATGCGCGCGGGCTGGTGCTGACCGAACAGGGCGAGATGCTGTTTCGTACGGCGCATGACGTCTTGATGAAGCTCGAGACGATCAAGACCCGCCTGACCGAGGCCAAGGACAGGCCCTCAGGCGTGCTCAAGGTGACGACGACTGTCGGCCTTGGCGCCGGCTGGCTGACGCAACGCATCCAGGAATTCCTCGAGCTCTATCCCGACATCCACATTCAGCTGATCCTCGCCAATGAGGAGCTGGACCTGACCATGCGCCAGGCCGACTGCGCCATCCGCCTGCGCCAGCCGCAGCAGCCGGACCTGATCCAGCGCCGGCTTTTCACCGTGCATTTCCACCTCTATGCCTCGCCGGCCTACGTCAACAAATACGGCAAGCCCGAATCCATCGGCGATCTCGCAAACCATCGCATCGTCACTTTCGGCGTGCCGGTGCCGACCCATCTGAGCGAGCTCAACTGGCTGGAGACGGTGGGCGATTTTGAAGGCGGCCAGCGCGTGCCGACGCTGCAGATCAACGACATCCTGTCGATCAAGACGGCGGTGCAGACCGGTGCCGGCATCGCCATGCTGCCAGACTATGTGGTGGGCAAGGATGCCGGGCTGGTGCAGCTTCTGCCTGAAACCGAGGTGCCGTCCTTCGACACCTATTTCGCCTATCCCGATGCGATGCGCGATCAAGCCAAGCTGCATGTGTTCCGCGACTTTGTGATCGCCAAGGCGCGGAGCTGGGCTTTTTAGGCGCCACGCCAGGGCGTGAGGCGCGGCAGCCAGCCGGGAACATTGGCGCGGTAGGTTTCGTATTGCGTGCCGTAGCGCTGGGCGAGAACCGGCTCCTCGTAGATGCGCACGAAGGTTGCCATGGTAGCCCCCATGATCGCGGCATAGGCCGCGAGCGGCCAGTGGGCGAAGATCAGCGCTTGGCCGAGGATGACCGACACCACCGAGACATACATCGGATTGCGGACATGGCGGTAGACACCGCCGATCACCAGCCTGTCGGTTGGCGCGATCGGGGCAGGGGTGCCCAGGCCGTCGAGCGCGAAACGGGCGAAGGCATGCAGCAGCACACCAAGACCGATGGCTGCGAGGCATGAACCCGCAATGACGAGCGGCCAGGGTGCCAGGGGCAGGCCGTAGCGGCCGGTCAAAAGCCAGGGCACAAGGCCGGCGACCACGCCCGGTGCGGCAACGAAGAAGACGGCGCTGCCGAGGATGGCGGATGGTTTGCGCAAGCGTGCACTCCTCTTCATCAGCAGGGCTGAAACCCAGGCATGCTGCCTATTGGCCTGGCTTCCGCTGCAACAATGATCAATAATGATCGTGTCGTGCCCGCTTTGCCAGCATCGCACTGCAGCGTAGATTTCTTCGGGTTTTTGTTGGGAAATGGCCTGTTAGCGTGCGCTGCAGCATCGAAAACAGGCGATTTTTGGCATGAAATCTGGTCCTATTCGGCTTCTAACATTGTTGGACCACAGCCTGCGTCTTTTTGCATGCGTGCGATGCAAAATAGATGCTTGTTTGTTGGGCATGATGAGCACATATATTGATCATCTCCGGGGCGCGTTCCTCCTCCCATTAGCGCCCTTGAGTGTTCCCCTCTGGAGGTTCGCCTTAATCGGCACTTCCAATCAAACTCAGCCGGATCTTCTTGGATCCGGCTTTTTTGTTGCCTGAATTCAGGCTGGAGCCGCATCCATCTGTTTGGACGCGCGAGGATGTTCTCGCCCGTTGCAGCGGGGCATCCCCTTACCGAAATTCGCCTCCGAGACACTGGCCGACGTTCCGAGCGGCCCGCGTAACAGTGACATGTAACCCCCGGTAACGTTCCTCGAAGCCTCTGACACGCCTAGCTTTTAGGTGGACGCGGTGATTGGCGCGCCGGGAGATGGGGGCATCACCCGAACGTGCCAGGCTTAGGCAACGCGCCGCGTCCAGCAGATTGCCAACGGAACAAAACGTTGGCCACGAAGCGGCGGACCTGCCGTCCCGCCTCCCCGGAACGGTCCGCAAAAAGCGGCGCTCGAGGATTTCCTCGAGTGCCGCTTTTGATTTGTCCTGACGCTCGCCTGATCTTGCCGCTTACATGTAGAGCTTGGCCGGGTCCTTGCCGGCATAGAGCTGGCCGACCTCGGCCGCGTAGCCATTGAACAGCTGGGTCGGCACCAGTTCGCCGGTGGCCAGCACGCGCTCCTTGGCCTGGCTCCAGCGCGGGTGTGGCACCTCCGGATTCACATTGGCCCAGAAGCCATATTCGCTCGGCTGGATCGCTTCCCACAGGCCGACCGGCTGTTCGGCGACGAAGTCGATCTTGCGGATCGACTTGATCGACTTGAAGCCATATTTCCACGGCAGCGCCAGCCTGAGCGGCGCGCCGAACTGCTTGGCCAGCGGCTTGTCGTAGGCGCCGGTGACGAGGAAGGGCAAGTCGAGCGCAGCTTCTTCGATGGTGACGCCTTCGATGTAGGGCCAGGGATAGACGAAGTCATTCTGGCCGGGCGCCATGTCCGGATCGAGGAAGGTCTCGAAACGGATGAATTTGGCGTCTGCCTTCGGATTGGCAAGCGCCACCAGCGACTTCAACGCAAAGCCGCTCCATGGAATGGTCATCGACCAGGCCTCGACGCAGCGGTGGCGATAAAGCCGCGTCTCCAGCGGGAATTTGCGGATCAGGTCGTCGATGGCAAGCGTCATCGGCTTGTCGACGAGGCCGCCGATCTGAACCTCCCACGGCCGCGTCTTGAGCATCTGGGAGTTGGCCGCGATTTCCTTGTAGGTGCCGTATTCGTAGAAGTTGTTGTAGTTGGCGTTGATCTCTTCGGGCGTCAGCGGACGGTCGAGCTTGTAGGCTGCGTTCGGCTTGGCGGGATAGAGATCGCTGGTGGGGTCGACATCCTCGGCGCGTGCGGCCCGGGGCAGGGCAGCGGCCGCGAGGCCAAGGCCCATGCCGGCGAGAATGGTGCGGCGGTTGAGGAATATCTCTTCGGGCGTGGCCAAGGCTTCCGAAATCGCCCAGGATGGGCGGCGGTGTATGAATGCCGTCAGTGGTTCTCCCCTCAGCCAGGCCGCAAGTTCGGCCGGGCCGGATGCGAAATCAACGGTAATACCTTTACATACGCATGCGAGCTGGGAATGTTTCTTCGTCGGGCAGCGCTCACGAGACTTTGATAATGACCGAGCGGTGGGCTTCGTGGTCCAGCAGGGCGAACCCAAGGGATTCGCCAAGGGCATTGATACCGTCACCGTCACGGCATGGATTCCCGACACTCTCCGCTCGTTTCACTCGCTCACGAGGTCGGGAATGACGGAACGCAGGTATCGCCTCGACCAGCATTCGACGTTGGCGTTTGGCGGAAACAGCAGATGAAGGCCGTCATTCCCGACCTCGTGAGCGAGTGAAACGAGCGGAGAGTGTCGGGAATCCATGCCGTGATGGCGGCCTGGCTGGCGGAACAGGCTGCCAGCCAGTACCGGGCGACCCATAATCGCCCGGCATGGGAATTCTCTCACGCAGCCTTGCCGCCCGACTGCATCGCCTCGTCGGCGAGGCGGCCAGTGAGCTCGGCCATATGGTCGAAGTCGGCGTGGTAGGTGGCCGCACCAGCGGTTGCCGAGCGCAGCTCGATGATCAGGTCGCCGATCTCCGACTGCGGCATTGTCGCTTCGACCACGTCCCAGCCGGGCCAGCCCGAACGGGCGTCATAGCCGAGGATCTGGCCACGGCGCTGCGGCACCAGCGCGATGATGCGCGCGGTGGCATCGGAAGGCGTGAAGATCTCGACCTTCATGACAGGTTCGAGCAGCACCGGCGAACAGCTTGGCATGCCTTCCTTCATCGCGATCCTGGCCGCCATCTGGAAGGCCATGTCGGAGGAATCGACGCTGTGAAATGAGCCGTCCGACAGGTTGACCGCGATGTCGACAACTGGAAAGCCAAGCGGGCCGATCTTCAGGAACTCGCGCGCGCCTGCTTCAACCGACTGGATGTACTGCTTGGGCACGACACCGCCGGTGATGGTGTCGGTGAACTCGAAGCCCGAACCGCGTGGCAGCGGCTTGATCTCGATGACGACGTCGCCGAACTGGCCGTGACCACCTGACTGCTTCTTGTGACGACCACGCTGCTGGACGGATTTGCGGATGGTTTCGCGATAGGGAACCGCCGGCGCATGGCCTTCGACGGCGATCTGGTTGCGGCCTTCGAGCCGCTCGCGCACGACCCGCAAATGCATCTCGCCATGGCCAGACAGGACCGTCTCGGCAGAATCCTGATTGTGGTGCAAGGTGAGCGAGGGGTCTTCTTCGGCCAGGCGCTGGATCGCCGCCGACATCTTGACCTCGTCCTTGCGCTCCTTGGGGCGAAGCGCGAAGGCGTAGACCGGCTTCGGCGGCGCAAGGCTGACCAGCGGCTTGGTGCCGCCCTTGGCCGAGGTCAGTGTCTGGCCGGTTGCGACATTGTCGAGCTTGCCGAGTGCCACCGTGTCGCCGGCAGCGGCATTGGCAAGCTTGGACTGATCCTTGCCAAGCATGCGGTAGATGCCCGAGACCTTGGCGGTGTCGGTTGCGTTGAGCCAGAGTTCGGAGCCATCAGTGACTTGACCGGCGAGAATGCGCGACACCGACAGCTTGCCGGCATGCGAGGTATGTATGGTCTTCATCACCTGAACCACGGACGTATTGCTGTCGCTCACGCCAAGGCGCTTGCGCGTCGCCTCGACATCGGGTGCGTCGTGGCGAATGGCCTTGAGCAGCCTCAGCGTACCATTGCCCTTTTCGGCTGAGCCGATGAGCACAGGGGTAACGGTGCCGTCGCGCAGATCGGCGGCGAGGTCGTCGAAGATCGCGTCCTTGGGCGGCTCGATCTCTTCGAGCAATTGTTCCATCAGCTGGTCGTCATGGTCGGCAAGGGTTTCGAGCATGGCGAAGCGCGCTTCGAGTTCCTGCGCCTTGTCGTCGCTGTGAATGTCGGCGATCTCGCTCGCTGCATATTCGCGGTAGATGTAGGCGCGCTCGAGCGCCAGGTCGATCGAGCCGACGATGACGCCGTCCTTGCGCAGCGGAATCTGGCGCAGCAGAAGCGGGGCCCGGCTGACCGGCTGCAAAAGCTTCAGCGTGTCGCGCACGCCTGATGTTGCCTTGTCGATCTTGTTGAGGAACAGGATGCGGGGAATGCCGAGCTCGTCGAGCTTGCGCATGATGACCTGCAAAGCGGGGATCTTCTTCTCGTCGGGCTCCACGACAACGACCGCGAGGTCGCAGGCGGCAAGCACCGGTTCAGCCTCGAAGGCGAACTCGACCGAGCCTGGGCAATCGACGAAGGTGATGCTCTCGCCCATGAACTGGGTGGTGGCGAAGACCGCCTCGACGCTCATGGCATGCGCCCGGGCCTCGGCGGAATGGTCGGAGACGGTGCTGCCGGACGAAACCGGCTGCTGCTTGGGGATGGCGCCCGAGCGGGCGAGAAGGGCTTCAAAAAGTGTGGTTTTACCGCTGGCAAAGGGACCGACGATGGCAATGCACTTCGGTCCCGTGCGTCTTCCTCCGGCGCGACTACCCATGAAAGCTGACCTCCACTCAGGCATTTTTCCCTGAATGCGGCGGCCGGCCTGTTCGGCCGTCGCGGGCAATGACGTTTTTGGTGTTCCTCCCGGTCAAACTTATCGTCACACGGCTTTGCGGGGAGAGCAAGAGAATCGTAGCGCCAGGGCTGAAACTGGGGCAAGCGAGACGCAGGATTGGCCTGGATCCATTCTCTTCGTGAGGCGCGTTTGGACTACGACCAGGAGTTGATGTCCGGCTCCGGTCCAAAGTTGCAGTTGGCAAAAAATTAGACCAGAATTCGTCCTGGGCGGGGGTAGCTAGGAGACCCCAATGAGCATGCATGCGGATGAAACTGGAATTGCACCTGCCTCTTCGCCAAAGGAGTCCTTGACCTCACCGCAACTCACGCGACGCAATCTTCTTGTTTCCGGTACGGCTCTTGCTGCTGTTTCAGCATTTGCAACTGGCACCACGGTTCCAAGCGCACAGGCGCAACAGCAGACCGGTGGCAGCGGAAAACAGCCGAATATCCTTGTCATATTCGGCGACGACATCGGCGTTCCCCAGATCAGCGCCTATACGATGGGGCTGATGGGCTACCGCACGCCCAACATCGACAGGATCGCCAGCGAAGGCGCGATCTTCACCGATTCCTACGGCCAGCAGAGCTGCACGGCCGGGCGGGCCTCCTTCATCCTCGGGCAGGAACCATTCCGCACCGGGCTTTTGACGATCGGCATGCCCGGCGACCCGCATGGCATCCAGGACTGGATGCCGACGATTGCCGACGTGATGAAAACCCAAGGCTATGCCACCGGCCAGTTCGGCAAGAACCATCTCGGTGACCATGACGAACACCTGCCGACCAAGCATGGCTTCGACGAGTTCTTTGGCAACCTCTACCACCTGAACGCAGAAGAAGAGCCCGAGGGCTATTTCTATCCGAAGGATCCCGAGTTCAAGAAGAAGTACGGTCCCCGTGGCGTGATCAAGTCCAGCGCGGACGGCAAGATCGAGGATACCGGCCCGCTTACGACCAAGCGCATGGAGACGATCGACGAGGAGTTCCTGGCGGCAGCCAAGGATTTCATCGACCGCCAGCACAAGGCCGACAAGCCTTTCTTTGTCTGGTTCAATTCCACCCGCATGCACATCTTCACCCATCTGAAGCCGGATTCGCTGGGAAAGACGGGCAAGGGCATCCATGCCGACGGCATGGTCGAGCATGACGGCCATGTCGGCCAGCTCCTGCAGCAGCTTGACGATCTCGGCATCACGGAAAACACCATCGTGGTTTACACCACCGACAATGGCGCCGAGATAGCACTTTGGCCCGATGGCGCCATGACGCCGTTTCACGGCGAAAAGGGCACCACCTGGGAAGGCGGCTTCCGCATCCCGATGATGGTGCGCTGGCCGGGCGTCGTGAAGCCGGGAACGCAGATCAACGAGCCGGTCACGCTGATGGACTGGATGCCGACACTGGCAACAGCGGCTGGGGTGCCCGACATCAAGGAGAAGATGAAGAGCGGCTTTGCCGCCGGCGCCAAGACCTTCAAGGTGCATCTCGACGGCTACGACCTGACCAGCCTTTTGAAGGGAGAAGCGAAGGACCCGCCGCGTGACACGATCTACTATTTCGACCAGGGCGGAAATCTCAACGCCATACGCTGGAACGACTGGAAACTGAGCTTTGCTGTCGCGCACGGCAACATCGCAACCGGCGTGCGGGAGACGCCAGCCTGGGCGCTCATCACAAATCTCAGGATGGACCCCTACGAACGGGGCCTTGAGGAAGGAGGCGGGGCAATCGACTTTCTCGCCCGAAACATCTGGCTGCTGGTGCCGATTCAGGGGAAGATCAAGGAGTTCTTCCAGGACTTCGACCAGTTTCCATTCCAGACGGGAAGCACGCTGAATGCCAGCGGCATCAATTATGGCTGGCTGCAGCAGCAGGCCGCGATGAAGCGGCTCGGCGAACTGGAGCGGCTGATGCCGCAGTGACGCTGCCGAACTGAGCTTTAGGCGCACCGCAATATGCAGGTGGCCGGAGCAATAAAAAACCCGGCAGGTGCGAACCTGCCGGGTTTTCTTCGTCAGTGGCTAAGGATCAATCCTTGGCGTTGAGGTCGGTGCCGAGCGTGTCCTTGACGAACAGCGTGCCGATGATCAGCGTCATGGCGGCAATCGCGATCGGGTACCACAGGCCGTAGTAGATGTCGCCGGCTGCTGCACTCATGGCGAATGCGGTTGCAGGAAGCAGTCCACCGAACCAGCCATTGCCGATGTGGTAAGGCAGCGACATGCCGGTGTAGCGGATGCGGGTCGGGAACATCTCGACCAGGATCGCGGCGATCGGGCCGTAGACCATGGTCACGTAGATGACCAGCACGGTCAGGATCGCGATGACGCCTGGCCAACTTACTGCGGCTGGATCGGCGACCATGGCGAAGGAGCCGCTGGCCGGGATGTTGAAGAAGCCGACTTCCGGAGTGCTGGCTGCCTCTTCTGCGGTGACGATCTTGTCCTTGATCGCCTGGGCGGCCGGGACCGTTACCTTTTCACCGGCGCGGATGGCGGTTGCGTCGAGCTTGAGCTCAGGGTTGGCGGCGATGAAGGCGTCCAGCTTCTGGTCGGCAACCTTGCTTGCACCACGGACAAGCGGATAGCCGCTGTCGTGGAGGGCGATGTTGACCGCCTTTATGAAGGCTGCGTCCTTGGCCTTGGCGGTGTCGCCGGCAGCGATCGCGTCATAGGATTCGACGGTCTCGTTGCCGATCTTGACGCTGGCCGCGGTGCCCGCCGCCGCTGTGGTGACGACGTCGTAAGGAACCGAGTTCTTGGTCAGGAAGGACGTTGCGATATCGCAGGAGGTGGTGAACTTCGCGGTGCCCACCGGGTTGAACTGGAACTTGCAGTCGCCAGGAGCGGCAGTGACAGTGGCGCGAACATTCTGCTGGGCGGTGGCGAGTGCGGGGTTTGCAGCCCAGGTCAGCGCCTTGAACAGCGGGAAATAGGTGACGATGGCGAGTGCCAGGCCAGCCATGATGATCGGCTTGCGGCCGATCTTGTCGGACAGCCAGCCAAACAGCACGAAGAAGCCGGTGCCGAGCAGAAGCGAGATCGCGACCATGATGTTGACCGCCTGGGCGTCGACCTTGAGCACGTTCTGCAGGAAGAACAGCGCGTAGAACTGGCCCGAGTACCAGACAACGGCCTGGCCGGCGGTGAGGCCGAACAGCGCGAGCAGGGCGATCTTGGCGTTCTTCCACTGACCGAAGGCTTCCGACAGCGGTGCCTTGGAGCCCTTGCCTTCTTCCTTCATGCGCTGGAAGGCCGGCGATTCCGACAGCGACAGACGGATCCACACCGAGATGCCGAGCAGGATGAACGACAGCAGGAACGGAATGCGCCAGCCCCAGGCGGCGAAGGCTTCCTTGCCGAGCCAGGTCTGCACCACAAGGATGACGACCAGCGACAGGAACAGGCCGAGTGTCGCGGTGGTCTGGATCCACGAGGTGTAATAGCCGCGACGGTCGTCGGGGGCGTGCTCGGCGACATAGGTCGCAGCACCGCCATATTCACCGCCGAGCGCCAGGCCCTGCAGCATGCGGAGGACGATCAGGATGACCGGAGCAGCAATGCCGATCGTGGCCGAGCCGGGCAGCAGGCCGACGAAGAAGGTCGACAGGCCCATGATCAGGATGGTGACCAGGAAGGTGTATTTGCGGCCGACGAGATCGCCGATGCGGCCGAAGACCAGCGCGCCGAAGGGGCGCACCAAGAAGCCGGCGGCGAAGGCCAGAAGTGCGAAGATGTTGCGTGTGGCTTCAGGATACTGGCTGAAGAAGGTCGCGCCGATGAAGGCTGCGAGCGAACCGTAAAGGTAAAAATCGTACCATTCGAAAACGGTACCGAGCGAAGAAGCGAAGATGACTTTCTTCTCTTCTCGCGTCATACCGCGCCCGCGGGCGTCGGCTGTTGCCGAGATTGCCATAGATGTCTCCTCCCAGAGTGCCGGCGGTAAGGGCCTGGAGACTGCGCTCCGGGAATCCGCCTGACGTAACGACGTTGAAGTGATAACGCCGGGAGGCCGGCGTTTTCCATCGCTGCTTTGGGATTATGACCTTAGTCGTAGAAGGGCGCCCGGCGGCGGATTTCCACGCCGCCGGGCATTCTTAGAAGAGGGGGCTCAAGCGGCCCGTTCTTCCTTTTCGACGAGATAGCCGCGATCGCGCAGCCACCGGGCGATGATGATTTCGACCATCGACGACACCGAGCGGTGGTCGTCCTTGGCCGCCTTGATGAGCGCTTCCTTGAGGTCGCGTTCAATGCGGAATCCGAGTGGATGAGTCTTGGACATGGCAATTCCTGAAATTCTGTCGGGACGTTTAGTCCCGTGGGAGGATGACCGGAGAAGCGACGAGCTTGCTGTTGTGGTCGCGTGTCGACCGGTCAGGCGGCGCAGGTGGGGCGCTTTGCGCCGTTAGACCTGGGCTGGGGGTGCGCGAGGCGCACTCGTTCTGTCACGCAAAAAGCTGAAGAGCGGATCGATTGAAGGTACAGAAATATCGATCTCGGCAATGGGCCGCGAATGGGCGATGCGCGGCAACGCGCTGTCTTCGGTGCCGTCGCTACTGCACTCGGCTAACGTGATGCAGGTATCGCCGCAAGCAAGCAGCGCTAGCGTGCCGCCTGTGTCCTGATAGACAGGGCCGGGCGCCGACACTTGCACAACGGCGTCGTGCTCGATCAGGTGAGCCTGGCTCGATGCAACCGAGCCGCCCAGCGCAGCAAATACCGGCAACAGCAGAAAGAACAAGTGCGCGAGCAGACTTGTGCTCCTTCGCCCCTGCTGCCGCTGCTTAGCTTGATACAATTGCTGCCTCTGGATCTCTATGCATACCCCCGCCAAGGGCGGCGGATATATTTGCGCTAGATTAACAGAGTTTGGGTCGGAACGGCAATATGCAAATGTATAACACCGTATGAGAATCAAACATTCCCGTAAGGAAACCGTAGCAAGATCAGGTCGATTCGCCCAGCCGGCAAAGAAAAACCCGGCCGGAGCCGGGTTTTCCGATCGTTTCAGTCGGCCGCGTTCAGATCAGCGAAGCGGTGAAGCGCTGGATGCGCGTGCATGCTTCTTCCAGAAGTGCTTCGGAAGTTGCGTAGGAGATGCGGAAATTGGGACCGAGGCCAAAAGCCGAACCGAACACCACTGCCACGCCTTCGGCTTCAAGCAGTTCGCTGCAGAAGGTTTCGTCGCCGTCGATGACGACGCCGGCTTGGGTCTTCTTGCCGATCAGTCCGGCGCAGGATGGATAGACGTAGAATGCGCCCTCAGGCGACGGGCAGGTGATGCCGCGCGCCTGGTTGAGCATCGACACGACGAGGTCACGGCGATTCTGGAAGATCGCCTTGTTCTTGGCGATGAAGTCCTGCGGACCGTTGAGTGCTTCGACCGACGCCCATTGCGCGATGGTGCAGGCACCCGAGGTCTGCTGCCCCTGGATCATGTCCATCGCCTTGATCAGCTGGATCGGACCAGCCGCATAACCAATGCGCCAGCCGGTCATGGCATAGGCTTTCGACACGCCGTTCATGGTCAGCGTGCGGTCGTAGAGCTTCGGCTCGACCTCGGCGATGGTCTTGAAGACGAAATCGCCATAGGTGAGGTGCTCGTACATGTCGTCGGTCAGCACCCAGACATGAGGGTGGCGCAGCAACACGTCGGCGATCGCGCGCAGCTCGGCCTCGCTATAGGCCGCGCCCGAGGGGTTCGACGGCGAGTTCATCACCAGCCACTTCGTCTTCGGCGTGATTGCCTTTTCGAGTGCGGGCGCCGTCAGCTTGAAGCCGTTGTCGATGCTGGTCTCGGCAAAAGTCGGCGTGCCGCCGCAGATCGCCACCATTTCGGGATAGCTGACCCAGTAGGGGCGGGGGATGACGACTTCGTCGCCGGGGTTCAGCGTCGCCATGAAGGCGTTGAACAGGATCTGCTTGCCGCCGGTGCCGACGATTGTCTGCTCCGGCTTGTAGTCGAGATTGTTCTCGCGCTTGAACTTCCTGGCGATGGCCTCGCGCAAGGGCATGATGCCGGAAACCGGCGGGTACTTGGTCTCGCCGCGGCGGATCGCTTCGATCGCCGCGTTCTTGATATTGTCGGGCGTGTCGAAGTCGGGTTCGCCGGCGCCAAGGCCGATGATGTCGCGTCCGGCATTTTTCAGCTCGCGCGCTTTCTGCGTGACCGCGATGGTCGCGGAAGGCTTAACGCGGGAAAGGGCATCGGCAAGAAAGGCCATGACTTCAGGTCTCCGGTTCGCAAATACGCGGTCGCGCGACCGCGGGCTTCTATTGTCGCATGACGCGGGGAATCGCAAGCGGATTGACGCCTTTGGCGCTGCCGATATGCTGGGCCAGCATCGTGCGGAAGCTGTGCATAAACAGACGATTGCCTGCCGTTCAATCAAGTTTGAGACATTCCGTTAACCGGCGATCAAATCTTCGATGAGATTTTGGCGGAGCAATTTCGCCAGCATTCCGGAATAGGACGGACCGTGTCGAAGAGCATCGGGCTCGCCCATATCATCCGGCACGACGACGGATCTGTGTCCGGCGTTTGGGGCGTTCACGCCCTGCGCAGCGCGTTTCAGCCGATTTTCACCTTTCAGTCGGGCCGATTGCTGGTCGGTGCCTATGAAGGCTTGATCAGGCCGTTTCGTGGCGAGGACGCTGTGCCGCCGGGCATTTTCTTCGGCATGGTGGATAGTGCCGAGCGGCTGCAGGTCGAGACGCTGACGCGGACGCTGCATTTGCTCAACGCGGCGGCGTTCCTGCCCAAGGAAGCGTCGATCTTCATCAATTTCGATCCCTCGGTGTTCCTCAACCGTTCGATTTCCGAAAACGCGTTGCGCGATATGCGCAAGGTGCTGAACGAAACCGGCATCGATCCGCGCCGCATCGTCTGCGAGATCACCGAAAAGAAGCCCGCCTCCGAAGAGGCGCTGTTCGATTTCGTCAGGGTGCTCAAGTCGAACGGCTTCCGCATCGCGGTCGACGATTTCGGCTCGGACGAATCCGACATCAAGCGGATCAGGGACATCAAGCCCGACATCGTCAAGTTCGATGCGCACTGGATCGGCCGGCTGATGGAATCGGGCGCCGGCTTTGCCCTGCTCAAGGAAATGGTGACGAAGTTCGAGGAGAAGGGCATCCGCACGGTCTTCGAGGGGCTGGAGGAGAGCTGGCAGCTGCAGCTTGCCGAGCGGTCCGGCGCATCGATGGTGCAAGGTTTCGTTCTGGCGTTGCCGGAAATCGTGCCTGCCAACTTTTCCCTTTTCGAACCGGTGGCCCCTCAAGCCGCCGGACAGCAGATGGCGGATCCGGAGGTAATCGGAAATGCCGAAACGGTGCCAGGTCGCGCGCCGAGGTTAAGCCGAAGCTTCGGCAAGAGGACATTGCATGAGTGACGAGTTTTTCGGGTTTGGTGCGTTGCCTCAGGATTTGGCCGCAAAGATTGTCGCCGATGAGGTTGGCCTGGAGTTTGGCGTGCATGGCGATTTCCGCTTGCGCTGCACCATTCAGCCGATCTTCAGGCATGAGCTGGGCCGCCTGACGCCGGTTGCAGTGGATGGGCAGGTCGTGCCGCATCGCAAGGGCCAGCCCGTGGCGATGGCGGAATTCCTTGCCGAGGTAACTGTTGAAGACCGCGCGATCATCGGGCGTGTCTGCGAAGTGCTGCCGCTGGCCAACGTGCACAATATTGGCGTTGAGGGTGTCGCTTTGCTGTTCAAGCATGACATCAACGGTGGTGAGTCGTCGCTGGAGGATCTGCGCTTCATGGTCAAGCGTCTGGCCGACGAAGATTTTGAGGCTTCAGAGCTGATCTGCGAGATCGACGGCGACGAAAACCTTGCCTGCGCGCTGCGTGCGCTCGGCATGCGCGTGGCCCTTGGCCATCATGGCGCTCAGCAGCCCGACGGCAATGCGGTGAAGCGCGTGATGCCCGAGATCGTTCGGCTCGATCGGGCTTCGTTCGAGCGTTTTTGCGCGGATGCCGCGACTGGGCGCCTGTTGCGCCCCGTCGTTTCAGAGCTGAAGGCACTAGGGGCCGACGTGCTTGTCGAAGGCATCGACAGCGAAAGCCGTCTCGAAATCGCGCTCGATGCCGGTGTCGACCTGTTTGAGGGCGATCTGCTTGAACCGGCAATGCTGGTTGGCAGCGTCTTTGCCGAGGGGCCGCGCGAGACGTCGCAATATCGTCGCGGCGAATGCGTGGTCGTTCCGCTGTTTGGATAAGGCTTGTTGGATGAGACTTGGCGAAACATCACGAAAGCTGATGTTTCGCTGGAGAATAATTCGCTGGATCGACGCGCCGGCACGACGATAATCGCACTCGAACCAAGGGCGGGTGCAATGATTGCGATCTACGGAATGACCGACAGCGGCAATTGTTACAAGCCGCGCCTGCTGATGGCCAAGCTTGGCCAGCCGTTCACCCATGTCGAGACCAGTTCGCGCGACGGCACGACGCGATCAGCCGCGTACCTTGCCAAGAATGCCAACGGCAAGGTGCCGCTGCTCGAGCTCGAGGACGGCCGCTTCCTGGCTGAATCGAATGCGATCCTGCTGCATCTGGCCGAGGGCACGCGGCTTTTGCCGACCGACGCTTACGAAAGGGCGCTGGTCTATCAATGGCTGTTTTTCGAACAGTATAGCCATGAGCCCTATATCGCCGTGCGTCGCTCGCTGATGACCTATCCCGAGCGTGCCGCATTGGCGACGCCGGAGCGTCTGGCCTCGCTTTTGGAAAGCGGCAACAAGGCGCTGGGCGTGATGGAAGCGCAGCTTCAAAAGACGCCATTCCTGGCCGGTGGCGCAATGAGCGTCGCCGATATCGCGCTTTATGCCTACACCCATGACGCAACCGTTGGCGGCTATGACCTCGATGCGTTTCCGGCGGTGAAGGCCTGGCTGGCGCGTATCGAGGCAGACAAGGGGCATGTGCCGGTGACCTGGCTGCCCTGACGCCTGCTATCGGCACGCAAGAAAAAGGCCCGAAGATCGGATCTCTTCGGGCCTTTTTCTTTGTTGCGTCCAGACATCAAGGCGGGTCTCGCGATCTTGAACCTGTCCGCAAAAGAAAAAGGCGGGGTGTAACCCCGCCTTCCGCTGTCAGCAGCTGATCCTGGTCCCTTCGACCCGAGGCTCACGGCAATCTGCCGCATCGTCCTTCAGGTCTTGGTTCCGGCGCGCTTGTCGCGCGGCCGCCAGTACATCCGTGACTTGCAACGCAATTGGAGCTTTCGCTCCCGCGCGCCTTAAATCAGACTGCCTTCAAAGCTCCAGCAGACGAGCGGCCCGTACGACGGTCCTGCTCGATCTCGAAGCTAACCTTCTGGCCATCGGCCAGCGAGCCCATGCCCGAACGCTCGACAGCGGAGATGTGGACGAACACGTCCGCACCACCTGCGTCGGGCTGAATGAAGCCGAAGCCCTTGGTTGCGTTAAACCACTTAACGGTGCCAGTTGCCATTGCGATAATCCTTAGTCGTTTGCAGTTGGTCTCGATCAAGCAAAATGCCCGATCTGTTGTATCGAAATTTTGGAGATAGACGTCTGCAAACGCGAGAGTGTCGCGGGGCACGGATCTGTCGGCCGAAATATCAACGACGCGGATATAAGGGTAGTCGGCGCAGAATGCAAGCCCCTGTAAATAGAGGAGGCATGTAGCTGGTTCCAATTTGCATGCAATCATCGCGGGAGAAGAGTATTGTTTCGCGTGGCGCTGGCGCCTGCCTGACATGTTGGGAGGTTATCATGAAAACCGTTCTGCTCGCCGCGTGCCTGACGCTGTTTGCCGCCGAAGCGCAGGCGGTCTCACGCTACAATTCCACCAGCATGAGCTGTGCCCGGGTGCAGCAAACCATACGTGGCGAGGGTGCCGCCATCATGCGCTGGGTGTCGCCGACGTCGGGCGTGCAGCGCTACGATCGCTTCGTGCGCGACGATTCGTTTTGCCCGGTCAATCAGGAGGCAAAGATCACCTCTTTGCCTGCGGCCGACACGCAATCTTGCCAGGTTCGCCACTGCAAGGCTATTCAGCGTTTCTTCGACAGATAGTGCCTGCGGTTTCCGAGATTTTTTTGTGCCTTCGATCCGTTTGTCAGGGCAGGGCCGCGCGACAGCGGCTCAAGATGCTACGCAACCATGGCGGGCGAAAAGTGTTATACTGCGTGGCGTTGGCGCCGCTGCCGGAAGCTTTTGGAGGTCACCATGAAAACCATTCTTCTAGCCGTTTGCCTGACGATGCTTGCGGCCGAGGCACAGGCGGCCTCGCGCTATACCTCGACCAGCATGAGTTGCGCTCAAACTCGCGGCACGATCGTAAATCAGGGCGCTGCCATCCTGCAGTGGCGCTCGCCGACTTCGGGCGTGCAGCGCTACGACCGCTATGTAAGGGATGACAGCTTCTGCCCGACCGGCCAGTATGCCGAGCGGGCCTGGGTGCCGACGGCCGATACGCAATCCTGCCCGGTTTATAAATGCAAGCAGATCGACCGCGACGATTTCTTCCTCTTCAGGCGTCGACACTAAAACCCGAACGATGCCTGGGTGGCTGGAGGCGGGCCGACGCGCACGCCTTCGAGCACCAGCATCTTTTCCTTCATGTTCGAGCCGCCGGTGGCCGAAAAACCGCCGATCTTGCCGCCCGCCGCCAGGATACGGTGGCACGGGATGACGAGCGGTATCGGGTTGGCGCCGAGGGCTGCGCCTGTTTCGCGAAACAGGCCCTTGCGGCCGGCCTTTTCCGCCAGCCCGCCATAGGTTGTGGTTTCGCCATGGTGGAGGTTTCTGGCCGCAGCATAGATATCCCTGCGGAAATCGTCGACGCCGGTGAGATCGACGGGCACGTCGGAGAAATCGACATCCGCGCCTTCGGCATATCGCCTGATGTCTAGGATCAGCGTGGCGATCCATGATGGCGGCGTGCGATCTCCAGTGGCGGCATTGCTGGCGCCGGCGAGGCGCAGCAGGCGCCGTTCGGCAGCGGCATGGGTCTTTTCCGGCAGGCAAAGCCGCGTCAGTCCGGCGTCGCTCCAGGCAAGCGCCATGAAGCCGAGTGCGGTTTCGAAGACGGCATGTCCGGGGAGGGGGAAGCTGATTGCGGTGTCCACGGCCATTCCTTTCCCAGTTAGTACAAGTCGGGCCAGTCAGTACAAATCAAGAACAATTTTCGCATGATCTGCGACCGCATGCCACCCGAAAACCACAGCCGCCTGTGGATTGCCCGGACTCATGCTGTGTTGTAAGAAGTTGGCGGGACGAAATCATTAATAGAGTGTGCATTTGCCGGCGATAAAGACCCACCTGCTGATTTCAGCGGCACTGGCGACGGCTCTGCTGTCTGGCTGCCAGACCAATACGGCGGCGCTCAGCACCGACCTTTCGACCGGCGCGGACGTGGCCTTGGCCTCCGAGATCGACCTGTCGCTGCCTGACACTGTGGCCGTGGTGCCGACGTCATATGCCAGCACCGATACGCCGCTTGCAGGTTCAGCACTTGCGACTGTTGCCGCCGCCCAAGCAACCGAGACGTTGACCGCCGAAGCGCCTGCTGCAGCATCCGTTTCCGCAGCGGCCGAAGCACCCGCAACGCCTGCGGCTGTTGCCGAGGCAGCCAAGGCGCCCGAAGCGGCCAAGACGCCCGATGCAGCCAAGGCACCTGTGGTGGCAGCTGCCGCACAGGGCGCTGCGCCTGCTGCCATCGCCAAGGTCCCGGTCGACCCGATGAGCGTACCGATGGCCGGCGGCGAGATCATCATCGCTGCCAACGCGCCAAAACTGTTCGGCAAGTTTCCGCCAGCACCGACCATCGCCGACTACGCACTGCCGGCCACAGCACCGGTGCCGGGGAGCTTCCAGGTCGCCTCGCTCGGCGATGTCGCGCCTGAAAGCTTCACGCCGTCGTCTTATGCCGTGCCCGACAGTCCGGCCCTTGCCTCGCGTGGCAAGATCGACGCGCTGATTGCGAAATATGCCGCCCTTTACGAGGTGCCGGAGAGTTTTGTGCGGCGCGTGGTCAACCGCGAAAGCACCTTCAATCCGTTGGCCTATAACAGGGGCCATTGGGGCCTGATGCAGATCAAGCACGCCACCGCGCGCGGCATGGGTTATGACGGCCCGGCCAACGGGCTGCTCGACGCCGAGACCAATCTCAAATTCGCCGTCAAATATCTGCGCGGCGCCTGGATGGTGGCCGACGGCAATGAAGACCAGGCCGACAAGCTCTATCAGAGCGGCTATTATTACCACGCCAAGCGCAAGGGCCTGCTCGACGAGACCGGGCTCGGCCGCGACCGCGTCCGCCATCGCGGCTAGACGTGCCCGTGCCGTCGCCACAAGGCGAGAACGACATCCGCCTGCGACGGGTCTTACCCGGGGAACTGAAAGCCGTGACGTGGCCGGCCGGTTTTGAAATGCGGACGTTCGAGGCGCCCGATGCGCTGGCGCTACACACGCTACTTGGACTGGTCTTCGACGACGGCAAGGATGGGCCGTTCGAGGCGTGGTGGCCGCGGATTTCGAGCGATGCCGAGTTCGACCCCGAACTGTGTTTCCTGGTCCTCGACGGCGAGGGCCGGCTGGCAGGCGCTGCCATGTGCTGGACCGGCGGCTTTGTGAAAGACCTTGCCGTTCATCCTGATTTTCGCGGCAAGGGCATCGCCGAAGCGCTGATGTGGCACGTCTTTGCCACCTTTGCCGCGCGCGGCGCATCCCATATCGACCTCAAGACCAATCTGGTCGGCAACGCCGATGCCGTGCGGCTGTACATCAGGCTCGGCATGGTCGAGGTGGACTGGGCGGGGTAGTTTTTTTCACGGTCGGCCTAGGGGCCGCACACTTGTTCATCGCCACGCCCCGTTTCCGGTCTGGCCTTTGTCAAAGAATGCTCCCTTGCTGGGAGGTAGTTCGGGAAGCGGGGCGCGAGGCCGTGCCTTCCGATAGTTGAATATGTGGCGCGAACCTCGCGTCCCACTCGGTGTCTGTCCCAAGGTTGGCCGGTCACAGCGCCGCTCCATGTACATTCCATGGACAATCGCCGCGGCTTCTCCGCATTTTCCCGCCGCGCAGCATTCCATTTGCGGAGCCTGCGCCGGAAAACGCCGGCCTGTCGTCGGGCCCTCGGAGCCACGGATACCGACACCGTGGCGGGAGGTCACCGCCGCCCTCCCTGATACCCGGTGCGCACCAGGTCCCGTAAGGGCGATGGGTGAATGATACGACAGGTTTGAGGGGGTGTGGAAAAACGGGGTGGGTCTATCCACGCTGCTTGCTGACAGATGGTGACATGTTGAGGCATATGTCCCTCGCGAATTCTGTGTCACGGAATATCCGGAAAGTACTGATGCGCACCAGAAGTGCCTCGAATTACTGTTGCTTACCTTCTCCAGTGCAATATTCAAAAATGAATAACGGATTCGGAGAGGTGTCGTGGCAGATTCGGTAGTTCTAGATGCGATGATAATGCGCGATGACTTTGCGGTGCAGGGCCCAAAATTGGAGACGTCAGAGTCAATTCGAACGCTTTCGATCGAGAATTTGACCTCCTCCGGCATGATTGTCCCCCTCCTGCGCAAGCCGGATTTCCAACGAGAAACTAATCATTGGACTCCAAAGCAAGTCCTCAGTTTTTTGGAAAGTTTCTTAGATAACGAACTCATCCCTTCTGTGATTCTATGGAAGTCAGACAGCTTCGTTTTTGTCATCGACGGAGGCCACAGGCTTAGCGCGCTGAGGGCGTGGATCGAGGACGATTATGGTGATGGTCTAATCTCAAGCAAGTATTTTTCTGGACAGATAAATTCGTCTCAGAAAAAAGTTGCAGTGTCTACGAGAAAGTTAATTGAGGAAAAAATTGGAAAGTACTCAACTATAAAAGACGCGCTGATAAATCAAGATGCCCATACTGCAGACCGGGTGCGGCGCGCCAGGAATATGGCGATGCGCTCTTTGGATTTGCAGTGGGTTAGCGGTGATTCCGAGAAGGCGGAGTCAAGTTTCTTTAAAATAAATACGCAAGGAACCCCTCTGGATAAATCCGAGGAGCTATTGCTTCGCAACCGTCATAGGTCTGTGGCTGTTGCTGCGAGATCGATTGTGCGTGCCGCAACAGGCCATAAGTACTGGTCTAAATTTTCACCCGAAACGCGATCCCAGATCGAAGCCAATGCTAGGGTGCTTCACCATGCATTATTCAATCCAGAGGTGGATCACCCCGTAAAGACCCTTGATCTCCCCCTTGGGGGCTCAAAGTCGCCAATCAGCGCTCTTGAATTGTTGATGAATCTGATTTCCGTAACGAATGGAGTGCAGGGGTCGAATAGGAAGGAAATTTCGGAGTTTGAAGACGATCCGTCGGGTGAGAAGACAGTAGAGGTGTTGCGGGATTGTGCAAGAGTTGTCGAGCGCACTTCTGGAAACAATGGGTCGAGCCTTGGGTTGCATCCGGCTGTTTATTTTTATTCTGAACGAGGCCGGCATATTCCAGATCTTTTGATTGGAATATTGCTATTGTTTAGACGTAAAATTCAAAACAACGATCCAAATTTCTTCAAGAAATTTATCTCTGCACGAAGCGCAATGGAGACTTACCTCGTCGAGAATAAAGGCCTCATAACGCAGGCTCTCCAGTTGGCACGAAGTGCCGTTCGCTATGAGAGAGTTGCCGCTTTGTATGAATTTCTTATTGAGGAAATAAATGCGGGTAGAAAAATCGACGATGAGAAGATGATTACGGTTGTTGCCCCTGGAGTAGTCTCAAAAATACTTGCGGTAGCTCAGAATCCGGCAGGTGCATCTTTCTCAAACGAGGCCAAGTCGACCATCTTTATTCGCCAGTCACTTCAAGGCGCGATGCGGTGTAGTATTTGCCATGGTTACCTCGATCCTACGAAATCGGCTTCCTTCGATCACGTTGTGAGAAAGCAAGACGGTGGGCTAGGGTCTGCGGACAATGGCCAAATAGTCCACCCCTTCTGTAACACGGGTGTGAAGAATTGAATTTGAGCCATTGGTCATTGGGAGCAGTTTGAACCTTACGACGCATCATCTAATGCGTCCCTTCATCTCCACCGCCCACGCGCGCCCTTCGTCACCACCCCATAACAGCCAGGCGACGTAGCCGGCTGACGGGTTCTGCTCGTTGCCGTAGTTCTTGCCGCGCTTGTCGACTTCGTGGCGGGCGAAATAGCTGACCATGCGCTTGATGGTGTGGGGCGAAAGTTCGGTGCGGGCGACAAGCTCCTCGGCGCGGCCGACGCCGATTTCGGTGCCGCCGCGTCCGAATTTTTGCCTGAGTGCAAGGCCCTTGGCGGCGTTGTCGGCCACGATCTGCGGTGGGACGAAGTCGATGCCCGATGCCTCACGGCGGATTTCATCGAACGGGTCGTAGGCGATGGGCATGCGGCGATTCCTGCTGATGGGGCAGGGTAGCGGGATGGGGTGGGGATGACGAGGGTGGTCCGCTCGGTGGCGACTGCGTCTTTGCAAGTCGGCGCGGTGATCCTCTGCGCTCGCTGAATACCCCCACCCTCAATCCCTCCCCACAAGGGGGAGGGAAGTTGTCTGTGCTGGCCAGGCCAATCTGGACCTCAATAAGGAGAACAAGTGCGGCGGAAGTTCATCGCATTTTCAGTATGTGCACCTCACTTCGAGGCGTAGATCGCGCACTTGCCGGTTGTCTTCATCTTGTACGTCTTGCCAACCGAATTGCAGCGCTCCAGCGCCTGCTTTTCGGCCGCCGCCTGGGATGGCGCGTTGAGGGAGTCGGCGCAGTAGAATGCCTCGACACCGCCCAGATGCGTTTGTGCGTAGGCCGAGTGGCCTGAAGCCGCGACATAGCCCTTGTAGGCGTCCTGGCATGGGCCTTTTGTCCAGGCGAACTGCACGGCATAGCGCTTCTTGCCTTCATTGCCGGCCAGCGAACCTTTGTCCTTGGCCATTGTGGCACCCGGCACGGCTGCAACCAGAAGTCCCGCCAGCACCGATGCCAGTGCCCGCCGCATAGTGTTCCTCTTCATTCTCAAATACTCCCCACCTGATATTGAAGAGTTATCTGCAATCTATGCGAGTGAAAAGGTGGGGCAGAAGAAAATCGCACGGCATCGTTAAGACGAGACCTGCGTATATTAGATATTGCTTTATGATTTTTTTCCGATTGCAGGCAGAAAGGTGCCTGGGCGGGCCTTGTGCTTGCGAGGCCCTTCTTCTGCGCCGCAGACGTTTGCGATCCGAAGTGACAAGGAGGCGCCAGCGTTTGCGCTGCCCCTCATCTGCCTGCCGGCATCTTCTCCCCGTAAGAACGGGGAGAAGAAAGCTAGCTTCAGCGCTGTGCCTATTACTTGAAATAGTCCTGCAGCGGGCGCACTTCGAGTGAGCCGGCCTTGAGGGCTGCGATGGCTTCGGCAACCGCTGCGGCACCCGACAGCGTGGTGTAGTAGGGCACCTTCTGCATCAGGGTGGCGCGGCGGATCGACTTTGAGTCCGACACGGCCTTTTGGCCGTCTGTGGTGTTGAAGACGATCTGGATCTGGCGGTTGCGGATGGCGTCTTCGATATGCGGACGGCCTTCGAGCACCTTGTTGATCTTTTCAGCCGGCACGCCGTTTTCGATCAGGAAGCGCGCGGTGCCCGATGTTGCGAGCACCTTGAAGCCGAGGCCGGACAGGCGCTGGACAGCACCCAGGATGCCGGCCTTGTCTTCGTCGCGAACCGAGACGAACAAGGTGCCCGAACGCGGCAGGTCGACGCCAGCACCCAGCTGGGCCTTGGCGAAGGCGAGCGCAAAGTCGCGGTCGAGGCCCATGACCTCGCCGGTGGACTTCATTTCGGGCCCAAGCAGCGTGTCGACACCCGTGAAGCGGGCAAACGGGAACACCGCTTCCTTGACCGCGATATGGCCGGGATTACGCGGATCGGGCTTGGCGCCGTAGTGGGCGAATGCATCGTCGAGCGTTTCGCCGGCCATGATGCGGGCAGCGATCTTGGCGATCGGCTTGCCGACGGTCTTGGCAACGAAGGGCACGGTGCGGCTGGCGCGCGGGTTGACTTCCAGCACGTAGATGGTGCCGTCCTTGATGGCGTATTGCACGTTCATCAGGCCGCCGACATTGAGCGCGCGCGCCATGGCCGAGGTCTGGCGCTCGAGCTCGTCGACGAGCTCGGTGGAGAGCGAGTGCACCGGCAGCGAGCAGGCCGAGTCGCCCGAGTGGATGCCGGCTTCCTCGATGTGCTCCATGATGCCGGAGACGAAGGTTTCCTTGCCGTCGCACAGGCAGTCGACGTCGACCTCAATGGCGCCCGAGAGATAGGTGTCGAACAAAAGCGGGTTCTTGCCGAGCAAGGTGTTGATCTGGCCGGTCTTGTCGTTGGGGTATTTCTGCTTGATGTCTTCGGGCACCAGGCCCGGCACGGTGTCGAGCAGATAGGTCTGCAGCATGCCTTCGGAATGGATGATCTGCATGGCGCGGCCGCCAAGCACATAGGACGGGCGCACGACCAGGGGGAAGCCAAGTTCGCCGGCAACGGTACGGGCCTGCTCGACCGAATAGGCGATGCCGTTCTTGGGCTGGGTCAGGTCGAGCTTCTTGAGCAGCTTCTGGAAGCGGTCGCGGTCCTCGGCGAGGTCGATCATGTCGGGCGAGGTGCCGAGGATCGGGATGCCGGCCTTTTCGAGTGCCTCGGCGAGCTTGAGCGGGGTCTGGCCGCCGAACTGGACGATGACGCCGTGCAGCGTGCCCTTGGCCTGCTCGGCGCGCAGGATTTCGAGCACGTCTTCCGCCGTCAGCGGCTCGAAATAGAGCCGGTCGGACGTGTCGTAGTCGGTCGACACCGTCTCGGGGTTGCAGTTGACCATGATCGATTCATAACCGGCCTCGCGCAACGCATAGGCGGCGTGGACGCAGCAATAGTCGAATTCGATGCCCTGGCCGATGCGGTTGGGACCGCCGCCGAGGATCACGACCTTCTTGCGGTCCGAAACCTGGGCCTCGTCGGCAAGCGCGCCCGCAAACGGCACCTCATAGGTCGAATACATGTAGGCGGTGGGCGAGGCGAACTCGGCAGCACAGGTGTCGATGCGCTTGTAGACCGGATGCACGCCGAGCTTCTGGCGCGTCTTCTGAACGGCTTCCGGCTCCGACTTCGTCAGCGAGGCGAGGCGGGCATCGGAGAAGCCCATCGACTTCAGCATGCGCAGGTTTTCGGCGTCCTGGGGCAGGCCGTGTTCGCGCACGCGCGCTTCCATCGCGATGATGGCGGCGATCTGTTCGAGGAACCACGGGTCGATCTTGCACATGGCGTGCACGTCTTCGAGCGAGGTGCCCATGCGGATCGCCTGTGCGACCATGCGCAAACGGTCGGGCGTCGGTGTGCCAAGTGCGGCATGCACGGCGTTGCGGTCGTCGCCATTGTCGCCGTTCTCGCCAAGGCCGGGGATCTCGATCTCGTCGAGGCCGGTGAGGCCGGTTTCAAGGCCGCGCAGCGCCTTTTGCAGCGATTCCTGGAAGGTGCGGCCGATCGCCATGACTTCGCCGACCGACTTCATGGCCGTGGTCAGCGTCGTTGAGGCGCCGGGGAATTTTTCGAAGGCAAAGCGCGGGATCTTGGTGACGACATAGTCGATCGACGGCTCGAAGGAAGCGGGTGTGGCACCTCCGGTGATGTCGTTTTCGAGTTCGTCGAGCGTGTAGCCGACGGCGAGTTTCGCGGCGATCTTGGCGATCGGGAAGCCGGTGGCCTTGGAGGCGAGCGCTGAGGAGCGCGACACGCGCGGGTTCATCTCGATGACTACCAGGCGGCCGTCGGCCGGGTTGACGGCGAACTGGACGTTGGAGCCGCCTGTCTCGACGCCGATCTCGCGCAGCACCGCGATCGAGGCGTTGCGCATGATCTGGTATTCTTTGTCGGTCAACGTCAGGGCCGGCGCGACGGTGATCGAGTCGCCGGTGTGCACGCCCATCGGATCGATGTTTTCGATCGAGCAGATGATGATGCAGTTGTCGGCCTTATCGCGGACGACCTCCATCTCGTATTCCTTCCAGCCGAGCACCGACTCCTCGATGAGGACTTCGGTGGTGGGGGAGGCATCGAGGCCGGAGCCGATGATCTCGAAGAATTCGGTGCGGTTGTAGGCGATGCCGCCGCCCGTGCCGCCCATGGTGAAGGACGGGCGGATGATAGCGGGCAGGCCGACATGGTCGAGCGCCTGGGCACCGATCGCCATGGCATGGTTGATGTAGCGCTGCTTGCGGTCGCCTTCGCCGAGGTTCCACTGGGTTTCAAGCGCGTCGAGCGCCGCGTCGAGATTGGCGGGGGCTTCCGCCTTGAGTGCTGCGCGCTCTGCCTCGTGCTTCTTGCGGTCGGCGTCCTTGACGTCGGAGGCGTTCGCCAGCATCGACTTCGGCGTCTCAAGCCCGATCTTGGCCATGGCTTCGCGGAACAGCGAGCGGTCCTCGGCCTTGTCGATGGCTGCGGCGTCGGCACCGATCATCTCGACATTGTAGCGTTCGAGAACGCCCATGCGGCGCAGCGAAAGTGCGGTGTTGAGCGCGGTCTGGCCGCCCATGGTGGGCAAAAGCGCGTCGGGGCGCTCCTTGGCGATGATTTTTGCTACGACCTCAGGGGTGATCGGCTCGATATAGGTGGCGTCGGCCAGCTCGGGGTCGGTCATGATGGTGGCCGGGTTGGAGTTGACCAGGATGACCCGGTAACCCTCTTCCCTCAGCGCCTTGCAGGCCTGGGTGCCGGAGTAGTCGAACTCGCAGGCCTGGCCGATGACAATAGGACCGGCACCAATGATCAGGATGGACTTGATGTCGGTGCGTCTTGGCATGGCGTGCGTCCGTAAAAAGGCCTGCGCGAAGAACCGGGACAGGGCAATGCCCGGGCCGGTGCGCAAGTGAGATTCGAGTATCAGGCTAGGCGGGCCTTATAGGGGAAGGATTGGGAGGGGGGAACCCCGAAAAACGCTTTTCCTGTGCCGGAATGCGGGTTTGGGTGTGGCGAAGGCGGACAAACGAAAGGGCAGCCGTGGTAACTCGCGGCTGCCCTTGATTTGGTGCTCGACTTACGAGGCTTGCGAGATGCTGGCGCCGAACTCCTTGAAGCGCTTGATCGCATAGTCCGCGTCGATCAGCATCTCGGCGAAGTAGAGGCCTGGCGTTGCAGGCGCCTTGCCGTCGAGGCCGACCAGCCGCTCCACGGCAAGCGCCACGGCGAGGGCCGTGACCGGCGCCTGGCCCTTGGGGTGGACGAACGCATAGCGGCTGCGGCCAGAAGTGCCGTCCTTCCTCTTGCCCGAGATGGCGATGGTGATTTCGGTGGAAAAATGCTCGCCGCGATGGCGGCTTGCGGTTTCGCCGAGCGCGAAATCAAAGCGCACGGTTTTAGCGCCCGTCGTGACCGGCAGGCTGAAGACGTCGAATGGCGAATAGGTCAAGCCGGGAACTTGCCTGCCGTCGACGCTCGTTACCGTGCGGCCCTGCTCGCCGGTGCCGGTCCAGTGCCATTTGCTGTCGTCGATAGCCAAGGTGTTTGGCACCATGGTGAGGCGGTTGAAATCGGCCTCGGCGGCGGGGCCGCCCATGTCCTGTTCGTCGAGAAGGGCCGCGATCTCGATCGAATCCACCGTCTCGAACTGCTTGGCGAAATGCACGATGGCGAGGCTTGCAGCACCGCCGAGCCAACTGCTGCCCATCAGGAATGGCGCCTTCGCCTTGTGGGCATAAAGTGCGACCTCCGGCCCGATCTCATGAATGCCGGTCGAGAGGCTGAGATAAGGCACCGCGTGGGTCTGGGCATAGTGCAAGGCGTTGAGCGTGTTGTCGTAAACGAACATGGCTATGGCGCTGAAACCTTTGTTCGCAGGCACGCCAAGGTCCTTGCGGTCGAGATCGATGATGATGGCTTCGGCATTGCCGATCTCCTTGGCGACCGCTTCGGCCCTCTCGAGATTGCGCCCGCCAATGGCGATGGGAACTGCGGGATGAAGCTTGCGCAGCGTGCGAGCGGCCAGCGCGCCGACGGAACCGGAACCGCCGACGATCAGGACGGGCTTTTGTGTGGTTGTCATTTGGCAATACTCCTCAATGGCCGCGCGAAGGCGGCGTTGTCGTGTCTGAATGGAAGGGGTGGGGCGGCGGGTGCTATCGCCTGATATCAGGCGAGCTTGACCAGCATCTTGCCGAGGTTTTCGCCGGAGAAGAGGCCGATGAAGGCCTGCGGGGCGTTTTCGAGGCCGGTGACGATGGTATCGCGGGAGGTGATGCGGCCATCGGCGATCCAGCCCGTCATGCCGGCGATGAAGTCCGGCAGGATGTCGAAATGGTCGGTGATGATGAAGCCCTCAAGCCTCACGCTCTTGATCGCCGCATCGTAGAGGTTGCGCGGTCCGGCCGGCGGCGTGCCGTCATTGTATTGCGAAATCATGCCGCACAAAACGATGCGGGCATTCTTGTTGGCGACTGCAATCGCCGCTTCAAGGTGATCACCGCCGACATTGTCGAAATAGACGTCGATGCCTTCGGGGGCTGCTTGCCGTAGTGCCTCGGCGAGGTCGCCAGCCGTCTTGTAGTTGATGACGGCATCGGCACCGAGTTCGTCCTTGACCCAGCGCGCCTTTTCTTCGGAGCCGACCGAAGCGATGACGCGCGCGCCCTTGAGCTTGGCGATCTGTACCGCCATCGAGCCGACGGCACCGGCGGCGGCCGAGACGAACACGGTGTCGGTGGGCTTCAGCTCAGCGATCCTGACCAGGCCGACATAGGCCGTGTGGCCGGGGATGCCCAATGGTCCGAGCCAGGCTTCGGCTGGAGCCTTGGTCGTGTCGATCTTGTTGACGGTCGCGGCGTCGACAAGCACATGGTCGCGCCAGCCGGAGAAGTGGCTGACAAGGTCGCCTGTTTTGAAGTCGAGGTGGGCGGATTGTTCGACGACACCGACTGCAGCACCTTCCAGCGCTTCGTTGAGCTTGAAGGGCGGGATGTAGCTTGGAGCGTCGATCATGCGGCCGCGCATATAGGGGTCGACCGACATGAACAGGGTGCGGACAAGGAGCTGGCCAGTGGCCGGGGCGGCAAGGGTGCGTTCGACGAGTTCGAAATTGTCGCGGCCGGGCAAACCTGCGGGGCGGCTTTTCAAATGGATTTCACGGGCTGCAATGGTCATAAATCGCTCCTATGTGCTATGCTGTTAATATGAGTAAGTTACTTGCTGTAAGTTACCATTGGTAATATGTATTGGCAAGAGCCGCGTTCAAGTGTGCTCGGAAAAAATTGGAGCCATGAATCCCATGAGCGCAGCCGCAACGAAAAAACTGCCGAAGGCCGAACGGCGCGTGCAATTGCTGGAATCCGCACAGGAGATCGTGCGCGAGGAAGGCACTGACGCGCTGACGCTGGGCCGGCTCGCCGAACGTGCCGGTGTCAGCAAGCCGATCGCTTATGAGCATTTCGGCACCAGGGCGGGGCTGCTGATGGCGCTGTTTTCCGCCTATAATGATCTGCAACTGGAAGCGCAGCGCCAGGCGCTGACCACGGCCGGCAAGACGCTGGGCGATGTCGCGGCCATTTTGGGCGAAGCCTATGTGAATTGCGTCGACACAGTCGGCCCGGAGGTCGGGGCGGTCTATGCGGCACTTTCGGGCACCGAAGAAATGGAAGGGTTCAAGCAGTCGCTGCGGGATGGTTATCTGAACGAATACCGCGAGGCGTTTTCGCGTTTCGTTGAATTGCCCGAGCAGCTGAGCGGCGCGATCCTGTCAGGCTTGCTGGGCGCTGCCGAAGCGGTGTCGCAGGATGCCGTCGCCGGGCGGATTTCCCGGGACGATGCGATTGCCGCACTGGCGCAAATATTCACCGCAACCCTCGACCGGTTTCGTCGCTGATTTCGTAGGCTCGTGCCCGGTGGGCAATGCTCAGTCCGGCATGAAGCCGGTGCGCAGGGCATGTGCCCATTCCGGACGACCGCTTTCTTCGGCGCGGCGGGCGGCGGCCTCGTGATCGTACATCACAGCGAGCGCATCGATGCCCAAGACTTCACCCGCCCCATCGAGTTCGACGATGCCGTAGCGTGCCATTGGCGAGCCCTGCTCGGAAACATGAACAGGGGCGTTGTCGTCATGGTAGGCAGGGGCGCCGACGCTGCCCGGATTGAACAGGATGCGGCCGTCGGGCAGCCGTATGATATCGGGACGGTGGCTGTGGCCTGAGAGCAGAAGCCGGTATTTTGCGTCCATCTGCCTGAGGCGGTTATCGATGACCGGCAGTTGCGCGCGGACGAGCTGGTCTTCGGAGATGACCTCGGAGAGATAGCGCTCGTCGTGGTTCGGCCTGGCATGGAAGGCGAAGACTGTGGGCGCGATCTCCAGCGTCAGTGGCAGCGCCTCCAGCCAACCGCGCTGGGCAGGCGTCAGACGATCGTAGGCGAAGCGGTCGGACGGCCCCATTTCGTCGAGGGGATCGGTGGCGACGCGGCGGTCATGGTTGCCGCGCACGGTCGGCCAGTCGAGCGCCTGCAGCCGCGCGGCGGTTTCGCCAGGCCATAGCGGGCCGGAGACGGTATCGCCCAGATTGACGACCAGATCGGCCCCGCCGCGCCGGGCGAGGTCGGCGAGCACAGCTTCAAGAGCGAGGATGTTGCCGTGGATGTCGGCGATGACGGCTATGCGCATCTGAGTTTTCCTTCGGCGAACGCTGCGCCTGAGCCAGTCTAGTCTTCTTGCTTCAGGCTTTCGGGCGCCGGGATATGCTGCGCTGTCGCAACGATGGAGTCGAGCAAGCCAGGAAATCGGCTGTCGAGATCGGCGCGACGCAGCGAAATCAGCCGGCTCGTTCCCGACAATTCAGTGTGGGTGATGCCTGCTTCGCGCAGCTTGGCGAGATGATAGCTGAGATTGGTCTTGGAGCCGAAGCCGAGGAACTGCCCGCAGTTCACCGGCATGCCGTCGTTGCGGGCGAGATAACCGACGATGGCAAGCCGCGTCTGGTCGCCAAGGGCGGCAAGAACGTTGGGCAGGCTGATCTGGTCGACATTCGGGTGCAGTACGGACATGGCTCAAAGCTAGCAATGTGGCGGAGGCGGTTCAAGGCAGGGTGCCCGCTGCTGACACAAGGCTGGCAGGAGCGACAAGATGCAGATTGACATGACGCAGCGAGAAGTTCAATAGTTCAATATATTTTGAACTAAGGACCATGTCATGGACAAGCGCCTTATCTGGCTTGCGGTCGGCTCGTTTGCCATGAGCACCGTCGGCTTCGTGTTCTCCAGCCTCTTGCCGGCAATCGCCGGCGACGCCCATGTCTCCGTGCCCTTTGCTGGTTACCTCATCATGGCGTTTTCGCTCGCTTATGCGATCGGCGCGCCTGTCTTGTCGGCACTCGCAGGTGAAATCGACCGGCGCCGCGTGTTGGTGGCAACCATGCTGGTCTTCGTCTTCGGCAACATCATTGCCGCGACTAGCGGCTCATTTGCAGGGCTTCTGGTCGGCCAGATCGTGATGGGCATGTCGGCGGGGCTTTACGCGGCAACCGCGCAAGCGACCGCGGTATCGCTGGCAGGGCCCGAACATCGTGCGCGGGCGATTGCCGTGGTCGTCGGCGGCACGACATTCGCCGTGGCGCTCGGCGCCCCGGTCGGCTCGCTGATCGCCACGATGTGGGGCTGGCGCGGCACGTTTGTTGCCATAGCGCTTCTGGGCATTTCCTGTGCTGCGATCCTGTGGGTGCGCCTGCCCAGGGGCTCGCGCGGCATCAAGCTGACGCTCGCCGAGCGCTTCACCGCGATTGCCCGGCCCGGCATCCTGCCGTCGCTTCTGGTGACGCTGCTTTATCTCGCTGGTGGCTTCACCGTGATCTCCTACATCGCGCCGCTGGCGCTTGAAGGGGCGGGGCTGCCGTCCATGGCGCTTCCGGGCATGCTGCTCGCTTTCGGCGCCGGCGCTGTCATCGGCAATCTGTCGAGCGGCTATCTTGCTGACCGCATCGGTGCGACACGCATGGTGGTGATCTCGCTTTTGATGTCTTCGGGCTTCTGCATCGCCATTGCATTGACGCTGAAGCTTCTGCCGCATCATCTCGCCGGGCCGGTGCTGATCGGCCTGATGGTGCCTTGGGGCATCATCGGCTGGGCGTTTCCGCCGGCGCAGGCAAGCCGCATCGTTGGCTTCGCTCCAGAGCTTGCGCATCTGACGCTGTCGCTCAATGCGTCAGCGCTCTATTTCGGCATCGCGTTTGGCACGGTCATCGGCGGTCGTGTTCTTGAATTCGCCAAGCCGTCCGATCTCGGCCTCGTCGCTGCGGCCTTTCCGCTGGTGGCGCTTGCCGTTCTTGCGGTGAGCCGTAGGTCGATGGGCGTTGCAGTGGCGCGTTAGGGTCGTCCCGGGCGGGCGCTCAGTTCAGGACGAAGTCGATCAGCAGCTTGATGTTGAGAGCGGCGATCACCAGCGCAATCAGCGTCGCAAAGGCGATGAGCCAGCGCGGGGCAACGAGTGCGCCCATCTTTTCCTTGCTGGCGGTGAACATGACCAGGGGAAAGACAGCGAAGGATAGCTGAAGGCTGAGCACGACCTGGGTCAGGATCAAGAGCTTGGCTGTGCCGCTGTCGCCGTACCAGATGGTGACCGCCGCCGCCGGAACAATGGCGATTGCGCGGGTGACCAGGCGGCGCAGCCAGGGCGGCAGCTTGATGTGGAGAAAACCTTCCATCACGATCTGGCCGGCGAGCGTTGCTGTCACGGTCGAATTGATGCCGCAGCAAAGCAGTGCGATGCCGAAAAGTGTGGGTGCTATGGCGAGGCCGAGAAGCGGCGCCAACAGCGCATGCGCCTCGCCGATCTCGACGACCTCGGTGCGGCCAGTGCCGTAGAAGGCCGCCGCCGCGAGGATCAAGATCGAGGCGTTGATCATCAAGGCGAACATCAGCGCGATGGTCGAATCCCAGGTGGCGTATTTCAGCGCCTGGCGTTTTTCCACCAAGGTGTCGCCATAGGCCCGTGTCTGGACGATGCCGGAATGCAGATAGAGATTGTGCGGCATCACCGTGGCGCCAAGGATGCCGAGCGCGAGATAGAGCATCTCGGGATTGGTGACGATCTCGGTGGTGGGCGCGAAGCCTGTGATGACCGCGCTCCAATCCGGGTCGGCGAGCGCGACCTGGATGGCAAAGCAGACGGCGATGACGCCGAGCAAGGTGATGATGAGGGCTTCGACCCAGCGAAAGCCGAGCTTCTGCAGATAGAGGATCAAGAAGACGTCGAGTGCTGTGATGACGACGCCGATCTCAAGGGGAATGCCGAAGATCAGGTTGAGGCCGATCGCCGTGCCGATGACTTCGGCGATGTCGGTGGCGATGATGGCGGTTTCGGCCATGAACCACAGGAGATAGGCAACCGGGCGGGGGAAGGCGTCGCGGCAGGCCTGCGCCAGATCGCGCCCCGAAGCGATGGCGAGCCGTGCGCAGAGCGACTGCAGAACGATCGCCATGATGTTGGAAACCAGCGCAACGACCAGCAAGGTGTAGCCGAAGCGCGAGCCACCAGCGATGGATGTCGCCCAGTTGCCGGGGTCCATGTAGCCGACGGCAACCAGATAGCCAGGCCCGACGAATGCGGCGGCCCTGCGCCAGCTCGTGCCGCTGGTGCTGACGGGGATCGAGCGATGGACATCTGCAAGCGACCCTTCGCCCCTGGCGGTCCGCCAGCCTTCGGTGTCGACGGCGGGCCGAGTGTAAGAGTCCAACGGACGCCCCTTTAATCGCAGTTGCAAGTCATTTGCAAGAATACGCGAAGGTGCGATTTTGGCAAGCCCCCTGGTTGCGTCGGCAATGGCGCTCGAAACGTGCGCTGCGATTGCCGGCTGCTTGACATCACACGCGCTTTGATAATTAATAGATCGACTAGTCTATTAATTAAAGCGAGTTGAAATGCGGAAGATCGATCCGGAAAAGCACGCCGCCAGACGGCAGGCGATCATCGATGCGGCGAAGGTGTGTTTTGCCAGGAAGGGGTTTCATCAGACCAGCACGGCCGAAATCTGCGCCGCTGTCGGCATGAGCCCGGGCAACCTGTTTCATTATTTTCCAAACAAGCAGGCGATCATTGCTGCCATCGTCGAAGGAGAGGGCCAGGAGACCGCAGGGTTCTTCAAGGCGCTTGGCGCGCGCGACGACCTTTACGGCGCGCTGGTCGAGTTCATGGACATCGTGCTGACGCTTGCCGCTGATGCGGAGTTCTCGTCGCTGGCGCTTGAAATCGCCGCAGAGGCGGGGCGCGAACCGGCGATCGCCGTTCTCGTTGGGCGCAATGACGGCGAGATGCGCGCAGCTTTGCAAGGCCTGCTGACCGAGGCTGGCGCGCGGGGCCAGGTCGATGCCACGCTCGACACGGCCGATGCGGCGACATGGATCGCTGCCCTGATCGACGGCATCTTCAGCCGTGTGGCGGTCGACCCCGAATTCAAGCCTGCCAACCAGCACAAGACGATGCGCGTCTTGCTGGGTCGCTTCCTGCGACCGGGCAGGAATGATGCCGCCGCAGGCGAGGGGGCGCGCGCATGATGGCCGTGAAATCCTCCAAACAAGTGCGGATCACCCATGTCGATGCGCTGCGTGGCTTTGCGCTGTTTGGCATCCTCGTCGTCAACATCTCTGCGTTTGCCTCACCTTACTACGGCCTGGGGGTTGCCGACCCTGCCTTTGGCTCACCGCTCGACTTAGCAGTGCGGTTCGTCATCGCTTTGCTGTTTGAGACAAAATTCTACCTGCTGTTTTCGTTTCTGTTCGGCTACAGCTTCACCCTGCAAATGCAGTCGGCGGAACGCGCCGGCGAGGCTTTCGTGCCGCGTCTGCTGCGGCGCCAGGCCGGGCTATGGGTCATCGGGCTCATGCATGCGGTGCTGCTTTTTTACGGCGACATCCTGACTACCTATGCCGTGCTTGGCGTGGTGCTGCTTTGGCTGCGCAACATCGAGGAGGCCAGGGCACTGCGCCTGGCGAAATGGCTCGTGATCGGCACCGCTCTGACATGGGGCGCGGCTGGAATGCTGTTGTTGCTGGACCCGCTGGCACTCGATCCGGCCGAAGGGAAAGCTGCAATGGCGGCCTATCTTGGCACGGTGAGCACGGTGATCGCCCAGAATCTGAGCGAACTCCGCTATGTCTGGATCGGGATCGGCCTGATGCAGGGGCCGTGCGCCCTGGCGATGTTCCTTGTTGGGCTCGTTGCCGGAAAGCGGCAGATGTTCGTGCAGCTGGACGACTACCTGCCCCTGCTGCGCCGCCTGCTTGTTGCCGGCTTGATCGTCGGCCTGCCTGGAGCCGCGTTATATGGCTGGACGACGGTCTATCTGGTCGGCACCGGTTGGGAACTGGCGGGCCTGGGGATCGGCCTGTTGACGGCGCCGCTTTTGACCGGGGCCTATGTCGCGCTGGCGATGTTCGCATTCCAGCGTTTCCGGCGTGTGCCCAACGTGCTGGCGCCTGCCGGGCGCATGGCGTTGTCCAACTATCTGTTCCAATCGCTTGTGTGCGCCACGCTGTTTTATGCCTATGGCTTCAGGCTGATGGGCAAGGTGTCGCCGCTCAGCGGACTGCTGCTCGCCTTGGGCATCTTCGGCGTTCAGCTGGTGCTCAGCCGCTGGTGGATGGCGCGTTTTGCCTATGGCCCGCTGGAGTGGCTGCTGCGGGCGGTAACGATCGCCGCCTGGCCAAGCTTGCGCAAGCCGGGAACAAGTGCTGTCGGCTCGCGTTAGCCTGAGCGCCTGAATGGACTGGCGCTCAGGAGGAATGAACAATGGCCATCACACAAGCGCCGACACCTAAGGGAAAAGAAGCTGCCAAGGGCCTTAGGCAGGCGGCGGCCAAGGAGGAACGCAAGGTCGAGGCCCAGACCGGCCACGACTTCAAGAAGGGCGAAAAGCGCTTCGAGGAGCGCTCCAAAAGCTCCGATGGCAAGAGTGCGGGCGCCAAGCAAAAAAGCTGAATTGGCCGCGAACTCAGCTGCATGGCACAACCAAAAACCCTGTGACTTGCCGCTGGCGTTGGGCTAATTGTCTCAGTGAGCGGAGCCGACCCCGCGACATGGAACATCAAGGATACGCCTATGCTGTGGAGAGGCCGTCGCCAGAGTGACAATGTCGAGGATGCCCGCAGCGACGGCGGTGGTGGCCTTGGCGGCGGGCTCGGCGGTGGCGGACGCCTGCCTATGGGGCCGCGCATCTCGACGGGCGGTGGCGGGCTTTCGGGCATCATCATCCTGGTGGTGCTGTTTTTCGCACTGCGCGCCTGCGGTATCGATCCGATGCAGATCCTCTCGGATGGCGGTTCAGGCTCCGGCGGCGGTCAGGTGACCCAGGGCGGTGCGCCTGCAAATGACGAGATGACCCAGTTCGTGTCGACTGTCTTGGCCGAGACCGAGGACACCTGGAACGGTATCTTCCAGGCCGAAGGGTTGAAATACCAGGAACCCAAGCTGCTGCTGTTTTCCGGGCAGGTCAATTCGGCCTGCGGTTATGCCTCGGCGGCTTCGGGCCCGTTTTATTGTCCCGGTGACCGCAAGGTCTATCTCGACACGGCCTTCTTCAACCAGCTGGCCAAGCAGTTCGGTGCTGCCGGCGATTTCGCCCAAGCCTATGTCATCGCCCACGAGGTCGGCCACCACGTACAGAACCTGACCGGCATCCTGCCCAAGTTCAACCAGATGCGGCAGCGCATGAGCGAGGCGGATGCCAACGCCATGTCGGTGCGCGTCGAGCTGCAGGCGGACTGTTTCGCCGGCATCTGGGGCCACTACACCGACCAGAAAGGGCTGCTTGAGCAGGGGGACCTGGAGGAGGCGCTGAATGCCGCCCGGCAGATCGGCGACGACACGTTGCAAAAGCGCATGCAAGGTTATGTCGTGCCGGAGAGCTTCAATCACGGCACCTCGGCACAGCGCCAGCGCTGGTTTGCCGCCGGCTTCAAGAGCGGCAAGCTGTCGGACTGCGACACGTTCAACAATCCGATCTGAGGCCAATCCAAATGGTTTCCGCCCGACGCATTGAACTTGTGCCTGGCGGTCCGTCGCTTTCGCGGCTGGTGTTCGGCGCCTGGCGCCTGCTGGACGGTCAAAGCCCGAGCGCCGAGGCTGTGGCGCGGCTCATCGATACGGCCATCGACCTTGGCCTGACCAGTTTCGACCATGCCGACATCTATGGCGATTATGCGGTCGAAGAAGCCTTTGGCGCGGGCCTTGCCCGCTTCAAGGGCAGGCGCGACAGCATCGAGCTCATCAGCAAATGCGGCATCATGCTGAAGTCGCCCAGCCGCCGGGAAAACCGGCTGAAGCACTACGACACCGGTGCTGCCCATATCACCGCATCCGTCGAACGCTCGCTCAGGAACCTTGGAACTGATTATCTCGACCTTGTGCTGATCCATCGGCCCGATCCGCTGATGGATGCCGACGAGATGGCCGCTGCCTTCGAGCGGCTGGTGACGGCTGGCAAGGTGCGCGCGTTCGGCGTGTCCAATTTCACACCGCAGCAATTCGACCTCTTGGCCTCGCGGCTGCCATTTCCCCTTGTCACCAACCAGATCGAGCATTCGGTGCTGGAGACCTCAGCACTGACCGATGGCCGTTTCGACCACGCGCAAAGGCTGCGCTACGCGCCGATGATCTGGTCGCCGCTCGGCGGCGGTTCGCTGTTCACTGGCGACGGTGCGCGCGAGCACAAGGTGCGTGCGGCGCTGACGGTGGTCGCAGCCGAGACCGGCGTCCATGATGTCGCAACGATCGCCATCGCCTGGCTGCTGCGTCATCCGGCGCGGCTTGTGCCGGTGCTCGGCACGATGAAGCCTGAGCGGCTGGCGCAACTGGCCAAGGCGCTTGATATCACGCTCGAGCGCCAGCAATGGTTTGCCATCCTCGAGGCAAGCGAGGGGCACCCGGTCGCCTGATGGTTCGCATGGCTGCGCGGTAGAAAGCTAACGCTACTGTTCCAGAAAACGTACGCCTACCGATGTCGGCGAGTACCAGCACACGCGTGCCGTTCGCTTCGCTGCCTCTCCGGCGATGGCCAGGCTGAACTCGGCTGGCACACCTGTCGTGTCGCCAAAATCCAACCTCGCGCCATTTTGGGACATGTTGCGAACAACGCCCTCGAAGGAGCAATAGCCGCCGAAAAATGAGAGTTTTGCGCCTTTCAGCGTGCGGCGCCGGCCTTCCTTGCGTTGTTCGACCTGTTCGCGCGTATTGATATCTATCACATATGCCATGGATCGCCACCGTTTCTCTAACACTGCAGCAGTCGCAAAGCAGGAAGCATGCCAACTGGAAAGACGAAGGCATGACGTCGAAGCCGCACGTCAGGCATGGAGGTTGTGGTTGGGCAGTTTCGCCTTGCACTCACAGTCTCTACTTGGGGACGTGCGTTGTTCCGATGCACGCGCCACTGCAAGATGTCTGCTGCACTTGGCCTGAGCCGCGAGATAGACTGGCATGAAGAGATGCGAGCATGCAGATTGAGCCGGCTATGTCGGCTTGCTGGTTGTGGTCGTGTTCGCAAACCCGGCTTCGCGGCGAGGCGCATCGAAAAGAGGAGAGCCATCTTGTCTGACGGATTTGTTGCTGACGTGGAGCAGGTGATCTGATGGCGCCCGTATATGTCGATCCAAACAAGGTCCGCGAGTTCGCCGATGCCGCGAGTTTTTACAACTGGCTGGGCGAGCACCACGACAGCCAAGACGAGATCTGGATCAAGATCCACAAGGTGGGGACGGGGCTCAAGTCGATTACGCCGAAGGAGGCTATCGACATGGTGCTGTGCTGGGGCTGGATCGACGGCGTGCGCAAGGGGCTCGACGACAGGAGCTTTTTGCAGCGCTACTCGCCGCGCGGCAAGAAAGGCACCTGGAGCCAGATCAATGTCGACAATGTCGCCCGCCTGATCACTGAGGGCCGGATGACCGAGCACGGGCTCAAGCAGGTCGAGGCGGCCAAGGCCGATGGACGCTGGGAGCGTGCCTACAAGAGCGGCAAGGACATGTTGATCCCCGCCGAATTGCAGGCGGCGATCGACGCCGAACCGAAGGCTGCGGAAATGCTGGCCAAACTTAGCGAGCAGAACCGTTTCGCGCTCGCCTTCCGCACCCACAACATGAAGACCGAAGCCGGGCGCAAGAAGAAGATCGAGACCTTCGTTGCGATGCTCAAGCGCGGCGAAACCATTTATCCGCAAGGCAAGAAATAAGCAGGCGTCTTCCTCGCGGCGCAACGCGTAAAAGCGTTGCGCTTCGGCTTCTTGAATGTCCTCAACCAAGTGGTTGACAACCCTTTTTGTCGATGCTATTCAACCGATAAGTTAATAACTTAGAGGTTGAATGATGGCATGACCGATCCTCTCTCCCTTACCTTTTCCGCTCTGGCTGATCCGACGCGCCGCGCGATACTGGCCCAACTCGTCCAGGGGCAGGCGAGCGTCGGCGAACTGGCCGCGCCCTACGACATGAGCCTGGCCGCCGTGTCGAAGCACATCAAGGTCCTCGAAAACGCGGGCCTGATCTCCCGCGAGAAGGACGCGCAGTATCGCTATTGCAAGCTCCAGGCCGGCCCGCTTCAGGGCATCGACGGCTGGGTGGGCGCCTATCGCGAACTGTGGAGCGACAATCTCGACCAGCTCGACGCTTACCTCGCCGACATGCAGCACGGCGACGACACCAACAAGCAGTGACACCAACAAAAGGAAACAGACATGAACAAGATGCTGGTCGAAACCCCCAAGGGCGAACCCGTCATCCGTATGACCCGTACCTTCGATGCGCCACGCACACTGGTATGGCGGGCCTGGACGCAGCCGGAACACGTGGCGCGCTGGTGGGGATCGCGCGCCATGGGAAATACAAAGGTTGTGAAGCTCGACGTTCGACCTGGCGGGGAGTGGCGCTTCGAGCAGACGGCACCCGACGGTACGGTGTTTGCCTTCATCGGCAAGTACATCGAAGTCGACGAGCCGGAGAAACTGGTCAACACCTTCGCGCTCGAAGGCATGTTCGAGGACAAGACGGTCATCGAGACGCATCGGTTCGAGGAGATCGACGGCAAGACGCAGTATAGCGGCATCACCCGCTTCGACAGCGTCGACGACCGTGACGGCATGGTCGCCTCGGGCATGGAAGCCGGCGCGCAGGAAAGCATGAACCAGCTCGAAGAATTGCTCGGCGAACTCGTTTCTGGCTGATCTTCCGCCGCCCAGCGGGCCGGCAACCCCAACAAGCCGTCCAACAAAAAAGCCCCGCGATGCGGGGCCTTTTTCATGAAGGTTGATGCCGCTCAGCGCTCGGCCAATGCCGGGTCGCCCTGGCGGGCGCGGATCAGGTTGACGAAGCGGCGGAAGAGATAGTGCGAATCCTGCGGGCCAGGCGACGCCTCGGGATGGTGCTGGACCGAAAACACCGGGCGGCCGGTGAGCGCAATTCCGCAATTCGAGCCGTCGAACAAGGAGACGTGGGTCTCTTCGACGCCGTCGGGCAGCGACTCGGCATCGACCGCAAAGCCGTGGTTCATCGACACGATCTCAACCTTGCCGGTGGTGTGGTCCTTGACTGGATGGTTGGCGCCGTGATGGCCCTGATGCATCTTTTCGGTCCTGCCGCCAAGGGCTAGCGCCAGCATCTGGTGGCCGAGGCAGATGCCGAAGACCGGCAGCTCGGTCTTGAGCAGGTCCTTGATGACCGGCACCGAATATTCGCCTGTCGCTGCCGGGTCGCCGGGGCCGTTGGACAGGAAGATGCCATCCGGCTTCATCGCCAGAATGTCTTCGGCCGAAGTCTTGGCCGGAACGACAGTGACCTTGGCGCCGAGGCCGGCGAGTAGGCGCAGGATGTTGCGCTTGACGCCATAGTCGATGGCAACGACATGCATGGTGGCTTCGTTGCGCTCGCCATAACCTTCGTTCCAGACCCAGGGCGTCTCGTTCCAGCTGGAGGACTGGCCAGATGTGACCTCCTTGGCGAGGTCGAGGCCAACGAGACCCGACCATGCGCGGGCGCGGGCCTTCAAATCGTCGAGGTCGAACTTGCCGTCGGGCGCATGCGCGATGACACCGTTGGGCATGCCCTTTTCGCGGATCAGTGCGGTCAACGCGCGGGTGTCGACGCCCGACATGGCAACGATGCCGCGCCGTTTCAGCCACTGGTCGAGATGACCGGCGGCACGATAGCTCGATGGGTTGGTGACGTCGGCCTTGAACACCGCGCCGACCGCGCCGAAGCGGGCCGCCGGGTTCAGGTCCTCGATGTCTTCATCGTTGGTGCCGATATTGCCGATATGCGGAAAGGTGAAGGTGACGATCTGGCCGGCATAGGAAGGGTCGGTGAGGACCTCCTGGTAGCCGGTGAGCGCTGTGTTGAAGCAGACTTCGGCGACCGCAGCGCCGGTGGCGCCAAGGCCTCGGCCCGTGATGACCGTTCCGTCGGCCAGAACCAGAACGGCGGTCGGCACTTCGGTTGCCCAGGGGGCGGTCTCTGAGGCCATGGCGATGCTCCTGCGTAACGGGCGCCGCGACTTGAAAAATGGCTCGCAAGGGGCCATATCGCGCAGCGAAAAGCACGGACGACCGCCGTCAGGCGAGCCCCGTGCACAAAACAAACTAGTCCTTGCAAGGCGCGGACAATAAGCGAAGGCCGGCGGGTGGTCAATGACCGCGCCGGCATTCACGGCTAATTATTTTTCCTAGCAAAAACAGGAAGTTGGCCATTGTCATTCGGTTTGCCACTGTGGCAGGTCGGCGTTATTGTTTGCGACACGTTCAGGAGTAATGGCCATGCGCGAGACACTCGCCGAGGCGCTGAAGACTGCATTGAAAGCCGGCGACAAGCGCCGCACATCGACGCTCAGGCTGATCCAGGCTGCGATCCAGGACCGCGATATCGCCCATCGCGGTTCCGGCAAGGACCCGGTGTCGGATGACGAAATCCTGCAGATCCTGACCAAGATGGTCAAGCAGCGGCAAGAATCGGCCAAGGCCTTCGAGGAGGGCGCGAGGCTGGAGCTCGCCGCGCAGGAACGCGATGAGATCACCATCATCACCGACTTCCTGCCCAAGCAGATGGAAGACGGGGCGGTGCGCGAGGCGGCGCAAAAAGTGATCGCCGAGCTTGGCGCCGAGGGCCTGCGCGACATGGGCCGCATCATGAATGCGCTCAAGGAGCGCTATCCCGGCCAGATGGATTTCGGCAAGGCGAGCGGCATCGTCAAGGAGCTGCTGCAGTAGGTTTTTCCGGCTCAGGCCGCGTGACCAAAAAAAGACGCCCCGGCTGGCTTCAGCGCGGGGCGTTTTTTTGTCAGGCCTGCGGCAGACGCTGGCGGGTGATCGCTGCGTGGAAGCGTGCGCCGTGGATCAACGCGGCGTCGTTGAAGTCGAATGACGGGTTGTGGAGCGGCGCCGAGCCTTCGCCGTTGCCGATATAGGCAAAGCAGCCTGGCACATGGTCGAGGAAGCGGGCGAAATCCTCAGATGCAGTGACGATCTCGCATTGGCCGTTGATGGCGCGGGGGGCGAAAACGGACACTGCTGCTTCAAGCGCGGCCTGGGTAGCGTCGGCGTCGTTGATCAACGGCACGAACTCCCTGGTGTAGGTCACCTCGGCCGTGCAGTTGTAGGTCAGTGCCGTGCCTTCGGCGATGACGCGCATCTGCTTTTCGATTTCAGCACTGACTTCGGGGCGGAAGCTGCGCGCGTCGCCCAGGATGCGGGCGAAGCCGGGCAGGGCGTTGCGGGTGCCGTCGGTCAAAAGCTCGGTGACCGACACGACCGAGATGTCTGCCGGGCTCAACCGGCGCGAAACGATGGTCTGCAGATTGGTGACCAGCGCGCAGGCGGCCACAAGAACCTCGCGCCCACCATGCGGACGCGCGGCATGGCCACCAAGGCCGCGCAACACGATCTCGAAATTGTCCTCCGCCGACATGATCGGTCCGGGGCGGGTTTCGAAATGGCCAACCGGCAGGCCGGGCATGTTGTGCAGGCCAAAAATCTCGTCGAAGGGGAAGCGGCTCATCAGCCCGTCGTCGAGCATGGCAAGGGCACCCTTGCCCCATTCCTCGGCCGGCTGGAAGATGAAACGCACCGTGCCGTCGAAGCCGCCTTCGCTGGCGAGCATCTTGGCTGCGCCCAACAGCATTGCCGTGTGGCCGTCATGGCCGCAGGCATGCATGACGCCCGGATTTTGCGAGGAATAGCCATGGCGGGCCTGCTCGGCGATGCGCAGGGCGTCCATGTCGGCCCTGAGGGCGATGGCGCGGTTGCCGGCACCGCGTCGCAGCGTGCCGACCACGCCGGTTCCGCCGACACCTTCGACCACCTCATCGAGGCCGAACGCCCTGAGCTTGGCCGCGACGAACGCGCTGGTGCACTTTTCCTCGAAGCCGAATTCGGGATGGGCATGCAGATCGCGCCGCCACGCGGTCATCTCGTCGATGAGAGTTTTCTGGTCGAGCGCGGCCATGTGCTGATCCCCCTGAACTGGTGGGGTAACCTCACCCAAGTCATCGCTGGCAGGCAAGGCCTATCGCTGGGGCCAGCGTCGCCTGATTGTGATGCTTGCCTTGAGTCGCGACCCTCGCTGTCGTCATCCCGGGCGAACGAAGTGAGACCCGGGACCTATTGATGAGCGCGGCCGGGTCCTGAGTTTGCTGAATCATTGACGAGGTGTGCCATGGTGAGGACCCGGCCGCGCCAGACGATGTTCCAGTCAATGGATCCCGGATAACCTGCGCTGCGCTTCGGTTTCCGGGATGACGGCCGGGTAAACGATTTCCAGGATGACGATCGCTGCCGCTCAGCTCGCCTTCAGTCGCGAACCGCTGAGCAGGCCCTGCTCTTCGAGCACCGGGTAGGCCATCGAGGCGAGCAGCGAGTTGATCTGCTTGAGGTCGCGGATGGTGTCGAGGTGGATCGAGCTTGTCTCGACGCTCTTGATGGTGCCGTCGCGCAGGCGCAGGAAATGGCTCTGACTGGTTGCTTTCTCGACGTCGCGCAGCCGGTCTTTTTCGAGCACGAGCTGTCGTGCGGTATTGGGATCGCGCGACACCAGAACGTTGAAGGCAAGCCGCGCGTTGGCCATGACGGCGGCGTGGAAGCTCGAAAGCTCGCGCCAGCCTTCGGGTGTGAATTCGAGGCCGCGATCGAGTTTCTTCTGCACATGGGCGAGCATGTTGCGGACGATGATGTCGCCGACCTGCTCGAGCTTGACGCAGGCGCCAAGCAGTTCCTGGCAACGTAGCGCCTCGTCCTCGGTCATCGGCCGGATGGTGGCCTTGGCGAGGTAGAGCTTGATCGCCGCATGCTTGCGGTCGACCCGATCGTCGAGCGAGGCCAGCGCCTTGATCTTGTCGTCATCGGCCTTCTCATACAGCTCGATGATGCGCTGGAGCATGATCTCGACGGTTTCGCAAACGCGGACCACTTCGCGGGTGGCGTTGGCGAGAGCCAGAGACGGCGTGTCGAGGGCGGCCTCGTTGAGGGCGCTCAGTTCGGCGACCGCTATGTCCTTGACCGGGTCGGCTTTGGCGCCGAGCGCCACGATCTTTTCAGAGGCGCTGTAGACGAGTTTGGCGAGTGGAATGCCGGCGATCAGGATCAGGCAATTGAACAAGATGTGGGCGTTGATGATCTGGTCCGGCACGGTCGAACCGAGGAAGGCGACAGACGGCTTGATCCACAAGAAGGCAACCAGCATGACGAGCGAGCCAGCGCCGCGCATCAGCAGGTTGCCGATGGGCACGACGCGGACGGCTGGCTCGGCGTTGCGCGTAAGCAAAGGCGCGATGATCGAGCTGCCGAGGTTGACGCCGAGCACCAGAACGATGCCGAGTTCGGGCGGAACGAAGCCGCGGCCCGCAAGGGCGACGATCAAAAGCACGGCGGCGATCGAGGAATGGAACAGCCAGGTGACGACGGCGGCGAGCAGGTAGGCGGTGACGGGATCGCCGGCGAAATAGTCGACGATGACCGGCAAAAGCTTGCTTTCGCGCAGCGGCTCGGATGCCTGGCCGACCATTTCGAGCGACAGCACCAGAAGGCCGATGCCAACGAGGATGCGGCCGGTCTGCTGCCAGCTACGCCGGTCGGTTGCCAAGAACATGGTGGTGCCGGCAACGAGGCAGAGCGGCACCAGAAGCGTCAGGTCGAAGGTCAGGATCTTGATGACCAGCGCCGAGCCGATTTCGGCGCCACGCACAGCGAGCTGGCCGGCAATGCCGCTGACGATGCCGGCTCCGGCAAAGGAGCCGACGAGCAAGGTGACGGCGGTCGAACTCTGGAAGGCTATGGCGAGTGCGGTGCCGGCAAGCACGGCCAGGATCGGATTGCGCATGGTGTTGCGCAGCTTGTGGCGCAGGACGTCGCCATAGGCGCGCTCGACACCGGTGCGAACCATGCGGGTGGCAAACAACAGCAGGGCGACCGCGCCGGCAAGATGGAGCAGGACGACCGAACCGCTCATTGGCTGCACCAGAGGGGGCTGCACCTGAGAGGGCTGCACCGAAGGGCGTTTGAGGAGGCGACCGCGATGGTCTGGGCGCGTAAACGAATCACTGTCATGGCCATGCCGATTAGATTAGCCGGATAATATTATTCGTCCATATTGCACACGTGTGCAATCGCGACAAGAGGTGTCGTATCCGGCCCGTGTACGGTCAGCCTCCTTTTTTGTCTTTCTTGGTCTCGCGCATGAAATGGCGCAGCACTGCATTGATGCGGGTCTGGTAGCCCTTGCCGGTGCCTTTGAAGAAGTCGATCACGTCCTGGTCCAGGCGGATCGAAATGGCCTGCTTGGGTAGGGGGTACACCACAGCCGCGTCCGTCCAGTCGACGTCGATAAGGTCAGCCCAGTCGGGATCCGAACGCATCGCTGCTTCGATGTCGGCGTCGGTCATGGCGTCGACGCGTGCCCAGTCGCTCTGGCTCTCGCCAGATGCTATTCTTTTGCGGATCTCATCCGCCGAATATTTGACGATATGTTGCTTGCTCATTTTTCCGTGCCGGCCTTACCGAAATGATACGGCACACGCTGCTGCGCATCGTGTAGACCGCTGCAATGACGCGTTTCGAAGTCTGGCAGATGGCCAACGTCCGCACTTCGTCATTCCTGTTCGACGGTTGCTCCAAATGCGGCAGAAGGAGTGCATTTGCTGCGTCCGTGAAGTCGATGTGCCGTTCGTCGAGTGTCCTCAGGCGTTTTCCCTCATCCCATTCGAAGTCGGAGATTTCGACGCTTTCGATGAACTGCATTTCCACGTTCCTGACCTATGGCATATTGGACGCATTAACATCTTGGGTCTCCTTTTGATTTGCCATAATTGGCGAGCGTGTATGGATTGTATATACAATCGTATTTCGCAGAATTCAAGCTGTGAACAGCGGGCATGACGGCGAATAGGATTAGTGTCGGGCGGGGCGAGCGCCTATATCAGGATGAAACAAGCAGGGCCCAATGCGCTTTTCCGACGGATTTTTGAGCGAGATACGCGACCGCGTGCTGATTTCGGCCGTTGTCGGCCTGCGCGTGACGTGGGACCGCAAGAAGACCAACGTACCACGCGGCGATTTTTGGGCGTGCTGCCCATTCCATGGCGAGAAGTCGCCGTCGTTCCACTGCGAGGACCGCAAGGGCCGTTATCATTGCTTTGGCTGCGGGGTTTCGGGCGATCACTTCCGTTTCTTGACCGAACTCGACGGCATGACCTTCCCTGAGGCGGTGGAGCGGGTCGCCGAGATGGCCGGCGTGCCGATGCCGGCGCGCGACGCGCAGGAAGAACGGCGCGAGCGCGAGCGAGCTTCGCTGCATGACGTCATGGAACTGGCGACCAAGTTTTTCGAGGACCGGCTGCAATCGGCTGACGGGGCGAGGGGGCGTGCCTATCTGCGCGACCGTGGGCTTTCGCCGGCAACGCAGCAGCAGTTCCGGCTCGGCTTCGCGCCCGACAGCCGCAACGCGCTCAAGGAGTTTTTGGCGTCCAAGGGCATCGAAAAGGCGCAGATGGAAGCCTGCGGGCTGACCGTCTTTGAGGACGTGCCGGTTTCCTACGACCGCTTCCGCGACCGCATCATGTTCCCGATCCCGGATTCACGCGGCCGCATCATCGCCTTTGGCGGGCGCGCCATGTCGGCCGAGGTCTCGGCCAAGTATCTCAACTCGCCGGAGACCGAACTCTTCCACAAGGGCAATGTGCTCTACAACTTCGCCCGTGCCCGCAAGGCCCTGCAAAAGGGCGGAGCGGTGATCGCGGTCGAAGGCTACATGGATGTGATCGCACTCGCCCAGGCCGGGTTCGACAATGTCGTGGCGCCGCTTGGCACGGCGCTGACCGAAAACCAGCTCGAACTGTTATGGCGCATGTCGGGCGAGCCGGTGTTGTGTTTCGACGGCGACAAGGCGGGCCTGAAGGCAGCCTACCGCGCCGCCGACATGGTGCTGCCGCTGGTGGCACCGGGGCACACCGCGCGCTTTGCGCTGCTGCCGGAGGGCAAGGATCCCGACGATCTGGTCAAGGCCGAAGGACCGGAGGCGTTTCGCACCGTGCTTGCCGCCGCACGGCCATTGTCCGAGCTGATCTGGATGCGCGAGACGTCGGGCGGGTTGTTCGACACGCCCGAGCGTCGCGCCGAGCTTGAAAAGACGCTGCGCGAGCTGACCGGCAGGATCAAGGACGAGAGCGTCCGCTACCACTACCAGCAGGAGATGCGCGAACGCGTGCTGAATTTCTTCGGCAACCAGCGCGGCCGCCAGCAAGGGCAGGGCGGTGGCAAGGGGTCGTTCAACAAGGGTGGCGAGCGCGGGCAATGGAACAAGGGCGGCGGCGCGGGCGCCAAGGCGGGCCGGTTCGCCGTGTCTGAAAGCCTGGCGCGCTCGGCGATGGTCAAACGCGCCGGTGGCATCATGCCATTGCGCGAGGCAGCCATCGTGGTGGCGCTTGTCAATCACCCCTCGCTGATCGACGAGAATTTCGAGCATGTCGAACGCCTCGATCTCAGCCACGGCGAACTCAAGCAACTGCATTCCGTACTGATCGACGCCATGGCGCATGGCGAGGCCAATACGCGCGAAGCGGTGGTGGCGGCGATCGAGCGCGCGTCCTGTGCCGAGATGTGGGAGCGTGCCGTGGCGCTGGCGCGGCGCGCCCGGCAGTGGACGGCATTTGAGGATGCGGCGATCGAGGATGCCCGCGACGCCTTCGCGCAGGCGTTGCACTTGCACCGCAGCGCCCGCACCTTACATAAGGAGCTGAAACAGGCCGAGGCCGCGCTGGCTACCGATCCTACCGACGAAAACTACCGACATCTGGTGGAAGTTCAGGCGCAGTTTCATGACGTGCAGGCCACCGAAGCGCTTATCGAAGGCTTCGGGGTGTCGTCGGGTCGTAGCGGTCGCAACTGACGCGGCGGACCGATTATCCCGTATTTGATTCGCTTTTTTGGTGCGAATCATGCGAGAGGCGCTTGACCTTCCGACGGAATGACGGAATCAGGTCGATTCGAAAAAGTTAACCGGCGGCCGGGCCGCCAGTCGTGTCGATGGCCTGAAAATGCGGATTGGGGCGCTTGTCACTGGACAGGAAGATATTCCGCCACAGATATCACGGTTAATCTGGACTTAACACAGGTGCAGCTACTGGCAGTTCAGGCGCAGGTTCGATGAGCGCATCTGATTTGCACTGTCTAAGAGTTTAAGCGGCTGACGGGCCGCCTGGAGAAAGCGAAGAATGGCGACAAAAGAAAAGGAAGAGGTCGAGACTGAACGCGAAGGCGCCCCAGACGGACCTTTGCTCGACCTTTCCGATGACGCTGTCAAGAAGATGATCAAAGTCGCGAAGAAACGCGGCTATGTCACTATGGACGAGCTGAATTCGGTGCTGCCCTCGGAGGAAGTGACCTCCGAACAGATCGAAGACACTATGTCGATGCTTTCCGATATGGGCATCAATGTGGTCGAGGACGACGAGACGGGCGAAGAAGCCGAGGGCGAAAAGAGCGAGTCGGACGCCGAAGAAGACGCCAACGAGCTGGCCGAGCAGACCGGCACGGCTGTTGCTGCGACCACGACCAAAAAAGAGCCGACCGACCGCACCGACGATCCCGTGCGCATGTATCTGCGCGAAATGGGTTCGGTGGAGCTTTTGTCGCGCGAGGGCGAAATCGCCATCGCCAAGCGCATCGAGGCCGGCCGCGAGACGATGATCGCGGGTCTGTGCGAAAGCCCGCTGACCTTCCAGGCCATCATCATCTGGCGCGACGAACTCAACGAAGCAAAGATCCTGCTGCGTGAGATCATCGATCTCGAAGCGACCTATGCCGGCCCCGAGGCCAAGCAGGCGCCAGTGGTCGAGCGCATCGATGAAGACGCCAAGGCCAAGACAGACGACAAGCCGCGTCGCGGCGGCCGCGACGAAGAAGACGACATCACCAATGTCGGCGCCGACACCCGCGGCGAAGAAGACGACGAGGAAGATGACGAGGCAAGCCTGTCGCTGGCTGCCATGGAAGCGGAACTGCGTCCGCAGGTCATGGAAACCCTCGACGTCATCGCCGACACCTACAAGAAGCTGCGCAAGCTGCAGGACCAGCAGGTCGAGAACCGTCTCGCTGCTGCCGGCACGCTGTCGCCGAGCCAGGACCGTCGCCTCAAGGAGCTGAAGGACCAGCTCGTCAAGGCGGTGAAGTCGCTGTCGCTCAACAACGCCCGCATCGAGGCACTTGTCGAGCAGCTCTACGACATCAACAAGCGCCTGGTGCAGAACGAAGGCAAACTGCTGCGTCTCGCCGAAAGCTACGGTGTGCGCCGCGAGGAGTTCCTGCGCGAGTACCAGGGTTCGGAACTCGACCCGAACTGGACCCGTTCGATCGCCAACCTGTCCAGCCGTGGCTGGAAAGAGTTCACCAAGAACGAAAAGGACGCCATCCGCGACCTGCGCGCTGAAATCCAGAACCTCGCCACCGAAACGGCGATCTCGATCCTGGAATTCCGCAAGATCGTCAATCAGGTGCAGAAGGGCGAGCGCGAAGCAGCGATGGCCAAGAAGGAGATGGTGGAAGCCAACCTCCGTCTCGTCATCTCGATCGCCAAGAAATACACCAACCGCGGCCTGCAGTTCCTGGATCTGATCCAGGAGGGCAATATCGGCCTGATGAAGGCGGTCGACAAGTTCGAGTACCGTCGCGGCTACAAGTTCTCGACCTATGCGACATGGTGGATCAGGCAGGCGATTACGCGTTCGATCGCCGACCAGGCCCGCACCATCCGCATTCCGGTGCACATGATCGAGACGATCAACAAGATCGTCCGGACGTCGCGCCAGATGCTGCACGAGATCGGCCGCGAGCCGACGCCGGAAGAACTGGCCGAAAAGCTCGCAATGCCGCTCGAAAAAGTGCGCAAGGTGCTGAAGATCGCCAAGGAGCCGATTTCGCTCGAAACGCCAGTCGGCGACGAAGAGGATTCGCACCTCGGCGACTTCATCGAAGACAAGATGGCGATCCTGCCGATCGACGCGGCGATCCAGGCCAATCTGCGCGAAACGACCACGCGCGTGCTGGCTTCGCTCACCCCGCGCGAGGAACGCGTGCTGCGCATGCGTTTCGGCATCGGCATGAACACCGACCATACGCTCGAAGAGGTCGGCCAGCAGTTTTCGGTCACCCGCGAACGTATTCGCCAGATCGAGGCCAAGGCGCTGCGCAAGCTCAAGCATCCGAGCCGGTCGCGCAAACTCAGAAGCTTCCTCGACAGCTGAGGATGGATTAAAAGAAGCCCGGGCAAAACCCGGGCTTTTTTGTTTTGGAGGGTGTGATGCGACAGCTTGTGAAAACAGCGACGGGCCTTGCCGCACTTTCATTTGTGATGATCGGTGCTGCTGCTGCTCCGGTGCAGAAGCCCATCGGCATGGCCAACCCGGCATCGATTCATTGCGGCAACATCGGCGGACGTTCCGAAATCACCAAGGACAGCACCGGCAACGCGGTCGGCTATTGCCACCTGCCTGACGGACGCATCTGCGAGGAATGGGCGCTGTTCCGCGACAAGCAATGCGTTGCGCCGAAGCAATAGGACTATCGGGCCTTCCCCTGGGCTCCAGCCGCCAGGGTTTCCGCGGGTGGGCGCCGGCACGGCTCATCGTCCCCCGATGCGGCCAATAGGGCGCATCTTTAGGATCAAATACGGAGCACTGGCCAGGGGTGGCTTCGATCGCTACCTGCGCGACGGCGCATTGTCGCGCATGCAGCAGAGTATACACATCTTGGTGATAATCACTAATGTCTGAATAAGGTGAAGAATCGATCGGATAAAATCGTCAATCAAGAATATGCAGTTTTCGGAAAGCTTTTCTGTGAATTGACCGATTGTAACTCGCATACATGCCAAGCCGTTTGGCGGATATATTGAAATTTTATCTATGTAAATGACGTTTTTATTAGAAAATAACGTATTGATGTGGCAGTTTATTTGCTCATTCGCCTGATATTTACTTGAATATAAATCGGCCAAAATCTACTTATCATGCCGTCTGTATTGGTATATATATCGGCAAGGCTATCCTTAGTCTCTTGGGGGCAAAATCCAGGCGAGTGTGAGGATCAGATATGAACAGTCAGCAGTCTGACAATAATCATCTTCGTGCCCATCCTTTGCTCAGTCGACTGCTCGAAGCCGGCGCGAATGTCCGAGCATTCCGCGGTTATGTCGGGCCGGAAAAAGACAAAGGGCGTGTCAGGCTTTATCGGTCTCTGGGCGACCTGAGTTTCAGCATCGAGATCAACAAGAGCGACATTGTCGCGTCGGCCGCAGCTCCGGAGACGTTGCTGCCGCATGGCGGTACGGTGGTTTGGGTCAAACCTGATGCAGAAGTGATATGTCACGGCGATCAGGTCAATACTGTCGCGGCGCGTCGCCCGCGCCAATCCAGCGCCCGGTTTGCATCTCCCGCGATCAGCGGTGAGAAGCAAACGGTGTCCGGCCGGCTTGTCGAGGTACAGCGAGGTCGGCTGAACATCCAGTTGCGGCCGCGGGTGATGAGCACCTGCGCGTCCTGTTCCTGCTCGAGCTGCGAAACGCATCCCAGTTGCACGTCGACATGCAATAGTGTGGCGGCCATGCCGTCGGTGGTGGTTGGCCCGTGACGAGCTCGGAACCGACGCTCGTCGTGCCGGCTGACCCGGCGAGCTACGAACCTGTCCTAAGCTTCTCGGCTCCTTACTTGATCGAGAAGCTGGTCAAGGATCGTATCGTCGACACGCTCGACGAAGGCGAGGCATTGTTTGCCGAGGCAAGGAAATTCCTGATCCTTTCCTTTACGGATTCGGAGGTGTCGTGGAACATGTACTCGACGCGCGTCGACGAAGCGTGGCATCAGTTTGTGTTGTTCACCAGCCAGTACATCGACTTTTGCCACAGATATTTCGGAAAATACCTGCATCATAACCCAAGCAATGCACCCGAGATGCCCGGACGCACGGAGTTGAAGCCTTCAACCTTCGAGGGATTTCGCGTCCGCTACGAATCCGTCTTCGGCGAGCCATTGCCCGACATCTGGCTGGACGGCCAGTCAGTGTCGTTGTCGCGCCGCGTGATCAACGACACTGCGGGCAAGTCGCACGTGTCGGTCGAAGAGGGCATGGCGTGCCTGGCGGGCCCTGGCGGCAGGATTGACGTTGTGGTCAGCGACATCGCGCGTGACGCGTTGGAGTTCATTTCCCGCACCGGTTCTTTCTATGTCCGCGAACTGCCAGGCGCCCTCACAGATGAAGAAAAGGTCGGCTTGGTCGCGACACTGGTCGAGCACCGCGTTTTGCGCGTTGCGCCCTGAAAAAAAAGCGGGTCGTCGTCACCAGCATTCGCAGAGCTCCTCGAGCGGAAACGTCATACCCACCCGCGCCCACTGGTCGCCGACGCGCCGCATCGCTGAAGCTGCGCGCACGTTCCACTCCGGATGGCGCCCGCTCCGATCATTGGTATGGAACCCTTCTATATCTGCGCATGAGGCTCCGAAGCGATCGCGATTTCGCTTCGCTTCAGCCATGAGCCGATCCGCCCCGTAGGCTACGACCCGGTAATGTCGGGTGATGTTGGACCCGCCCATTGCCAGGCGCAGGTGATAGTCTTCCCAGTAGCGCAAGTAAGCGTCGAAATAGTCCATCTCGGCAACTTCGTGTTCGCCTAACCCGCCACTGAGCAGGTCTCTGGCCCATAGGCGTTCGATGTTTCCGCGTTGCACGAAACGGCTGTCTGCCGGGAGGCCTCCAGCCGTTTCATACGTCGAGATGCATGCCGGGACTGGATGGCGGATCGTGATGATGCCTTGCGCCCCGGCGCCGAGAACTGATTGAAACAGGCCAGGCGCATAGGCGGCCTTCGTTGCCTTTTTCGGGACCCAAATATGGTCATCGTGCTGGCTTGCTGTGGCGAAGAACAGTTCAACCATGGTGAGGTACTCAGCCATGGTGTGCAAGCTTTCGACCCAGGTGGTGCCGGCTCGGTCGAAACGCCACGGCCCCGCCTCCGGGAACCCGTCATGGGCGAGCACCGCAGGCACCCGGCTCGGCTCGTGTCCAATTGCGCGAAACAGCTCCTTGGTCAGGTATTTGCCCCCACTGCGCGGCGCGCCGACGACGAGCACAAAGCGGAAGCGTTGCTGCACGGCGCGGATCGCGTCGACGTCCCCGATGAGCAACGCCACAAACAGTTCATATGCCCGGCCGAGGTGACGCATGCCGGCCTCACTGTCGGCAATGCGCTGGTGCAGCTGGTGCGCCAGGCCAGACGACATCCGGCGGCCGAGCCGCTCGGCCCGTTCTTTCCCGTAGTCGGCCCAGCTCGAACCGTCGAATTCGACGCCAGCGAGCCATGAGTCGATGAATTCCAGGAATTGCTCCGATGGCGGCATCTGCGTGTCGGTCAACGTGATGCGCACGCTCATGCCGCCTCCATAGGCTGTTGCTGACCAAAGCCGCGCCACATGCTAACTTAGAGGTGTCGGTACGTCTTTAAGGAAAATCAGCATTCCTGACTGTGATTACGGACCTGAGTTCTGGAAATCCAAATGGGTGGATGGTGGAGGGGCGTTCACCGCAGGGGAACGTGGGCGCCTGGTCGCCACACATTGGCCGAAACTCCAGCTATGTCCGGGAAGCAAGATTTTGGTTCCGATGTCGGGGAAGTCGCCCGATATGGCGTGGCTGGCCGCGCACGGGTTCGATGTGATCGGCGTCGAAATCTCGCCGATCGCCTGCGAGGCCTTTTTCACCGAGCGCGACATCGTCCCCGACCGCGCTGCTGCCGGACCATTCGTGTGGTGGCGAGGCGGGGGCGTCACAATTTTGCAGGGGGATTTCTTCGACCTTGACGGCACATATGCCGGGGCACTGGACCGTGGTGGCCTCGTGGCCTTGCCGAAGCAGGGCCGTGCCCGGTATGCCAAACACCTAAGGCAGCGGCTGGAACCGGGCGCCGCTTTGCTGCTTGTGACGATCGAATACGACCCTGAACGTAGCCTGGGTCCGCCATTTCCGGTGTTTCCTGAGGAGGTGCGCGAGCTGTTTCCTGGCGCGGTCGAACGCACTCGAAAGCCGCTTCCTCAAGCCCGCTGGAGCAGTGTCGGCGGCGCCGACGCGGTGGTTTGGCTGATGAGGACGCGCGGTCCGACCGGCCTTTGAGCCTGCGCGAGGACTGGGTATGCCCTCGCAACGGGTGTCGCGAGGGTCGATCATCATTACTTGCAGGTCGTCATTCGCCAAAGGAGTGAGCGCCGCTCAAAACAACCCGGGCACCAAGCGCCAGGTCCGGCTGAAGTAGGCGTCGTATTCGGCGCCGAAATGTGCACGCAACAGGCGTTCCTCCGACGCGATGCGCGCGAGCAGGGGCAGGAGGGTCAGCGCGGTCAACACGAGGCCGACCCCGGAACGGAAGACGAGAGCCCAGCCGAGCGAATTGACCAGCAGGCCGAGATAGCTTGGATTGCGGATGACGGAATAGATGCCTGACGTGACCAGCCTGTGGCCCGGCTGGATGGCGACCAACCCACTGAAACGATTGCCCAGCACAAAGACCGGCCACAGTCGCAGGACGCCGCCTGCGGCGAACGTGGCGACGCCGATCCAGCGGATGGTGTCGCCGCCGATGGTCCAGACGTCGAGGCGGTCGGTGTAGGCGGGCAGGAAAGCATTGAGCAGGCCGACCACGCCGAAGGCCACAAGCACCCAGCGGTCGGAGCGGTCTTCCCGCTCGCCGGGGCTGAGATTTGCGCGGCTGAAAAGGGCGACTGCCCACAAAACGATGATGAGGATGGCGGCCGTGGTGCGCGCCGGGTTGGAAAAGTAGGCCCCGATGCCGCCAGCGCCGACAATCGCAAGCCCCAGGCTGATCAGCGTGCTTGCGACCGCAAACAAGACGATTCTGGGCGCAGCGATCATGGCGACCTCCGTTTCAGGCGTCGCCACTTATAGCAAAGAGCGCAGGCAACGGCGATTTTGCGCATTGCGCAGGCCCTCGCAACGGGTGTCGCGAGGGCCTGTCATCATCACTTGCAGGAGGTCATCAGCTTGCTGGCGACGAGTTCGTTGCCATTGAGCCTCAGGACCGAGCTGGCACTCTGGGTCAGCGACGTGGCTGACCACGTGCCCTGGTCGGCGAGACAGTTGAGTGGCGTGCCGACAACGGTGACATCGCCGCGGATGTTTTCCGCCGGGCCGGAGAAATAGAGGCCGGCCTTGGCGGCACCTTCGACGCGCATGTTGCCGAAGTCGATGTCCTTCACCGGACCGCCCAGGAAGGACCACTGGCTGCCGTAGATGAAGGCGCCGTAGGTGCCAGCATTGGTGATGGTGACATCGTTGAAGCTGATGCCGGCGACCGGGTTGAGGAAGATGCCGGCGTTGCGTGTGCCGTCTACCTTGAGACCGTCGACACGTACGTTGGTGGTGACAGCCTCCTCAGGCAAGGTGCTGGAGGTGACCAGCATCAGCCCGTTGACGCCGCCCTTGAGCGTCATGTCGGTGATGGTCACATCGGAGGTGCCCTGAAGCACGACCAGATCCATGTCGAGCCCCTGCGCGGAATTGTCGATGGTGACCTTGTTCATCTCAACGTCGTTGGCTGCGACGAGCAAGATGCCCTCGCGTCGGGACTTGGACATGGTGACATTGTCTATGGTGATGTCGTTGGCCGCGTTGGTGATGACAGGGGGCCAGCCTTTGTCATTGATACGGCTGCCGGCGAAGATGCCGTAGGTGACGCTGTCGATCACTGTATCCCGCACCGTCAACCCGCTGGTGCCGAGCGCGCTGATCGCGGCAAAGGGTGCCAGGTTCGGCCTGCCCACCGCGAATTCGCAAGCGGTGTTGTTGTCGCAGATATAGAGGTCGTGGATGGAAGCGCCTGCGATGGTTGCGCCGGTCACGTTGTCGAGCCGGATGCCGTCGCCGGCGGTCTTCGAAATGTCGACGTTGCGGATCGATATGTTCGACGTGCCGTTGCTCGCAATGCCCGCGAGCCCGCCTGAAATGGCGAGGTTGGCGATCTCGCTGCCGGTGCCCATGGTCACGACGTTCGCAGCGGGATTGAGCCCCCTGAGCGTCGTCGCCAGGCCGTCGTTGCGGAAAGCGGCAGCAAGCCGGCTGTTGGCGCCGCGCACAGCGATCGATCCGCCGCCACCGAGCATGTGCTGGCCTGCGCCGAGCTGCAATGTCTGGTCGAGCGAGATGCCGCCATTGGCCAGCACAAGCGCATTGGTGCCGGCGGTGGTGAGCGCTTCGTTGATGGCCGCGGCGTCGCCTGTGGCGGCCGAAACACTGACGACCTTGCCGACAGTCTTGCCATTGGAGATGAATTCGGCCGCTTCGACAGCGCCGGTCGCACCGGCATGGGTGCGGACGAAATCGGCGCGTTCGACGCGCTGGAACATCGGGTCGAAGGCTGCCTTGCCGTTGCTGTTGCCGCCAAGGGGCACACGCAGGCGGGCGGTGAAGCCAAACTCCGTGCGATCTTCGTTGTCGTATGAAACCGAGGTGCCAAGCGACAGCGTCGAGCCGGAAACGCCGGGCAGGCCGGCGAAGGTGAGTTCGGCGCGTGCCTTGACGCCTAATGTGTCGTCGATGCCGTCGCCCTCATACCAGTAGCTGCCGCCGAAAACCTTCATCTGGGCTTTCATGTCCTCGGGAAAGATCGGCACGCGCACGCCTGCTTCGATGTCCGCGCCGCCGCGTGCGACTTCGCGCCCGCCCTGGAATTTGAGCTCATTGCCGGAGATGAAGGCACGGCTCAGGTTTTCGACCTGCTTGGCGTCGGTCAGTGGCAGGTAGACATTGGTGCGCGCCTCGAAGCTGTTGCCGATGGCTTCCGCGCCGAAGGACAGCTGGTGGAAGCTATTGCCGAGGTCGCTGTTGAAGATGTCGAGGTAGCCATAAGCGCCGAGCACCCAGTCATTGCCGTAGCGATGGCGGTAACCCATGCCGAACGACGCCTGCCGCGCCGAGCCTTCGATAAAGCTGCCGCTGGCATCGAAGAAAACACCGTCGCCGCTGTCGAGCAGGAAGGGCATGAAGATGCCGAGCCCGCCGTCGCCTTGGCCGTAGGCGAGATTGCCTTCAAATTCGATGATGGGCTGCTGGGCTTGCGCGAGCGCATAGGAGGAGAGGGCGGTGCTGGAGACCAGCGCCGCTGCAAACAGGCTTGGGAATTTCATGATGGTACTTGCGATTCCGTTTGAACGACCGCGAGGTACAATACATGATTAAAAGAGTCCAGTTATTGAAGCCTTGCGGCTGTGGACGGAATTTCCTCTAACATTTCAATCAGATGTCTCTAATGGATCGAAAGCTTGCGCAAGCCCTTGCGGACGCTGGGGTATGTGGTGGCAGATGCGGAGGCTGCGGCATCCTGCCGGCAATTTGGCAATCGGCAGGGCCAAGTTTGATTGCGGCGCAGCGCTTCCCAGGGCAAAAAAAGGGCAGCCAAGGAAACGACCAATCGCTAAAAAGCCGCGTTCATCATGCGTTCAAGACGCGGCTTTTAACGTCGATCAGCACAACGAACCAAGGACATATATCCAGTGTCAATCGCCCACACCCTTACGATGCGGACGGCTTTCGCATCTATTTGCGTCGCAGGTCTTGCTGCAACCGTGTCGACGTTCACGCCCAGCCCTGCCTCCGCTCAACAACAGCGCCTGGTCCGCTGCGCTTCGGAAGGTGGCACATGCCGGCTGCCATTTCCGGCTGAAGTCGTCTACGGCGCGCAAGGCAGGACCACCTCGCGCTTTATCGATGAACCGGCGGTCCGCTGCTCGAACCGTGTCTTCGGCGACCCGGCGCCGGGCCTTCGCAAGGAGTGCTACATCGTCCAGCGCGGCAGAGGCGGTCGCGACAACTACGGCGGCGAATACGGTGAACCTCGTCGCAACAGGTGGGTTGTTTGCGCAAACGAGAACCAGTTCTGCGACTTCTATGGCCGCAAGCGCGTTCGCTATGGGACGATCGGACAATATGAAGAAGGCGTTTTCCGCGACGGCGTCGACTGCGACAACGATACGTTCGGCGACCCGGCGCCCGGCACCCGCAAGCGTTGCTATGTCCAGGACTAAGCCTGCCGGCCGGGCGTGAAGGCGAGATCGAGACTTTCAACGGAGGCGCCTCGCGGCGCCTCCGTTTTCGTTTGCGTCAGGCGTCAACCCTATCCGGCACATACAGCGCCTGGAACTCGGGACTCGGCGGGATTGGCGTGATGACGTCGATCAGCACGCCGTTGGGATCCCTGGTGATGAAGTGGCGCTGCCCGAAGTCTTCATCGCGAAGCGAGCGCAGGATCGGCAGTCCTTCCGCAACCAGCCGTTCATGCACGGCATCGACATCCTTGACCTCGAAATTGATGAGCAGGCCGGCGACCCGCCCGCGCCCCTCCTCGCGGATCGTCTCGTGGTCGCCCTGGACGATGGCGAGATCGACGCGCCTGTCTTCCGTCGACCGCAGGTGGACATACCAGCCGGCGTCAAACTCCGACGCGAAGCGGAAGTGCTGGATATAGAAAGCGGCGGTGCCGGCGACGTCGCCGGTCATCAGAACGGGATAGTAGCTGGTCGTTTTCATGGCTTTCCTTCTCTCCTCAATCAACATACAGTCTGCATGTAAATGTGAATTAACATACAGGCTGCATGTATGCAAGAGAGAATCCCACGCCGTTCCAACCGCGACCGCACCGAAGCGACGCGCGGCGACCTGATCGCGGCCGCGCGCAGGCTGTTCACCGAAAAATCCTATGCAGAAACAGGCACGCCCGAGATCGTGGCTGCGGCCGGCGTGACGCGCGGCGCGCTCTATCACCACTTCAGCGACAAGCAGGCGCTGTTCGCCGCGGTAGCCGAGCAGGAGGCGAGCGCCGTCGCCGACGAGATCGAGCGTGCAGCGCCGGTGGCGCTTGGTGCCCGCGAAGCGCTTCTGGCCGGCACCGAAGCCTATCTCCGGGCGATGCAGGTACCAGGACGCACGCGGCTATTGCTGCTCGACGGCCCGGCGGTGCTTGGCCGCGCCGGCATGGACGCCATTGACGAGCGCCACGGCAACCGCACGCTGCGCGAGGGACTTGCCGCCACCATGCGTGCCGGTGCGATGCGCAAGCTGCCCCTTGATGCACTCACCGGATTGCTTGCCGCCACATTCGACCGTGCCGCATTGGCGATCGACGCGGGCGCTTCGTTCAACGACCAGCTCGCGGTGATCGCCGCTCTCATCGACGGGCTGATGAAGGCGCCGCCGCAGCAGGCGTAAGCGACGTCTCTTCGCACAAACCTGTTTGATCCAGTTTCTTGCTGATGGCGGGCCAGGGCGGGAAGCCTCTGCGGCTATTGGCATGAGCCCCATGCAGGTCGGCCCAGCGCGAAACCACGGTTCAGCAAGGCAAACGGGCGCAGATTTGATCTTCTTCGCGCTCGGTTCTCCTCTTCAAACAGCATTTGCTCAAATACATAAACTTACTTGAGTTATTTTATTTGGCTGACCATAGTCTCTGTGGCTGGCCCCTGAGGCTAGCGGAGGTGCCCAAGGGAGGGGAGTTGCCATCTTTGGGCACCGCCTGATCACGAGAGGAGATCTTCATGACGACGATGACCCGGCGATTGTTCATCGCATCGCTACCGCCTGCCTTGCTGGCCATGCGCACCGAAGCGCATGCCGCGCCTGCTTCCGACCTCGAGCTTATCGCCCGGCAGAAGCTTGAGCCGGCAATCGTCACCCTTCATCGCCGCCTGGAGCGTCTGACCTCGACGCTTACCTTCATGACCACGGGTGCACATCCCGATGATGAGCCGAGCGGCCTTCTGGCAGCACTGCGCCACGTCTATGGCATCCGCCCGGTGCTTTATTGCATCACCCGTGGCGAAGGCGGCCAGAACAGCATCGGCGCCGAGCGCGGTTCGGTGCTTGGCGTGCTGCGCACTCGCGAAATGCAGGAAGCTTCACGCGCGCTCGACGCCTCGCTGGCTTTCGGCGGACGTGGTCATTCCGATTCGGTGCATGATTTCGGCTTCTCCAAGGACCCCGACGCCACCATCGACCGCTGGGGCCGCGACCGCGTCGTCGAGCGCATGACCTGGGCCTTCCGCCAGTACAAGCCCGACATCGTCATGAACTGCTTCCTCGACGTTCCTGGCCAGCATGGCCAGCACCGCGCGGCTGTTGTTGCGACCTTCATCACCGCCGGCATCTCTGGCGATGCCAAGGAATATCCCGACCAGATCGCAGCCGGCCTCGACCCGTGGAACGTGCCCAAGATCTACTCACCCGCTTATGGCGGTGGCGGGGGCGTCTATGACGACGAGACACCGCCGCCGCCCACCACCCTTACCGTCAAGGCGCCCGAGCGCGACAAGATATCGGGTGCCACCTTCCCGCAGATGGGAGAATGGTCGCGCTCCTGCCATCTGACCCAGGGCATGGGCAAATGGCGTGCCGAGCCGCAAACCGAGTGGCAGCTGCATCTGGCGCGTATCGCCCAGGGCGAACCGGCCAAGAGCGAAAACGACATCCGCGACGGCCTGATCGCCACCGTGGGCGACATCGCCAAGCTCGACGGCATGCCGGCCTCATCGGCCGACGCGCTGCGCAATGCGCAAGGACTGATCGACGAGGCCATCGCCGACTATGGCGACCCGGTCGTGGTGACGAACAAGGCTGTCGAGATCGCCAAGGCCATCGACGAAGCCCGCAAGCAGCTGCCCGCCGAACTGCGCGCTCAGGTCGCTCACCGCCTCGAGCGCAAGGCGCGCGAAATCGATCTGGTTCTGGCAACCGCCTCGGGCATGCATGTCCGCGCCTTCACCGAAGGTGGGGACCTCAAGCCGGGCGACACCATTACCGTCAAGACGCTGGTCGAGGCGCCTGAAAGCGTGGTGGTGGAATCCGCCGAGATCATCGCCCGCAAGGGACTGACTGCCAGCAACGACCAGCTTTCGGTCGCAAGCGACGCCGAGCTCACCAACCCGCTGACCGAGCAGTTCGACCCGCTCGGCGGCAATGGCGACGCCTTCGTGCGGCTGACCGTGAAGATCGGCGACCGGTCGGCGGTGCTGGATGTCGATCTGGAAGATGCACTCAGGGTTCTTCCCTCGGCCTCGCTGGAATTGAAGCCCGACGCGGTGGTGTTCAATACGGCCGCCGATCTCGTGCCTGTCGCCATGACAGCGACAGTCACCAACGCCAAGGTCGGCGACCTCAAGATCGACCTGCCCGAGGGCTGGGCGCTGAACCCGTCAGGCGAAGCGTCGGACAACTCCGGCACCTTCGACCTGCAGCCACCTGCAAAGCCCGGCGAAACGCGCTTTGCCATCGAGCCCAAGCTGCTCGGCACGGACGCCTATGCGATCAACACCTTCACCTATCCGCATATCGGCCGCTCCGTCGTGCCGACCAGGGTCTCGGTTCCGGTGCAGACCGTGGGTGCTGAGCTGACCGGGTTGAAGGTCGGCTACATCAGCGGTGGCAACGACAAGGTCGGGCTGTGGATGAAGCGGCTTGGCATCGACGTCGTGGAGCTCAGCCCCGCCGACGTCGAGCAGGGCACCTATCGCGATCTCAAGACCATCGTTGTCGGCATTTTCGCCTTCGGCAAGCGCAAGGACCTCGCCAAGGCGGTGCCCGAACTGCACAAATGGGTCAATGATGGCGGCCATCTGGTCACGCTCTACCATCGCCCGAGCGATGGCTGGGATGCGGAGAAAGTGCCGCCGCTGTTCCTCAAGATCGGCTCGCCGTCGATCCGCTACCGCGTCACCGATGCCAATGCAGAGGTCGATATCCTCGAACCCGAACATCCGCTGCTCAACCGTCCCAACAAGATCGGGCCGGAGGACTGGGCGAACTGGGACAAGGAACGCGGGCTCTATTTCGCGTCCGAATGGGACAAGGCCTACAAGCCGCTTCTGGCCATGAGCGACAAGGGCGAAGAAAAGCTCGACGGTTCGCTGCTGTCGGCCGAAATCGGCAAGGGCCGCCACACCCATACCAGCCTGGTGCTGCACCATCAGCTCGACAAGCTGGTGCCCGGCGCTTTCCGCCTGCTCGCCAATCTGGTCCAGCCGGCATAAACGATGTTCAAAGGCCCTGGCGCTCTGCCGGGGCCTTTCCGCCACCAAGTTTGGGCGCCTGTGACATCGCTAGCCCTTGCGCGCCAAGGCACCGGATGCTTTAGGAGCGAACTCTTTACGGGCGCAACTGATGACGTAGTGACCCGACAAATCCTCTGGGTCCTACAAAACATGATTCGTCTCGAAAATATCGGCAAGCAGAACGGTAAGCAGATCGTGTTTATCGAGGCCTCCGCAGCGCTCCAGAGGGGCGAGAAGGTCGGCCTCGTCGGCCCCAACGGTGCCGGCAAGACCACGCTCTTCCGCATGATCACTGGCCAGGAGCAGCCCGACGAGGGCCAGGTCTCGGTCGATCGCGGCGTCACCATCGGCTATTTCAGCCAGGATGTCGGCGACATGGCCGGACGCAGCCCTGTGGCGGAAGTCATGGACGGTGCTGGCCCGATCGGTTCGATGATCGCCGAGATGCGCGAACTGGAAGCCGCGATGGTCGACCCCGATCGCGCCGACGAAATGGACCAGGTCATCGAGCGTTATGGCGAGGTGCAGGGGCGCTTCGAAGAACTCGACGGCTACTCGCTCGACGGCCGTGCGCGCGAAGTGCTCGATGGTCTTGGCTTCTCGCAGGAGATGATGGACGGCGATGTCGGTGCGCTGTCGGGCGGCTGGAAGATGCGCGTAGCACTTGCCAAGATCCTGCTCATGCGCCCCGACGCCCTGCTGCTCGACGAGCCGAGCAACCACCTTGATCTCGAAAGCCTGATCTGGCTCGAAGCCTTCCTCAAGGGTTATGACGGCGCGCTTTTGATGACCTCGCACGACCGCGAGTTCATGAACCGCATCGTCAACAAGGTCGTGGAAATCGACGGTGGTTCGCTCACCGCCTATTCCGGCGATTACGAATTCTACCAGCAGCAGCGCGTGCTGGCCGACAAGCAGCAGCAGGCACAATTTGAGCGCCAGCAGGCCATGCTGTCCAAGGAAATCGCCTTCATCGAACGCTTCAAGGCGCGCGCCTCGCACGCAGCCCAGGTGCAGAGCCGGGTCAAGAAGCTCGACAAGATCGACAAGGTCGAACCGCCCAAGCGCCGCCAGACGGTGTCATTCGAATTCCAGCCGGCACCGCGTTCGGGCGAGGATGTCGTCACGCTCAAGAACGTGCACAAAAGCTATGGCAGCAAGACCATCTATGAAGGCCTTGATTTCCAGGTCCGCCGCAAGGAGCGCTGGTGCATCATGGGCATCAACGGCGCGGGCAAGTCGACGCTGCTGAAGCTGGTCGCCGGTGCTTCCAAGCCCGACGACGGCACGGTCGCGCGCGGTCCCAGCGTCAAGATGGGCTACTTCGCCCAGCATGCCATGGACCTGCTCGACGGCGACCGCACCGTGTTCCAGCAGCTCGAAGATACGTTCCCGCAGGCGGGGCAAGCGCCGCTGCGCGCGCTTGCCGGCTGCTTCGGATTTTCCGGCGATGACGTCGAGAAGAAATGCCGCGTGCTGTCGGGAGGCGAAAAGGCGCGGCTCGTGATGGCGATCATGCTGTTTGATCCGCCGAACCTTCTGGTGCTCGACGAGCCGACCAACCATCTGGACATCACCACCAAGGAGATGCTCATCACGGCGCTGTCGCAGTATGAGGGCACGATGCTGTTTGTTTCGCACGACCGCCACTTCCTGGCGGCCCTTTCCAATCGCGTGCTGGAACTGACGCCCGACGGCATCCACACCTATGGTGGCGGCTATACGGAATATGTCGAGCGCACGGGCCAGGAAGCGCCGGGCCTCAGGAGCTAAGCTCGAACGCCAACACCTGATTTGTCCGAATTGGCGCCATTGCTGCGCCGGCAGCCGAGGCTCGGCTGTTTTCTGGCATGCGTTTCGAAATTGAACTAGTATTTGCGAGGTCCGATGCCGCCGCATCGCGGACGATGAACGTCCGGCAACCGCAGGCACGGCCAAGGGTGACGAATGCATAGCGCCAATCAAGGTGCGGCTTCACTTGCCAGGCCCAGCGGCATCGCCATTGGCCGCCGGGAACTCACCGGCGGCTTGTGCCCCGCGCGGTTTCACCTGATGTTTCCAGCTGCTGCTGACCGGCGCCAACTCCGGGTCAGCGCAATGTCCACGATTCCTTGCCTGTAACGACATTCGTGCTGCACTGATGCCAACGGAGGATGGTAATGCGAAAGCTCCAGGCCCAAGGCGTACATCACATCACCCTTGTCGGCGCTGACCGGAATACCTCGATCGACTTCTGGGAAGGCCTGCTGGGCATGCCCTTCATCTTCGAGCAGCCTAATCTCGACAAGGCGAGCGAAAGCCACCTCTATTTTGATCCCGGCGACGGCCGCCTCATCACCATCTTCACCGACGAGAACCGCAAACCCGATCCCAAGCGGACGCCGACCGACATTGGCTGCGTGCATCACATTGCCTTCGCGGTCTCGCGGGTGACATTCCTGCAAGCCGTCGCGCGCCTGGACGAGCGCGCCATCAAGCACAGCGGCGTCAAGGATCGCGGCTTCATGGATTCGATCTATTTCGAGGACCCGCTTGGTCTTCTGATCGAGCTCGCCTCATACAGGTTCGACCCGCCGGCCGGCCACACCCATGCCGACGTGCTGATGGAGGCCCACAAGGTCAGGGTCGCCCGCGGTGATTACAACATCGCCGAAATCCACCTGGCGGACGCCATCGAGGCGCTCACCGAGCGCAGCCGGTCGACCCTGTCGGCCGGGCGGGAGCCCAAGGATCCTTATCGCAAGAACTGAATTTGGGAGAAGCTGATATGGCCGACATCAAGCTCAACGTCATCAAGCCAAGCGTCAACAACATGAGCGCGCGGGTGTTCCTGCGCGCCTCGGGTCTCGGCTTCACCGAGAAGGACGTCTTCGGCCAGACCAGGACGCCAGAATATCTCGCGGCATGCCCGGCCCATCTCACGCCGATGATCGAAACCTCTGAATTGCCCAATGGCGTGTTGTGGGAGAGCTGCGCCATCATGCAGTATCTCTCCAACAAGCATGGTCTGGAGAACCTCTACCCCAGGGATCCAGAACGGCGTGCGATGATCGACAGCGCCATGTTCTATCTCATCGGCACCTTCTATCCATATCTGGCGCGCGCTACCTACCCGGCACTCAACTTTCCGCAATATCCTGGTGAAGTCGGCCACAGCGATGCCGATGCCACGACCAAGGAAAAGGCGCGCCAAGCGGCTGTCGAAGCACTCGCCGAGCCGCTCGACGTGTTCCGCGCCTTCTATATCAAGGACCAGCCCTTCATCGGCGGCGACAGGCCCTCCATCGCCGACATCAGGCTTGCCGCGACCTTGGAGTTCCTCGCCGTCATCGACTATCCGTTGCCAGGCTGGGCAAAGGCCTATGTCGCGGCAATGGAGAAATCGCTGGGTAATGCTTACACCGAACCCGCCAACGACGTGCGCGGCTACATCGGCTACGTCAGGTCGCAGAGCGCTTGATCGGCATGATAAAATGGCAGTCTGACGACTTTGCCGGAAACAATCCGCCTTAGCCGAACATGCGCTCGCCTTGCTCATCGACGAGCTGGCGGCCCTTGGTCAACGACACTTCGACGGCGTCGTCGAGTGCCGCGAAACGGTCGGCGCGGATGAATTTGTGTTCCTTGACGACACCGCCGACATCCTTGGAAACCACGCCGCAGGTTTGGAACTGGCCGCCTTCCTTGTAGGGCATCGCCTTGATGGCAAAGCCCTTGTATTCGATCTCCTTGGCAACCGTAGGTGCTGCCGTCTCCGCCGCACCGCCGCCACCGCCAAAAAGCCTCTTCAGAAACGACATCTGGTTCTTCCCGTTGTTTTTCCGAAGCTTAGACGCTTGCCTTGTTGCAGTCGAGGCGTTTTGAATTCGGCGCAGCCAGAGCGCACGCGAGATGCGTGCACCTGACTTCTTCGCAATTCGCTTTATCCGAGCGAGGCGATGATTTCGCGGTAGGCGAGTTCCGGGAAGGCCTTCAGCGTGCGCGTGCGTACATTGCCGCCTTGGCTGAGGATCAGCGCAAACCGCGCCGCCACCGCGTCGTCGGGCGCTTCGGCCACTGCCACCATGTCGAATTCGCCCATGGTCAGGTAGAACTGCTTGAACGAGCCGCCCATGTCGCCGAGCAGCTTCTTGGCCGCATCGAGCCGCTTGGGCGACGACCGCACCTCGCGCACGCCCTGGTCGGTCCATTTCATCAGCATGATGTATGTCGTCACGGCACACCTCCCTCCGGCGCCACGGAGCACGGCTCAATCGCCGGGGGCGGGCATCCGGGTCATCGCCCTCAAATGCATCCACCAAGGGAGTATCCTCTCCTGCCGGCCTTCCGGCAAGGATGAGCGATAGCTGATGTATTTGGGGAAGCTAGCGCTCGGTCAGCGCCAGCTTGGCGCCGAGCATGACGAACGCCGCAGCGAAGCTGCGGCGCATCCAGGTCATGACACGCGGGCTGCCCGTCACCTTGTCGCGCACGGCTGCGGCGCACAGGCCATAGATGGCGAAGATGACGAAGGTCGCCAGCATGAACACGCCGGAGAGTTCGAGCATGCGGGTGAGCACATGCGGTTCGTTGGGCGCGATGAACTGCGGCAGGAAGGCAACGAAGAAAATCGACAGCTTGGGGTTGAGCACGTTGATCAGCACGCCGTCGACAAGCACCTGGCGCGCGGTGCGCGGATCGGCCTTGTCGTCGACCTTGAGCGCGCCGTGTTCGCGCAGGCTCTGCCAGGCCATGTAGAGCAGATAGGCGACGCCGGCATATTTGACGATCTCGAAGGCCAAGGCGCTGGTGTGCAGCAGTGCCGCAAGGCCCGTCAGTGCCGCGATCAGGTGCGGAACGATGCCGAGCGTACAGGCGAAGGCGGCAAGCACGCTTGCCCGTCCTCCGCGCGATAGCCCTGCGGCGAGCGTGTAGACGACACCGGTTCCCGGCGAAGCAACGATGACAAGCGTGGTCAGCAGGAATTCGATCGACACGGGCGTCCTCCCTCAAGAAGAGGCGACCATAATGCAGGACAAGCTTGGGTGGAAGCCACCCGAAAACCGTGAGGATACGGGGGAGATCGCGGCTCCAAAACCAGTTTAGGTTTTTCGAGCCGCGATTGATCTCAGATGCTTGGGCCGTCTTCGCTCACAGCCTTCTTGTCGCTCTTGGTCAGGCCGGTGAGCCGGTCGATGTAAGCGAGAAGCAGCGCCGAAAGCACGAAGGTCAGGTGGATCAGGGTCAACCACATCAGCTGGTTGGAGGTATATTGCTGGTGATTGAGGAAGACCTGCAGCAGGTGGATCGACGAGATCGCAACGATGGTCGAGGCGACCTTGATCTTGAGCGAGCTGATGTCGATGGTGCCGAGCCAGTGGACCTCGCCATCGTGATTGTCGAAGCGGCTGACGAAATTTTCGTAGCCGGAGATGATGACCATCACCACCAGCGAGGCGACAAGGGCGGCGTCGATCAACCCCAGCACCTTGAGGATGGTGTCGGTGTCGTCGAGCACCATCACCTTCATGACGAACTCATAGAGCTTCTTGACGAAGGACAGGGCGTAGATGCCGAGCGCCACGGCGAGGCCGAGGTAAAACACCACGAGCAGCCAGCGCGAGGCAAGGATGATGGATTCAACAGCGTGTTCGAGGCGCTTCATGGGACGTCCGAAATTTCTGGGATTGGGAATTGAGGCTGTAGCCGCACGAATGCAACAGGTTTTTGGATAAAACAAGGCCCGGCCGCTGGAGGGGGGATTCGGCCGGGCCTGTATCTCCTCAAATGCCGGAGATGGGACGGGGCAGGGAACCACGTCACCGACAAAGTGGCATCAAAATCCAGCGATTCAATGGCCAAAGCGCGGTGATCGCGTGATTGTTACCGGCGATCCCGAGCCCCACCTGGGTGCGTATGCGGCTGAAAGACGATGGAAAAACCCGACCCGCTGATAGCGCGGGCCGGGTCTGTTTCATCGCTGCCAGGCGCTATTTGGCGCTGGCGATCGGCGCCACCAAAGGCGTGATGCGACGGATGGCGACGCGGCGGTTTTCGCGTTCGCGCTTGTCGGTCTTCACCTTGAGGTAGCGTTCGCCATAGCCTTGCGTCGACAGGTTCTCCGGCGGAATGCCGAAGACATTGGTCAACGCATCGGCAACCGACTCGGCGCGTCTGTCGGACAGCGCCAGATTGGCAACGTCAGAGCCGACGGCATCCGTGTGACCCTCGATGAGGAAGGTTTCGGCCGGGTTCTTCTTGAGCAGCTTTTCCATGGCGTTGGCGACGCCTTCTAGCTTGGCAACCTCGGCTTCGCTGATCGAGGCCGAGCCAAACTCGAAGTTGAGCGTGTCGAGGTCGACACGACGCGCGATGTCGCGGACGCGGGCCGAACGCTTGACCTCGTCGATCGAGTAGAGGCGCTTGACGCGCTCCACCGGCGGACGCTCGAGAAAGTCGTAATAGGCGTCAGGATCTTCGACATATTGCGCGTCGAGAATGTACTCGTTGCGCGGGATATGCAGCTGCATCGGCGGCAGGTCGAGACCTGGATCGCGCCACTCGTCCATCTGCTCGTAATACTGGTCGTCGACATAGCTCAGCACATATTCGCGCCCATCCGGCGTGATGCGCGAGCGCTGGACGATGTCGCCATAGCGGTTGCGAATGGTGATGATCTGGTTGCCATTGTCGCGCAGGATCACCTCGCGGGTGCGGCCGCGCGGTAGGTCCTCGTAGTAGACGTCCTGGGCGTCGCGCGTCATGCGCGGCCTGTCGTTGCTCTCGACGATGACCTGGTTGTTGATCTGGATGATGACGCGGTCGCCGATCTCGCGCACCACCTCGGTGCCTTCGGGACGCGGCCTGCGGCGCAGGTCGACCTCGGGCATTCGCTCGATGCGTGTGCCTTGTTCGGCGGTCACCGGCTGGATGGTGACAGGCTGGGCCTGCACGGTTGCCGCCTTGTCGTCGACCGGCGGCGGCCCCGGATCGACCGGTACCGGCTGCGGCTGAGCGGTTTGCCCCTCAGCTTGGCCGGGCGCTGGCTGGCCAGCCTGCTCGCCTTCCGCGGGTTTGGCGGGCTTGGCCGCTTCGGCAGGAGGCGGGGTTTCCTTCTGGCTGTCGAGCAGCGGCGCCTCGTTCGGGTTGACGGGAGCCTCGCCCTGCTGTGCCGGTTGCTCGCCAGCGGCCGGCTTTTCGCCGGTCGCAGGTTGCTCGCCCGTGGCTGGTTGCTGCGCAGATTGCTCGCCAGTTGCGGGCTGCTGTGCCGGTTGTTCGCCAGTCGCAGGTTGCTCCGTCGCCGGCTTATGTTCAGCGGGCTTGTGCTCGGCAGGCTTTTCAGCCGCAGGCGCGGTGGTTTCAGGAGTAGGGGCCGGCGTCGGCACCTGTTCCGGCGTGGGCTGAGCTGGCTTTTCAGCCGGCTGTTCGGCAGGCTGTTCGGCCTGGGGCTTCGGCTCGGGTTGAGCTTGCGGCTGCGGTGCGACTTCGGGCGTTGGCGCTGGCTGCGCCTCCTCGGCGACAGGCGCCTTTTCCTTGGGCTTGCGCTTGGGCGCTGGCTGTTCGGCCTGCGGTTCCGGCTGCGGTGCAACCTCAGGGGTTGCAGCGGGTTGCTCTTGGGGCTCCGCGGCCGGGTCAGGCTGTTCCTGCGGCTGCTCGGCGACCGGCTCGCGCTTCTTGCGCTTGGGTGCTGGCTCTTCCGCCTGTGGCTGCGGTGCCGGCTCGACCTGGGGGGCAGCCTCTTGCTGAGGTGCCACTTCTTCCACTGGCTTTTGCTTGCGGCGCGGCTCGGGTGCTGGCTCTTCGGCCTGCGGCTGCTCGGCTCGCGGTTGCGGGGCTGGCTCAGGCTGCGGCGCGGGAGCAGGCTCTGGCTGCGGCTGAGGTTCAGGCTGCGGCTCTGGTTGAGGTTCCGGCTGTGGTTGCGGCTCTGGCTGGGGTGCCGGCTCCGCCTGCGGTTCGGGCGCGGGCGCCTGTTCCTGCTGGGCGCCGCCCTGACGCGCGGCGCAAGCTTCCGCCGATTCGCCTTCCTGGCACTCTGCCTGCACGCGGATCAGCGGCAGCGACAATCCTGCACCATGCTCCGCGCCATGCGGCAGCGGCATGGCGCTCAACGGCGCGGATGCCATGAACAGGCCGATTGCCGTGCCTGCGAGAATCCGTGGTTGGCGTTTCATCGTTGGAAATTCTCCATGAAATAAGGTCCCGTCCCCGCCCAAACATGTGGAACCTGAGAATGGTTCCGCGGCCCGGCAGTCGCATCGCTTCGGGGCATTTGCCCGACTGCAACAAGGCAATATCGTGGTTTCACTGAACTGGCGATGAATGCGAAGCGCGCATTGGCTTGACGCGGACGGCGATGCGCGCCACATGCCACAGCATGGACGAGCCCTTCTGGAAAACGACGCCGCTGGAGGCGATGAGCCCCACGCAGTGGGAATCGCTCTGCGATGGCTGCGGCAAATGCTGCCTGTCCAAGCTCGAGGATGAAGACACCGGCGAAATCTACTGGACCAGTGTCGGCTGCCGCCTGTTCGACGGCGCGACCTGCCGCTGTTCGGATTACGCCAATCGCCTCGCGCGCGTGCCCGATTGCGTTGGGCTTACGCCGCAAAATGTCCGCACCATCTCCTGGTTGCCCAGCACCTGTGCCTACCGGCTCGTCGGCGAGGGGCGCGACCTCTATTGGTGGCATCATCTCGTCTCCGGCAGTTCCGAGACGGTGCATGACGCTGGCATCTCGGTGCGCGGCCGGCTGACGGCTTCGGAGGACGATCTGGCCGAGCCGGAAGACTATTTCGACCACATGCTCGAAGAAGAGCCGTAAGCGCGCAGATCCCATCCGATCGCCATATAACCGTCGCCTTCTGCCGGCTATCTCGCGGCCGCACAGCGACTCACGCCGTGTAACACGGTGTAAGAAATATCCTGCAAAATCAAATATTTGCCAGATGAACCGAATATGAATGCACGGTTCGAAATCGGTTCAGCTTGGGTGATGCACTCTGCAGTCATCGCTCAGGCAAAGACGGCTTGACGCCACGGAGTTCAAGGAGAAGACCATGTTCGACAAGATCAAGACTGCCGCCCTTTCAGCCCTTATCGGCGTCAGCACGCTGGCGGCAATTCCTGCTTCGGCCCAGGCGGATGGCCTTTACCTCAACCTTGGCCAGGGCCAGCCGCGCGTCGGCGTCTATGTCCAGGATGGCTACCGTGACAACGGCCGGTGGGACAACCGCAACAACGGTCGCTGGGACGACCGCAACGATGGCCGCTGGGGCGGACGCCCTGATGATGGTCGCTGGAACCGCAACTGCACGCCTGACCGCGCGCTCGACAAGGCCGATCGCATGGGTGTGCGCCGCGCCCGCATCGTTGACGTCAACCGCCGCACCATCACGGTGAGCGGCCGCAAGTATGGCGAGCGCATTGCTGTCAGCTTCGCCCGCGCCCCGAACTGCCCGGTGGTGCGCTACTAGAACCTGTTTCATTCCGATTGGATCGGAATGAGGTTCCAAACAAAACCCCGGAGGTCAGGCCTCCGGGGTTTTTCATTGTTTGCTATCGCCATGAAGTTCTGCCGCGCGTGAACGCGCGGCAGAATTCCGGTGTGCTGGTTAGTTCTTCAATTCAAACGTGACGTTGACCTGGACGCGGTAGGCGTTTTCGCCGGCTTCGACGGGAACCGAACCTGCGGCACGGTCAAACGACTTGGCCTGCATCGGCATCGGCGGCGCAGCGAAGGACTGGTCGGCGATTTCGATCACCTTGCCGAGATTGACACCGGCTGCCTCGGCCAGCACCTTGGCCTTGGCGATGGCGTCAGCCACCGCCAGCTTGCGCGCCTCGGTGATGATGGGCTGAGGCTTTTCGTTGGTGAAGCTGATGCCGCCACCCTGGTTGACGCCGAGCGACACCGCCTTGTCGAGGACATCGCCGGTCTTGGAGATGTCGCGGATGCGCACCGAAAGCGTGTTGGTGACCTGGTAGGCGACGAGTTCGGCTTCCTGCGATCCGTCCGGCTTGTTGGTGAAGTTGTAGCGCGGCTGGATCTGGATGCCTGCCGTCTGCAGATCGCGTTCGGCGATGCCGGCGGACTTCATCGAGGCGATCACGGCGGCCATGGCGTCGTTGTTGGCGTCGAGCGCCTCGCGCGCCGTCTTGGCCTCGCGCATCACCGACAGCGACAGCAGCGCAAGATCAGGCGCAACAAATGCCTCGCCTTCGCCGGTCACGATGATGCGCGGCGAGGGTTGATTGTCGGCGCGGGCGGCAGCCGCGGGAAGTGCTAGAGCCGCTGCAAGTGCGAGCGCCATGTATTTGCGATTCATAATATATTCTCCATTCAGCGGGGCCCTTCGAGAGTGTCGAATAGGGGCGGATTATGGGTGGATTGCGGCGGCGCGCAATAGATCGGCGAAGATGGCTTGTGCCGGCCCCAAAAACTTACTATCCAGCCCGCGTGGGGCCTGTAGCTCAATGGTTAGAGCCGGCGGCTCATAACCGCTTGGTTGGGGGTTCGAGTCCCTCCGGGCCCACCAAAGATATAATAAAATCAATACGTTATATGGCGGCAGCCAACAAGGTTAGCCAAGCCTATTTCTTTCGCACCATGCGCGCGACTCGGTCCATGCCCTGAACCGCCAGCCGAACCTGCGAAGGTTCACGCGAATAGAGCTCCACGTGTTCGATATTGTCGTGCCCGAGCACTTCCATAAGCTGACGCGTGGAAGCATGCTTCATGGACCAGTCGTGGCCGTTGCGGGTTAAGGCTATGGCAGGCCCGCCGCCAAGTGGATCTGGGTCCGGTAGCCGTCGTATTTGATCTCATGTGTCCTCGCGTCGCCTTCGGGTGGCTCGTCCACAAGGGTCGGAATGCGCAGCCGAATGAAATCGCTATCGCCCGGTGTCATCGACGAGCGCGATTTCCTGACGCATCACTTCATCGAGTTTGGCACGGGACGGGCCGTGTAGCATGATCAAAGCGTCGGCTTGCCAAATCGACTGCACACTTACGCGAGAACTCGACGAGCTCGCATTCCTTGTCGGCAGAAGCGAGCTTGCGGGCTTCCTTGGTGATGGTGGGATCGTCAGGCATGGGGGCGTGTCTCCAGTATCGAGGTGGAAAACGCGCAAGGCAGGGAAGCGATCCGAAGGATCTCGACTACCAGCGGTATTTCAAAGAGGCAGCAGCTCCGTATGCGGAGACATTACCCGAAAACTCGCCGTTGAAAGACACTTTGGCCGACATGTTGTCGGAAACGCCAAACTCAGCGCCAGCGTCGACGAGCAGCGCGTGGCGATCCGGTTCAGCACCATCCACGGTAAAGCTCGGGGCGCCAAGATTCTGGAAGTTGGCCGTGACGGTGCGTGCGGTGTCCCCGTTCCAGGCCCAAGCGAGGCGCCCGGTCAATTTGATGCCGGCGCTTTCTGTGGCGATGAAGTGTTCCAGCCGTGCACCAAGCTCGGTACGGACAATGGACTCTGTGTGTGAATCGTAGTTCAGCGCCAAGGGCGCGCTGCTGCCCGTCGACGTTTCGGAATAGCTGGGCATGAAGTAGCTCGCCCCTTGCACGGCACCATACGGCGTTATCGCCGCAAACGACGTATCGTGGCGGTAGCCGGCTTCGAGGCGGCCAGACAGGGTATGAGCGTTATAGTCGGCCTCGTAGTTGTTGCCCATGACAGTGCGCGATGTGTCGACGCTGTTGAAGGCGTAGCCTGCTGCGGCCGACACATAGGCCTGGCTGAATGTCCTCGAGCCATAGGCGCCGGCGTTGAACACTCCGGCGCGACCGGAACCCAGATCGTTGTCCAGCGAGAAGTTCGAGCCGGCGCCACCAAGCGCAAAACCGACCTTGCCACCATCCAGCCGGCGATCGAAACCGGTCGCGACGCCCCAGCCGCGCGTTGTCAGATTGGTCGAACCGATGGCCACGTCGCCGTCGATATCCTGTGAACCGCCGTAAACCGTACCCCACATGCCCCAGGGCGTTTCAATCCCATGACCGGTCTGGGCCGACTTCACTCTGGCCTTGGCGAGTTCGTTGTTGGCGGCTTCAGCCGCGCTCGGCGTGTCTCCGCCAAGGGCGGCCAGCGCCACCTCCGAGGACAACTGTGTGGTATCGGTCGAATAACTCAGAGGGGCGGGTTGCTGTGAAACCAGCGGTGTTCTGCCGGCCCCCGTCGCATATGGGTCGCTGATCTGGGCCAAGAACATATTGGCCGAATGCAGAGCCGATGAAATTGCGACTGTCCCTACCTCGCCAGAAAACAGGGTCAGTTCTTCCGCGCTCAGGCCCGCGAAGGCAGATGGAAGTGCGTCGTTCGCATCGAAATATGAGAGCAGCGATTTGGCTACCGCCTGCTGGTTCCGATTCAGCGCTCCATAGTCGGGTCGTGGCATCCCGAAAGTCATAAGGAACGCGAGGTCTTGTGAAATCCATGACCAACTAGCGGAGGAAAGCAGAGAGAAATTCATGCCATTGTTAAAATAGACGAAACTACCGCCTGCATAGACGCCGTCCGAGCCAATTGAACCCCACTTATAGTTCGCGCTTGATTGGGGGGATGTCATAGAGGTCGTGAGAAACGTCACGTACTGGCTTCCGGCGACCAAGGTGACGCCACCAGTGCTGACGGTGACTGGACTGTAGCCGGCGCCAGAAGGGGCGATGAATACCGTGGACTGGTAAAGCGGGGAACCGACGATGCGTTGCGTCGTAGGGTTCCACTTGTAAACGAAGGCTTGCACCTGCGGCGCTGTTCCCGATGACTGAGCCAGGTAGAACGTGAAATCCTGCAAATTGGTCTGCGCAGAGGTCGGCGTAATGGTCTGGCCGTAGGTCGCAGTATTCGGAACGCCAAAGGTGGAGATGAAACTGGTCCCATTCCACGCGGGACGGGTATCGATCACTTCATACGTCTGCGCGTGAGCAACGCCCGAAAGCGAAAACAACGCAACTGTCGCTGCAATGAACAGCGTTTCCCGCCCAATCATTTCAAATATTCCCCCTCAAGCCCGACACAGCAATATTGCAGCGATTGGTCAGAGGCAATCGTCTATTGGCGCGGGCTCACTGCATTTCCTGCACGCCGTGGCAGTAGAGGGCGACGCGCAGCCCCTTTACGTCACTCGACAAAGCAATCACGCCGGCATGCTGGTCTTCGATCATCTTGCTGAAGCGAACCGCTGCATCGCTGCTTTGCATTTCCTATAACGACATCTGCGCTTCTTCAGTTGCGGGTGCTGCCGGCTTGTCGACGATGGTCAGCAATTCGTCGGGCAGGGGACATTGCAGCGCTTCTGCTTGCGGCCACGGCGCTGCCAGCGAGGGGTTCGATGCGCGCTGGGCGACGCCCCTCGACGGGACAGAGATCGAGGCGCTGGCGTCCGTCTGGCAGGGCGGCTCCATCCGGGTGCTGCAGCGGCTGGTCGAGAGGATCATCCAAGTGAGGCAGAGCTGCATGCCCCGCTGCTAGCCCGTTGGCGGCGTGATGCCTTCATTCCGTGCCTAGTGGCTGTCCGTTCGTCTGGTGTGCCCTGGATAGGCCTCCACTTCGGCGATACCGCTGCAGCAGATCGGCTACAATGCCGGTCTTTTAATCATTCCGGGCCAGCCCCGTCTGAGACGTGGTAACCTGAACTTGCCTGCGACTGCCGCCACGCGAACCGCAAGATCACACCCAACGATGCCGCGATCGGTATCGCCAACAACACGCCGATGAAGCCGAACAGCCATCCAAAGGCAAACATCGCAAACATCATCCAGACTGGGTGGAGCTTGACGCGAGTACCAATGACGCGCGGCGACAGCACATAGTCGGCAAGCATTTCCCCGACGATAAAGATGCCCCCCACAACCGCGACAGGTACCCAATTCGGCCAGAACTGAGCCATCGCAACACACGTCGATACCAAGATACCCGTGGCGGCCCCGAGATAGGGAACAAAACTGATCAGGCCTGCGCTGATGCCGATCAAAATGGCATGGTTGAGCCCGGTCATTTTCAGGGCTGTCGCATAAAGCACGGCAAGCGTGAGGCAAATGACGACCTGCCCGCGCACATAGCCCGCGACCGTTTCGTGGATTTCGCGCCCAAGCGCCCGAACATCACCGCGGTACGCCGGGGAGAACCAGCCGTCGACCGTCGCAATCATTCGTTGCCAGTCAATAGCGAGATAGATGGCAATGATGGGCGTGACCACGAGCAGCGAAAGAAGGGAAATCAAGGCCAGTCCGCTCGACCACAACGAGCGAAGGAAGCGATCGAGCCAGTCGCTGCCCATCGTCCTCGCGACATCAGCGGCCGATTGTTCGATGTGAAGCTCATTGCCCATGACACTATGCAGCAAAGGGAGGTTTGCTTCGATCAGAAGTGACTGCAGTCGTGTGATGTAGCGAGGAAACTCCTCAACAAAAAATCTGGCCTCGCCAATGACGGCGGGGAGCATCACCAGGAGAAAGGCGACAAAGCCCGCAACCAGCGGCAGGAAGACGGCAAGAGCTGCAAAGGAACGATTGATCCCGAACCGCTCCAACCTGTCGATCACCGGAACGAACAGATAGGCGAGCAATGCGCCGACGACGAACGGCAACAGGATTTGGTGCAAGAGAGATATTCGATCAATGTTCTGWCAAGTTGGCGAAGGCGATCTCACCGTCTGTAATGTAGTGATTGACCTTTCCAGTCTGCAAAATCGAACCCGATTGGTGCAATGCGACGTCCCCGATCACCCCTTTTTCCCTCAGCTGGGTGACGATGTAATTGCGTTCTGCATTCGTGTCTGAATCGGTAGCGTGTGTCACTTGGAGTGTTAGTCGGGCCAGTGATATTCCAGTGTCCCTGGTGCCAGCCCCGACCCACAATACGTGCTGATCGGTCGGCGGCTTATCGGTATTCAACCAGAAGCTTGYTKCTGTCATATCGTCCTCGGAGTGGGCGAGGTTCAGCGCCCAGAAACGGACGTGATGGCGCTGGCGCGGGCTATTGTTGATGGGCTGCTGGAACCCTATGTCCTGCCTTCGTCCAAAGAGATAGAGCGTGCTGAAAGGAGCGGTGGGATACGGAGAGTTGAGCAGAAAYGCTCGTATCATTCGCCACGAGGACACTATCCCCAAACGATCCGCCGTCGACCAGCCCGCTGTTGTAAACGCGTCGCGCAGCTGTTGAAGAGTTCCAATGAGGACAAGATTTACGGGATCGCCGGGAAGACCATCCCCGGTGATCGTGTATCTAGGGATAAGTTTCCGATTAAGAACCTTTAGGCCCATTCGAACGATATTTGGCAGAATGACATAGGCACTCAACCCGTAGGTAAGGCTGACCGCTAAGATCCATGGAAGTCTATGGTCCGCAGTATCGAAAACGACGAAGACTATCAGCCAAACACTAAAAACGCCCAGACAGAAGACGAGAACTCTCTGAAAAAGGCGCTTGAGCAATCTCAAGATTCGGTTTCCCGTCTAGCGTCGGTGAGTTGAGCGTCGCCAGTTTCTGGTAGCCTAACATACCAAATGGGCGACATGCCGTTCCTCGCCGCGACCTAAACTTTTCGCTCGAAAGCTACACCGAACGCTTCCTGAATAGTAGCCTTTCCTCGCCTTGCCGTTGCCGCGAGTTCCCGAAGTGGCGGATCTCGACGGGGGGCGAGGACCGTACTTGGCGGCTATGCTCATAATCGGAGAAACGAGAGTTCTCATCCGCGAACATGGCCGTCATACAGTTATTGACGCTGGCAAGTCGGTGTTTTTCGCGCTTCGTAGTCGCGATGCTGCCTTTTGGGAAGTAGGATGATCGTTCAGCCGACGAGAAAGCAGACGGTCCGCCAACGGCCCCCAAACCGCCAGTCAGCAACGCGCCGCCATGTCGGCCTGTGAGGTGACTCCAAGGCGGTTCCCGATAGCGGACGTTGCCAAAGTAACTCATCGAAATGCCGAACGAACGACACCTTGACGAAGGTCGAAAGCGGCGCGCCTGCACCAGCGTTGCCAACTAGTGCGTGGGTGGGGTCGCCCCGCACTTGCGAAAGGCCCAAATCGCTATGGCTGGCTTTATTTTGCCCAACCACTATAATTGATCTGATCAAATTTCTGGAGTGCGCGAGCAACCGGAAGGAGTGACGCCATGCGGCCGGATGCTTGATGGATCGGACCGGCTAGGAGAGCGACATGGCGTTCTTTGCTAAGGGACAGTTGATAGCTGCGGCGGGTGCCCTGACCCTCTGCCTTCTCACGTGCGAAGCTCAGGCGGCCTCATGCGGCAACAGCGCTGCCGGGTTTCAACAGTGGAAAGTGGAGTTTGCCGAGACGGCAAAGGCCGCCGGCGTCGGGGGGAACGGTCTTGCAGCGCTTCTCGGAGCGAATTACGCCGTAGGAACCATCCGGGCCGACCGCTCCGTCAACAGGGCTTTCGGCGGCTCGGTCGATGACTTTATGAGACGCCGCGGCGGGCCCGCGATTATTTCCAAGGGCCGATCGCTCAAGACGGCGAACGCAGCACTCTTCGGCAACATCGAGCGCAAGTACGGCGTGCCTGCCGGCGTGCTGCTCGCCATCTGGGGGATGGAGACCGGCTTCGGCGCCTCCATGGGCAACCAGAACACTGTATCGGCAAATCGTCACGCTCGCCTACGATTGCCGCCGTCCGCAATTCTTCGCGCCGCATGCCATCGCGGCGCTCAAGCTGGTTGACAGCGGCGCGCTGAGCGCCCGCTCGGTCGGCGCCATGCACGGCGAGATCGGCCATACCGGGTTCCTGCCCGGGAA
>NZ_JBFTPR010000015.1:0-139920 GCF_056398585.1 Aminobacter sp. 01T433
ACCGCTGCCGACCTGCCTGATTGAACCGGACCCAGTGACTGGCCCCTTAAACGTCACATCATTGGAACGGTTGTAGATCAGTTCACCATTGTTGGTAATCGTCCCAACGAAATTGGTTCCACCGATCCATCCAGTTGCGCCGCCATCACCAAGCTGAAGCGTGCTTCCTGTGGCAATCAAAACGTCGCCGCGGCTACTGCTGGTGCCAGTCAGGGTGAGTTTGCCGCTGCCTACATGGGCGAAGGTGCCAACGCCAGTGATGATGCCAGAATACGTCCAGTCATCCGAGCGGTCGAAGACAATCGCGCCATAATTGAGAACATTGCCAGTGATCGATCCCGACGTTCCACCATTGCCGATCTGCAAGGTTGCGCCGCTGCTGATTTGCGCAGCGCCGAACGTATTCGCACCAGTGAGAACCTGTGTTCCGCTGAGAACACCAAAAGCACCTGCTCCAGTAATTGAGCCGCCAAATGCACCAGAATTGCGGACCTGAAGCGTCTTGCTGCCGAGGACAACTTCGCCATTTCCATCCAGCGACGCTATTTGCCCAATACCATTCGAGATGTCGAAAATGCCGTTAACAGTCACACCGCTCGAACTGTTGATGTTGCCTTGGTTGGCCAGGGCAAGTGTTCCGCCAGCTTCAATGGTCGTATGCCCGGTGTAGGTGGTACGGTCTCTCAGAGTGAGAGTGCCATCCCCAGCCTTGGTAAAATCCCCGCTGCCTCCGATCGTCTGGGCTATAGTCATATCAAACCCATTGGTGTCGATTGTGCCGCCGCCCGCATCCAGCGTAATGACCCGACTCGAGGCGGGGTTGAAGCTGGCACCAAGTTGCATGGTTCCTCCGTCGAAGGTGAGGCCGCCATTGACGTCGCCAAGGTTCGCGTCACTTGAAACCAAAATAGTGCCAGCTGAGAAATTTGTGCCGCCGCTATAGGTGTTTACCCCCGATAGTGACATGACGCCCGTGCCTTCCATGGCAACGGACCCCGTGCCAGTGATCACGTTTGCTACCTCGAATGAATCCGAACGTTTGAAGGCCAAATCGCCATAATTCGCTACTGTACCAGAGCCGAGGGCACCAGAAGTGCCTCCGTTGCCTATCTGAAGACGACCCTGAGAAATCTTAGTCGTTCCGTCGAAACCGACGAGGTCGCGAGCCAAAACAATACCTTCAACTCCGGTATAGGATTGGATCTTGACCTCGATTTCCCCGGAAATAGAAGAATTCCAACTTGACGCAACTGAATAATATTCAAGCAATGGATCCAGAACGGCCACAATCACAGGGTTAGGAGCACCTGAATATACATGCAACCCAGCGTTCGGATTCGACGGGTCATAACTACCTTGATACAGCTGACCGTATGCATTGAAAGAGGCGTCAGCAGTCGTGTCAATATAGGTTAGTCCGTTACCGACGACCGAGAAAGGAAGCTGAATATAGCTGCTCGGCCCTCCGAAAAGACCTTGGTGTAGTGGCTGGCCAGTTGTGTCGCCAGTAAAAGAAATACTGACTGCCTGCGCAAAGGCGGGGGCTGCGACCAATATACAAGTGCTAGCCAGCAACATTGCTGAAATACGTGCAGTTGTGGTTGCGAGATTGCGCGGCTTCGAAAGCGGACTCATTATACCCCCAGTAAAACTCCTATAAAAACCTGACAAAAATCATGGCGTCAACCAAAAACATGATCGGTGACTAATCTTTACACGTCTAATATATTAGGTATTTCGAACATAATGCTATGCATACACCTCACAGAGATACTCGGCGTGTCATCATGTCGACGCTGCCAACCGTCCCGAACGGGATCGGTTCGCATGCGTCTCTTGCGGCTTTGCCGCCGATCATGTTGCGGCGCAGTTTCTCTATCTAGGTCGAAAAACCGAGCCGGAGGACTTCCGGGGATGGCCTGTGAATCGACCGGGAGACTGGTCAGGAAACAAGAAGAAGCCCTGTCCTTCAGGGCCGGGCGAAGTCACTTGACCCAGCCAGAGATACGTAACCTCGTTGTCAGCGGCGTCCACGATCGTGGGCTGGAAAAATACTTCTTGGATAGTGCAGAGAGCCTCAAACCAGAAGATAGCGATTGGAGCCAGCTATTCAGATGGCTTTATGGACGAGGAAATGGAAGTCGAGATGCTGCTGCGGCTGGAACATTGGATCGCGACACATCCCGTCCCAGCCTTCAAAGGCGATCCCTATCGATCAGGCAAGCCATCAAGTTCTTGGTGAATGGGCACTTCCCATACTGTGAATGGCTCAATGATGACCTCGCAGGCTTGTCCGCGAGGACGCTTCCAACCTGATCAGATGTTTGGATTACAAATACGCGCCCTGCTTTCCGACTGGATCAGTCGGAATCCGATGTCGTCGGCGGAACAGCTATCTCGCGGGGATGCTCTTAGACTTCGCAGGCTTGGTCTCTGATGCAGGCTTCCGACCGAGGCCAAATTTTTTGGCCAAATCAGAGCGGGCCGAAGCATAATTCGGAGCAACCATCGGATAGTCTGCAGGGAGACCCCACTTCACTCGATACTCCTCAGGCGTCATCCCAAGTATCGAAAGATGACGGCGTAGCGATTTGAACTTCTTGCCGTCGTCCAGGCAGATGATGAAATCGGGTGTGACCGACTTCTTGATGGGGACTGCAGGCTTCAGTGACTCTTCGGCAGGAACCACTGTGCCGCTTGAAAGCTTGCTCAAGGAGGCATGAATTTCAGAGATCAGGGATGGCAGCGTGGATTGCGGAACAGCGTTATTGGAAATGTAAGCCGCTACAACGTCCGAAGTCAGTCGGACAATGTCTTCGTTGCGTTCGCGTTCGTCGACGGTCACTGATCTCTCCATAGAAAGCGAGGTTGCTTGCCTTTATCGACCTCCCATGATTTCGCAACCTTAAAATGTAGTCGGCCTCTCCGTGAAATCCGTGGAAGCAGATCATCTGCGCTACTTTTGCGACCTGATTTGGATATAGGATGCACTTCGAAAGGGGCATTGGGTGAAGAACGAAGGTCCGATCAGGTATCCATCCGCAGCGATAAGGACATTGAGAAACGAGATAGCCGAAGCTATCTCGAAATTCAGTGCTAATGACGTCCCGGGTCTTTGCAAACGCCTCGGCTTGCGCGAAGGGGATCGAGATGAAGCTTTCCAGAGCAAGTTCAAATTTGCAGAACGACGACTTCTGGAGAAATCAGCGACCGATCTCCTGCCCATAGCCGCGAGCTTGCTCGAAGAAGTGGACTCCTACAGCCTGTCCGAAGCATTGGCGAAGATCGAAGACCATAATAAAGTTTCCATTTCCGAACTCACTCGCCGACGTATCATGGCGCTTTTCGACGGCAGACAATTGAGCACTGAGCTCGAGCACGTCGATTTTCTGAAGCGTATCTGGCCGTTGGACCGAATGCCCTCCCGCTATGCCGACAGATATCCAGAACGAAACCTGGAAGAGGATGTATTTCAGGCAACTGTTAGAAATGACGACTGGGATAATCGGGAGCTGTTGACGGTTGTCGGCCTGCTTTCGTGCTCGCAAAAGCAGTTCTTCCGCTTCCTCGAAGAGGTGACCAGTCCCCTGATCCAGTCGCAAGCAGTCCAGGCAGCACTTGCCGCCGAGATTAATGAACAACTCAGGCATGACGGGTATCGCCTCGCAACCGTGCGAAGACTGTCGGGTAGCCCCGTCTACGAGGTCCAGCCCGCTGCGATTGGTAGCCCCGCTGACCGAGCCATCTCGGAGGCGCTCACCGCCTTCGATCCGGATACCGTGCATCCCAGGTGGGAGCAGGCCCTCGATCGGCGGGACACGGATCCCGAGGGGGCGATCACCCTGGCCCGTACGTTGCTCGAGGACGTTTGCAAATGGATCATCGTCGAGGCAGGCCAGGAGTACGGGGAGAAGGACGACCTTCCAGTTCTGTACAGGAAGCTGGCGAAAATCCTGAAACTGGCCCCCGATGATCATACCGAGATTGTCTTTAAGCAGATCCTCGGGGGCTGCCAGTCGGTGGTCGAATCCCTTGGGTCATTGCGAAACAAGATTTCAGATGCCCATAGCCGCGGCCCGAAACGGGTGAAACCCGCCTCCCGTCATGCCCAGCTCGCCGTCAATCTCTCGGGGACAATGGCGACCTTCCTGGTTTCGACGTGGGACGCCAGAAAGTCTGATCCAACAAAGGAGGCGGTGGGGCTGCCTGCCGGACCCGAATGATTATCAACGTTCCCACGGCCGATGACCTGCGAACGATTAGCCTTCGCCTATATTTCAAGGCGTGGGCTGAGATCGTCGAGATCGTATCGGAATGGTATGAGTACAGCGGGTTGCTGAACCTTCCCAAATGGCTGCCAGAAGAAGGCCGATATGACGATGCACCCGAGGTCGATGAGGATAAGGCTTGGCAAGCCTATCTGGATGCCGCGCAGAGCGACTTTCAGGGCGTGTACACGATGGTTCAACAGAGCCAAGAGATCGGTCTGAAAGCTCTTGTTTGCGAGGTTAGTCCGTTCCTGCTGTTGAAGCGGCACGAGGCAAAGGCCGTCGATGCTGCAACCCACACATACGACTTTACCGATTTCCAGACCGTCGATGCTGCCGACTTGATCAGGGTCTGTAACACGTTTTGCAACAGGATCATCTCCTCCGAGTTCCAGCTCCAGTTCGAGGAAATTAGGAAAAGTCGCAACAAAATCCACCATCTCGGCATACACAACAGCCCCATCGATCCCGCCTTCATCATCGACGCGCTGCTTGTCCAATACCGCGAGCTTTACACGGGACGAAGATGGCTCGGGGACCGCCGCCATTTCGCGGCAATGCATAGATGGTCGGCGATCGACGTCGATAGCGGAGATTGGAGTGAACTGACGCAGGTTTTCCGCGAATTGTGGCACATCTTGCCGATACTGCCTGAGGCCCAATTCATGACGATCATGCGCCACGGTCCGGAGGAGCCCCGTTACATCTGCCACGCTTGTGGGGACGAAGCACATCTTGGGGAGCGTGAGCCATACCCTGGGGACATTCCGACCGCCTGCATCACAGAAGATGGAATGCAGGTTCACTGCGTCGTCTGGGACAAGGCCTATAAAATCAGGAAGGAACCATGCCCCGACGACTGTGACAGCCAGTTAGTCAGCGACGAGCCCAGATTCGACGGATGCTGCATGCTTTGCGGGTGAAGCAAGGTAGACGTCGAGTTCGATAGAAGACAGAAGACGGAACGAAGGGGACAGTGTGGAGGACATCAGGAAACCCTAATTCGCCCCCGACTTCCGCCATTTCGCAGCCAGGAAAAATTTCCTCTCCAGGGAATTGAGGACAGCGACTGTTCGCGATATGTTCTCCTTCTATGTCAGTAGCAATCACCACCCATGTCGTTCCTGTTCCAATTTCCTCGAAGGGGACAACTGTTCCCGTATCGGGCACGCTTGTGCCCGCGGGATTCCCGTCGCCTGCTGCAGACGACCTCGAGGACGAGATCGATCCCATTGGATGGATCGTCCGGCACCCGTCTGCGACCTTCTGGTGGCGAGTTTCGGGCGACAGTCTTGTCGACGAAGGCATCCATGACGGAGATCTGATCGCTGTCGATCGAGCAGGCAAAAAACGCATCGGCCGCGTCGTCCTGGCAGTCGTTGATGGCGCGGTAACACTCAAGAAGCTGGCGAAACGGGATGGACGCTACTGGCTCGACCCGAAATCCAAGGGAAGAGACTTCACGCCTATCCTGGTGACAGAAACCACCGAAATATGGGGCGTCGTCGCAGGTATAGTGAGGCGCTGCCCAGTAGACTGATGAGCGCCAGTAGGTAAGTTGGGGACGGAACAAGGGGTATTTTCATGAAATCAATATTTTATTCGGTTATTTTTATTGCAGCAACGATGACTGGTGCGCTGGCGGAATCTCAGATGTGGGTGACAGGTGATCGCGCTAATCGCCGAACGTGCCCATCAACTGAGTGCGGGGTAGTCGGGAGACTTTTCTTCCGAGAATCCGCAAAGGTCGTTGAAACCAAGGGCGGCTGGGGCCGCGTTTCGAGGTACTACGACGCTTCGTGCGTTGGTGGACGATCACAATACGTGGATTCTGGACGCGCCGATTGCACAGCTGACAACGGCATTGTCGATAGCCAGTTCGCCGAGTGGATCAAACTCGACCTCCTGTCAGAAACCCGCCCCGCGGACCCCGGTGCAAATGCCAGTGGGACAGCCAAGTTAGTCGCCCAGTCCGACGACTTCCAACGATATGAAGGCCAGTTCGTGACGGCTGCCGAAAACCTGTTGGCATCTGGCCAGTGCACAGCCAAGGACTTCACCGAAATGGGTGGCTGGGTGAAATCCACCAACAAGGGTCACGGCATTTATTTCGCATACTGCGGTGGCGGTGCGGATCGCATCTATCTGGACGTCTCCACAGGTCGGACCTACCGCTAGAAAGGCATCTATTCGATGCCCGACCCAATCGCGCTCATCGACTGCAACAATTTTTACGTCTCATGCGAGCGGGTTTTCGATCTGAAACTTGTGGGCGTGCCTGTAATCGTGCTGTCCAACAACGACGGCTGCGCCGTCGCCAGGTCCGAGGAGGCGAAGGCCCTTGGGATCAAGATGGGGGTCCCACTCTTTCATATCCGCGACAAGGTCAAGGAACATGGGATACGGACTCTCTCGAGCAATTATACCCTCTACGGGGATATGAGCCGTCGGGTCGTCGACGCCCTAAGCGGTTTCTCACCCAACATTGAAGTTTACTCAATCGACGAGTCTTTCGTGGACTTGTCGGGTTTCCAGTCGGCTGTAAAACAGGCAACCGCAATGCGCGCAACCGTACGTGAACTGACTGGGATCCCCACCTGCGTCGGGATTGCGCCGACAAAAACAATGGCGAAACTGGCCAACTATGCCGCGAAGAAGAACCCCATCTTCGGCGGCATTTGCGATTTCACCGACGCACGAGTGGCAGCATGGTCCATGGAGCGGATCGCAGTCGGCGAAGTGTGGGGCGTTGGTGCCAAAACAGAGGTCAAGCTGCGGGAGGTCGGGGTAGACACGGTCGCCAAGCTGCGAGCCATGCCGATGCCTTTGGCTCGAAAAATCGGCACCGTCGTCCTCGAGCGCATCGTTGCAGAGCTCCAAGGCGTTCGCTGTCTCGATCTCGAAGAAGTGGCCCCGCAACGCAAGGGCATGGCAGTCACTAGGTCAGCTGGGGAGCCCATGAGTACATTCGACACCCTCATGCAGGCAATGACGTCCCACGCATCCCGGGCGGCCCAGAAACTCCGGCAGCATGGCCTCGTTGCAGGCCAGGTTACGGCCTTCTTTCACACGAATTCATTTTCGGCCACGGCTCCGCAGCATTCGGCATCGAGAACCGTTCGCCTGAGGCCGATGACGAATAACACCTTCGATCTCGTCCAAGCCGTCAGCTTATGCGTTCAAAAAGCGTGGAAAGGCGACCGCAGTGGCAATGGCTACGGCTACACCAAAGCTGGCGTGATGCTTGACGACCTCATCAACGAGGAAGATGCCCCGCAGATGCTGTTCGAATTCGAGCGGCCGCGGGACGCTCGCCTGATGACAGCAATGGATGCCGTTAACGATCGCTATGGCAGGAAGACCATGGTTTTGGGTTCTGAAGGCTTCAAGCGAGGGTTCGAAGCGAAGGCTGAGATGAGGTCGCCGAGATACACGACCAGAATTTCCGAGATTCCTGTCGTGTGTGTATGACCAAAAGTAGAAACGGTGAGGGAATTTTGACATATCCCACGATTGCCGTTTATAATGATGAATTAGATCACTATGAATTGATTTATTCTTGGCCGACAGGGCACAATTGGTTTCACAACATATCTTTAGGGGAACCATATGATGCTCAAACTTATTCTAATAGCAACAACCGCGGCAATCTCAACTTCAACTGCTTTCGCAGCTGAGCCACTTTTTGTTTACCGATACAAGCCTGGCGTTATTTCGCTTACTTCGATCACACCGTCTGAACCCGAAATTCCCGAGGAACCTGAAGAGCCTTTCAATTGGTGGTCGATTACTTCGCCGCTGGAAGATGCCTTTTATGTAGATGGCAACGGAGATGGGAAAATCGGCATAGGAGATGCATTCGCTTATTCTATCAGGATAAGGAATTCCAACAAATCGACGGCCAGCAATCTAACTTTCCGAAGCAATAATATGGGAATGGAAAACGTAGTCAACTGCGGGTCTGTTGCGTATAATCAAACCTATATATGCTCTGGATCAATCGTATTTACGAAAGGTGATGTCTGTTCGATAACACTGTCATCTCGAAATGCAATGCGCGACAACGAGCAGGAGAAGGGTTATACGATCACCTTGGTAGAGGCGACTTTAAGGGGAACGAAACGCGTACTCGAAAACCATGCATCTATCACGTTGGCGAACGGTCCTGTATTTACTGACGTTGGCTGCATTGACTGAATTCTACCGTACGATGAGAGAAGCCCCCTGAACGGATCATTCAGAGGGCCTTCTGCAGGGAAAGGTGGGATCCAAACCCCTGCTTTTTTACTGGGTCATTCCATGCTGCCTTACGGCGGAATCCGAAGTTGACCCCCAATTGTCAATGAAGGCTTCAAACTTCGAATTGTCAGCATCTACCGTCTCGGCCTCGATGAGTTCCAGCCATTCGGCAATGGCAACTTCAACTCGTTCGCGCTTGTTCATGAGAACTCCCTTTTTCATGTCTCAAAGGGTAATGTATTGGGGAGGTTCAAAGGTTCCCGCGCCCGCAATAATAATTTGCGGAGGATCCAGAAACCGCTAAACGCGATCATGCTGGTGCTTACCCCCCCTCAGCTGCCTTTCGGTGAAACGGGGTCGTTTGACAGTGCTTGCAGTATTCGGCTTCCAGAACTGTTCGGCTTAAGCCGATGACGAACAACGCCTTCGATCTCGTCCAAGCCGTCAGCTTTTGCGTCCAGAAAGCTTGGAAAGTTGACCGCAGCGGGAATGGCTACGTCTACACCAAAGCTGGCGTGCTGCTTGACGACCTCATCAAAGAGGAAGACGCCCCCTCAACTCCTGTTCGAATTTAAGAAGCCGCGGGATGCCCGCCTGATGCAGGCCCTGGATGCGGTGAACGATGGCTTAGGCAAAGAAGGGCTAGTGATTGGCTCGGAGGAGGCGACCGTTTGAGGCTAAGGCCGAGACGCGCTCGCCTCGGTATAAGACCCGGCTCTCGGATTCGCCTGTGGTCAACGCGTGGGTGACGGGAACTCGAGACTGGTCTATCAGGATCGCGGGGGCATTACGTTCGGTTACTTTGGGTTTCAGGGGCTGGTTTGGTCCAACTAGCAAAAGGCAGGGCGCTGGCTGCACTCCATGACTTCCGTCCAGCTATTATTTCTGAGGGGGGAAGATGCTCGAGTGGATAGGGTTGGGAATTGGCGGCATTGCGCTCGGCTGGTTTCTGAGAGGTCGCATAGGGGCTGACCAGCCTCAAACCTTGCAGACGAACACGATCGATCTCCAGCGCAACGTTCGTGAAGCGGAGGACAGATACCTCGAAGTGCTCCGTCGGGAGATCGGAAACATGCTGATCAACCTCGACCCCGATCTGATGATAAGCAGCTACGAGAAAGGCTGGAAATACCAGAGCGAAGTGGTGAACGCCGGGAAAGAGCGTATCTCGGCCGACCTGAAATCACTGACGCTGAAACATCGGTTCTTCAGCGAGTTCGATATGCTGGGCACCAGGCACTTTGTTCCGTACGAAGAGGCGCGAAGCATGTCGAGCGACGACGATATCGTCGAGCGCTATCTTGATATTTCGAAGATGATTCTGCTCGGCCAGCTGGTCGAACCTGCACATCAGCATGCCAGACTCTTTACCGAAGAGGAATTCGACGTCCTCCGGAAAACGGTCCGCCGCTGTAAGGATCGGGCCTTCAAAGACAGGATCGAGGAAGGCGTTCAAAGGTATTACGCCTTCCGACGCGCCATCGACCGCTATGGCTCGAAAGACGCCCAAGACGGCTTCAATCCACTCGAAGAAAGAGATCTGGCGGTCTTTCGTCTTCCATCCGATGGCCCCGAAAATGTGCTTGGACTCGTTTTCAAAGGGACTGACGAATTCGCGGCATACGCCACGTTCCACGATGACGACGGCAAGATTTTCAAAACATATAACCGCTCCGACCCCACCTTCAAGAAGCGTCAGGGACTTGATGCGTGAGGGGCTAATAATCGACGCTATTGGGTCCCTTGTGGTTGCGTCGCAAAGGTTCTGGTGGCCGCTCGACGACCTCGGTAGCTAATTGAAGGGACTTAGCCGCGCATTGCTGAAAGCGGGGAAATAACGATGACGTCGTCAGCTTGCCGCTGTTTTTCCGCTTCGAAAGCCTCTCGGCCGTCCGCGCCTTGGGCTTGCGCTATAGCTTGAAAGACGTAGCGGGCCTGCGACATCGCCATACACGCGAACCTCGAAACGTCATACGGATCAATGACATCTTTACTATCTGCCATTCTGATAAGGAAATCCCTACAAGACTTCGCGACGCTTACTGGACGAGAGTCGTTGGCACACGCGAGCGGACCATTTTGAATAATGGGCGTGTCATCCTTACGGTCGATTTTCTTCCGAGCGTCTGAGACCGCCTGTAAGAGGCTCGGCTCGTTCGTTGCGTACGCCGCCCGTTCCGCCGCAAGCAGCGCCATGCGGAGGATCATCCTCCGGTCTACTCCGCGTATTTGCAGGGAAAGCTCAATCGCATCGCAGGGATCGAACGCTTTTGCCACGTCGCCTATGGTAACCAGCGTCCGAAAGTCGTTTGGATCTCTGAACCCGGAAATCAACTCGGCGTAGTTCCTCCTGAATCTTGGAGTAAGGACACCGAATGAGTCGTGCTTCGGCGCGAGAGTTTGGACCACCCGCAAGCTGACATAAAGCGGCCTATTCTGGAACTTGGCCTGCTTCACGACCGAGGCTGCCCCCGTCCCGTTGCAGGAGAAACACTTACCACCTTCTATATGCTTGTAGCGTCGTATAATTCCGGAGCCGCTACATCTGTGGCAGGAATGTTGCTCCAGTTGTGGTCTCTCATTGGAAGCTGGATTGGCAGGAGTGTTGGTTGTTCCCCGCTTGCTGTTGCGCTCCCTTGCTGCCGAGCGGGATAGCGCATCAACTACCGACACGGCATCAGCACCTGCACCGAACGTTCGCTTAAAATCGCCCATTTTTATTCCCCCACGTAGTCAGAAATCACCGCACTTCGCGTCAATAGTTAGTGATAGATGTCGACCTGATGCGCCAATTCCCAACTATATCTCTACCCCCTTGACGACTTTCACCGATGAAGACGGACATTGTGGTTCACCCATAGATCACAGAACGAAGCGGCTCGTTCTCGGATAGTCTCGTCCGGATTCAGAACCAGAAAAGTGCGGCAGCTATACGCCGTAGCCCGCACTGCAATAGTGCCAGCTCCGAGCCGACCAACCAAATGATTGACCTCAGCATCATGCCCCCCAGCTCGCCTTGTGTTGTGATGGTAGATGACGGCTGTTCTCCCCTCTGCCAGAGCCTCGGCCTCTGACAGAGGCATCTGTTTCCCGAACGCCTTCTTGCTGCGTCGTCGAGGGTTGTCATCGACCAGGCCGTTGTCAGGATCGGCGAAGACGATGTCGGCATCTGCCAGATCGGCTCGCACTCTATCAAACCATGATGTCCTCCAGGCAGGTCGAGATGCCCAGTGCATGGTGGGGGTGCTCAGCACTTCTCCCGAAAATTGGCCGTCGATCGTTCCTGTCTCTTCGAGGGCGCGAACGCTCCGCCCGTTAGCTACGACCGAGCCAAGGGCATCAAAAAGCTCTGGATCCAGATGCCGCCAGCGGGCAGGGGCCCGCAGGTAGCTGGTGTGCTTGCCGTCGGCATTGTGATTTTCGTCATCGTAGAGATACCAGGCGATGCCGAGTTTCCGACCCGCGGACAGGTGGCGGAGCAGGGCCAGCTTTACGAAATCACCGATGTCGCCTGCGTACCTGTTTTGCATCATACCTCATGGTCAACAGGATGCGCTTTGCAACGATTTCACCAGCCTCGAGACGACAGCATCAAACGCCTTGAGCTGGGCCCGATCATACTCGAGTCGGAAATATGCGGCCGCACCATTGCAGGTGGGAATCGCACGCTCGTAGAACACTCGATTGCCCTTGGTCCCCGACCAGCTCGCCCAAGCGGGGTTTTCCTTGCGGTAGGTGACTTGGAAACCGACGGTCAGGTCCTGATTTATCCGCCAATTCACTTCGCTCAGGAAATCGGCCTCGGTGATATGACCGCCCCAAACTCGCAGCGTCCCTCGACCGTCTTTTGATTTCGCAACACCTCCATCACCGTTTTCGGCTTCCGACACTTTGGAAAAACCCGGGGGTATGTCTATCCGATATCCGAAACGGGCATTCGAATAGCTATTCCACTCGGCCGCCTGCACAGTGACAATGTTCAGCAGAAGTCCAGCTATTGAGGCTCCGAATTTCCTCATTATCCCTCACGGCTGCAACGAGCTTATGCACTCGCCGTAATACGTCTGGGCGTCATGGCCCGAAGCGCTCACGGACACATTGGCAGGCGTTCTTTCGTCAAATCGAACCTGGTCGAACGGGGGCGGGAAAGTGCCTTAAAATCAGCGCCTTAGGCGTCATTGTTCCCTGAGATTGTCATTCGCCTCATGTACCTCTGAGGCTAGTCATTCTTGTACCTCGGGTCAAGCAGTGCGCATCGGTATGACGATGTGCACGACTGAACTCACGGATAATGCGTTCCTAGGATGACCGTGCCTCGCCAAATTTGACATTTGCCGAGTCGATTGCCCCCTCACCGAACGGCTAATCGCCCCCTCACCAACCAGCTAATTGACCCCTTCATCGATCGACGAATAGACTCCAGGTGAACGGGCGGGGGTGATCGTGGCACTAGACAACGGGCTGGCGAAAGCAGCGACTTCAGAAAAGACGACAGTCGCGACGCTGGTGGCTATCGCGATGGTCTTACCTGCGACAATACCCGCAGCAATTGCTGTAGCGTTGTATACCGTCGTGTTCAACTGGTTCACAGGCGGACCGTCTTTAGCTTGGATGCGGATAGTACCGTATGTGTACGAAGTCGGATCGCTATGGTTCCCGGAGCTTCTCAGGGGGATGATAGTCGGCAGCGCTGCTATTTTGACAAGTCGCTATTTTTTTCCTCGCAGTAACGTCGAAGCCGTAAAGCTCGCGACTCTTACCTTTTGGGGAGCACTTCTTATCGCGTTGCTACTATTCAGCATGATCATTCGCGGAATGACGTTCGACCTTATCGGTGTCTTGGCTTTGCTCGTTGGTTTAGGTGGCGGGCTATGGACGGGGGCTATGGACGAGCGATGAATTGTCCCTCGGCGGACGCGCAGCACGACGTAGGCGCAGTCTCGCCAAGGTTGGGCCCGCTGAGTCCTTCACCTCGCCCGTTGGTGCGACTTACATTCGGTTTCAGCACAATCCGCGCCCGCTCAGTCTCCCAGACGAGCACCGCTCGGGTCACGTTCAGGTCCCATTGGGCGCGGTGCACATCTGGGTCACCGTCTTGAGTTCCCCCGTTCGACCGCCCGCCACGCGGCCCGAGGTAGCGATGAAGGTTCCCCCTGACGTAACGCTTGAGGGCCTCTTTGGTCGCCTCCAATGCTTCCCCCGATCAGCGGCACCCGACGCCTCGACGCCACATTCTTGAGCCGTCTGCCTTCGTGCCATTCGACCTCAATGTACGGCATCTCTCCCGCGACAACCGCGTCCGCAGCACGGCGGCCTGTAACCTCGGCAAGGCGGCAGCCGGTGCCTTGCGGCATCCCACCTGAACCTGGAGAAAACCTGCCCATAAGTGAATCCGGCCCCGAAAAGCAAACTGTTTAGCGTGCCTGGATCGGCATCGAACCAGTGCATACCGGATGCCTTCCGCACCTCACGTTCGAGATATCTCTCAAGGCGACTCTCATACGAGAAGAAGCCGTATCCGATCATCGCGTCCCCCCTCCGAATCCCACCTCGGTCAAACGCTGCTCATACTGATTGCGGCAGGCAAAGCGCCAACGATGCTCTTTGAGATCGAGCGGCCAACGGATGCACGCCTGATGTCGGCCCTGGACTCGTTCAATGACCGGTGGGGGAGGAAGACGCTCGTACTTGGGTTCAGAAGGGTTCCAGAGGGGCTTTAAAGCCAAGGCAACTATGAGATCGCCAAGGTATACGACCAGGCCTTCGGAAGCTCCTACGTCATCGTGTGAGATCAGAAGTTCGCAGCTAGCCAATTGCAAACGTCATAAGCGTCTGATTTATCTTTGTTTCGTTGCGTTTGATTTCCATTCCTACACGAGGTAACGACAATTGGAGCTTCCGTCGACCGAACTGATCGAAAAGCTGGAGCAACTACTCACTGCCGAACCTGATTTTCAACGGATTGAAGATGCTCTCGATGTCTTCTGTCCCTTTGAGGCCATGGGAATGGTGCGGGCAGAAATCCGCCACGGCAATTTCCTGGCGTACATTTTGGATCCCAACAGGCCACATAGATTTGGAAGCGGCATCCTACGTCCATTCTTGATGGAAGCATTCAGGACGGGTCACACAGCTGGGCTGACCAGTGGATTAACTTCGCTGGATGCACATCTGATGGATCTCGACAGCGTGGACGTTCGTCGAGAATGGCAGAACATCGACCTTCTCATCGAGATCCCTCGGGACAAAACCGTCGTCGCTATCGAGCTGAAGATTGATGCATCCCAATCTCAGGGTCAGCTCGGCCGCTACAGAAACTGCTTAGAACGCGAGTGGCAGGGCCCTGACTGGCGGCGGGTGTTCGTCTTCCTGACGAAGAATGAAGAGAAACCAAATGACCATGCGTGGCTGTCGATGCGCATGTCAGCGGTCGTCTCCATACTTGGAAATTACCTAAGGGAACACGGCACAGGGACTTTGGCCCTACAGTCCGTCAACGCATACAAGGCAATGCTGGACAGGCATCATATGAAAGACAATGAGCTCAGGAAGTTAGCAGAGAGCATCTGGTCCCGGCATGAAGAGGCTCTCTCGTTTCTCATAAAGAACAGGCCGGATCCGCCGGATCCGCTTGGGGGTATTCTCGTTGCCATCCTAGCTGCCGGAGATGAGATCGCGGCGAAGGCCAATGAGGCATTGAAGGGCCAGCTCACAGTCATTCGAGATCACGACTCGAGCAGGATCCTGCGCTTCGCGGTCGCAAAATGGGATCCGATACCAGGAATGGTCGGAGTCAAATGGACTGCTAGCCGTCGAGCGCTTTTGTTTGAGCTAAAAGTGGAGGCTGAGGCCGTTTTTGGATATCTCTATTTGGGTCCGGGCGAAGGCCCGGAACGGGAGCGTATTTACAAAACTCTGACTGCAAGCGAGCCCAAGAAAGTTTCAAAAGGCCACATACGAATAGTACTGAGAAGCCTAGTCAACGCCGCGGATGAGTTGTCGCTCGATGACGCTGTCGAGACCATCAAGGATGGCTTCCTCGATTTTGTGGCCCGCGAAGCCCCTCGCATCGACAAGCTACTCATGCCTTTGCTAGATGAAGCGACCAATGTCTAATTGCCGGAATTCCTTCGGTGTGTGGGGTCAATGGCGTCCGAAGGGCTTCGGTTTTTCGCAGGGCCTCAGCTTCATGACCATTGTCGTGATGCTTGCCACCCCAGCGAAGGCGGAAGAAGGTGTGGTCATCGATCTAAGTTCCTCGTCGCCGGCACTGCATTTCCCAATCGGAATCGAGGGGAAGCAGGTTCACGTCATCCCAGCTTTCGAAGACTACGCCTACATGCTCTGGGACGCCTGCGACGCGATGAAGCTGTCGAGCGAAGAGTGCTTGATCTATCCGATGAACGCGGATCTCGGCGGGAATGCGATAGCAACCATTGAAAGCGGAAATAGGGTCATCGTCTATGATCGCCAACTATCTCCAAAGCTCGGATACGAGGGCGCGATGGCGGTCATCAGTCATGAGCTGGGACACCATTACTGTCGCCACATTGGAACCCCAGTGGATCCCAAGCAGGAGTTCGAGGCGGACCGTTTTGCGGGGGCCGCAATGAAGAACGCAAAGATGTCGCTCGAGGATGCTTTGGCGATGGCGACTATTTTTGATGAGCGGCCGTCACGCTCTCATCCGGCCAAGGATGAAAGAATCCAAGCTATCAAGGACGGCTGGAACGGTCCCGATGCCGCCAAGAACTGCCGACGAGGACGCTAGCGTGTTGGATCGGGGTCGCGCCGATATGCAGGTCGGACGCGAATAACAAGGCAAGATCATTGGTTGTGTTGTCGGCGTGCTGCATCGGCTTTCAGCTGGATTGGCAGCGGCAACAAAGCGCCAGACAATCAATGGGTGAGCGAAGGCAGTTAAGTGGAGGGAGAGCCACGCTTTCCTACGTGTCGTCCAGAGGCAGAGAAGCGTCAAGGACGCGGCCAACAGTGCAAGCAAAGCAATACAGTGTCCGACCCTGAGCGCGAATAACTACGCTGTTTATCCGGTCTTGGAACTGCTGCCGCGCTCGACGCGGCGCGGCGGAACGTTCCAAGAGATCGGCAATCAGTGGAGCAACTGCGGTGCGGCTATGATCCGATCGGCTTCCATGAGTTGGAAGCCTGGACCAATTCCCCTGCCGATTGGGAACGCGCTAATGCGGATGGATGTGGTTAGACATAACCTACTTCTTGCCGAGACAGCTGATCAAGTTTCCGAACGACCGTTGTCGGATGAGCTGTTCGACGCCCCGTTTTAGAAGGTAGGATCTTGCCGCTCCTCGATACGAGGGGCGGCGGTTGGCTTTAGGTTAAACGTGACGGTAGTAAGCGTCTCGACATCTTTCGCCGTCCCCTTGACCAAGGCTTTTCTGCCATCTTTGAAAAGTATCGACATTACGCGGTGCTGTTTATTGCCGCCACCGAGCGCGCCTGCAAGCAAACCAACTGGACCTAAGGCAATTGCGCCAACAGCGCCCCATCCAACTTTCCCGAGGATGGATGCCTTGTTTTGCTCGCTAACAACCTCGAAATCGGCAATCTCTGACAGCGGCAGACGATCGTAACTAAAAAACCCCTTCTGGAATACTAACTCCCGAGGGCCAATCAAAACCTGAATTCCGTCTTTCCAATCACCTGCAAGCAACTTCATGTCCACCTCCCACTCATTGGCCAATCGATACAACCTTCACCCTTGAGAGGCAAAAGATATGAACATTGGTGCGATTCGAATATTGAGCGCGATTAAATGCGCTGTTTATCCGGCTTTGCGCAACTGGTTGCTGAGCGCAGCAGCGGCTGCTGCGCAATCAACTCGGAGATGAGGGCAGAGATAAAATCGACTATCACGATCACCTCGACCAAGCCCTCTAGGCGGCAAACGACAGCTTATCGATATTGGCCCGAATGAACGTGATTAGACCTAGTGCTGAGGGAAGCCCTTGCAGTGATCCCGTTCCATCGTTCGAGTAATCGTATGGCCACTTCACCAATCTCGTCGTGACAGTCGTTCCTTTCACCATCTCGGCGACATAAGTACCGGTTACACATCCGTCAGTGTCTGTTCGCTGAGACCGACTCTTGTCGACCCGTATCTCTCCAGTTCGTCCGGGGAAGTCATGCCCGAGAAGGCATACCCAACGTGGCGATGCTCCGAAATCATACGAGATGAATATCCTTGCCTCATGCGACGTGAGACTGCAGTCGCGGCGATCGTTCATTGCATCTTTTTGACAATCGATCGACCAGCCGTTGAGAATGTCACCCGCAGGATTCGCAATGGAGCCGCTACCGTCCGGATACATGGTGTACTTAAGGCCATCAGGCGTGGTTCCCTGCCGTGATGGCCCCACCACCAACCCGGGGTTGGTTGTGGGTGGGGACGGTATTATCCGCTCGCCTGGCTGCCAGCCGTCGCTGACCGCAGGCGTCGAAGGTAATTTCGCAACGTCCTGCGCTGTCACGGAACCATTGCAGCCGCCACAGATCATTATTGCTGCCACACTGGCGGCGAGAGCTCGTTTCATCCTCTTAGCCCTAATGGCTACTGTTTGACGATGACGACTTCACGTCTGCCGCCGAGGGCGAGCACCAAGCCGATAACAATGAGTATCCCGCCAAGGAAAAACCCGATAACGGCCGACGCGCCAGTCATCAACGTTCCTGCAATTCCCGCGCCTATCGCGGTGGCTGCATCATTGTTGGAAGTGGCAACCATGTCAGTTGTGACGCGGCCCGACAGCAACAAGACCGATAGCGGCAACGCTAGAACCGAGACGCCGAGGAACAAAAAACCACGACCAAATGCTCGACGAAGCGATGGGGCAAAGAATCCCAATAGCCCGCCCACTAAGATTACGACCCAGAGCAGACCTGCCGAGCGCGTGTCGCCCGGCTGCCCGCCGAATGCAGCCGCAGCAGGTGACAGGGCAAGCCCGCTTGCCACGCCAAAAATCAGCCCAATGATAGTTCGAACAACTGCTTTAAGAATACCCATGTCCCGCCTCTAAGCAAAATCGATAAAGTATAGCTGTGGTGCGCCTATTTTGTCGCGCAACCTTGCTTCATAATCTCTAGAGTTTCTTCAAAGCCGATGATCGGAAAAACGCCGGATTTCTTGTCGGTCTGGTATGGCACCGGCGCATTGGATTTGCTGAATATTCCGATCAAGGCTTCGCTCGGTTTGGCGTCAGCAATCTTGTTGCCGCCAAACCCCTCAACTTCAGTCGACACGAAACGCACTTCCTCGATTCCGTCGCTGCCTTTAAACCTCGCCACGACATCGTTGCCGAAGGTCATCGCACTTGCTTGGAAGCCAACACGCGGCGAACCCGCCGTACACACGAGGAACACCAACGCAGGATCGATAGACATCCCCTCGGTCTTTTCAACGACCTTCCCGACAGGGAACGTCCTGCCCGCAAATGCGTCATGATGGAATTGTACCGTCCAGCCCGGCTCGGCGTTCGAAGCCGCCTGTGCAGGTATTCCAGAGGCGACGATAAACACGGCCGCCATTAACACTTTTCTGAATTTCACGATTTCCCCCAAAGCCTCTCGAAACATTCGACGAAACTGCTCGAGAGTTCAAGTACTACGCTGCCAAGTCTTCATATTCCTTGGGCGCACGTCGCTGCAGAAGGGAACGAATGGATGACCTGGCAGGTGGCTTCGCAAACGCAGCTTGCCACCAAAGTGGAGCATTGCCGACCTCTTCTGCGGTCAGGAAGCCCTCAAAGTTGTCATCGTACTCCACCTCGATTTCCGGCATTTCATGCTGGACAGCCTCGAGAATGCAAAGGGCTGCCTGGTCAGCGACATCCTGGGCAGCAGCCGCAGGAAGAGTGTCCAGCACGAAAATGTTATGGGCATCTGCGAACGCCTTGGTGACCTTCGAGGCGATGTCGTCGGCGGTCTCGCCCTGGTGGAACTTGACTGTAGCAGTGTGCCGAAGACGGCAGCCCTCGCGACGGAATTCGACCGCGACCTCGTTTAACGCCTGCGGCGGGGCGAGCGGGATTGAGTCGTTACCACTAGGATTCGAGATGTGACAATTTCCATTGAGGATTGTTAATTGGGTATTGTCACATCTCATCTCAGGTTTGGAATCCAAGCTAAAACAAGAAAATTGAAGGAAGAGGTGATGGGTGGGGTTTGTGCGTCGGGAATGAGCTTTACGCAACGTTGGATATGACCCGAAGTGCCCTTGCGACACGTCGAAGAGATCCTTCACGCGATCTGGCACGACAGCATTTTTCGCATCCATCGCCCATCGATCAAACTCATCGGGCATTACCGACGACCACTGAAACAGACTGGTCGGTTGATAACCGAACTCGGCCAGCGGAATGCTGGACAAGACAAACATTGTCAGAGGCTCATCGCCCGCCCTGTGGATCGGCCTTGCGCGCGCGAGGCACTGAACCAGTTCTTCCTCACGGATCTGCCTCAGAACGAGGTCCACCAGCTCGTCGGGATGCATAGAAACCTTTACAGTCACAGACCGTCCATCCTTCGCAACCAGTTCCTGTTCCTTGCGGTTCCACTGTTCGAGACCAGTGAGGATTTGCCGTTCGACGTTCGCGAAAATGGCCCTGGCCTGGCTTTCCACATCTAGTGGTGATGGTTCCATGCGAGCTGCGACCGCGATTGCCCGGGTGTGTTTCCATCGATCGACGCCGCGGACCCCGTTTGCATGCGCTATTGAGAACGAGCCATCGATCGCCTCGACAATCTGCTCACCCTTCTCCGATCGCCATCCCTTCGCCAGACCAGCTGTCAGCCAGGCTTCCTCGTGGAGGCTCTTATAGCCAATGAACAGCGGCCGACGATCCTTGCCATCCAATTGCTTCGCGAGGACTTCTATCTCGGTCCATTCGGCAAGCTTCTGCATGAACGAGTAGACCTCCTTCATGCGTTGATCAGATTCCCGATACATCGTCATTGACCCCGTCCGGTCGCAAACCTGCGCGATCCGAACCGAGGCGGGCAGCTCGACCTGCATCGATACGAAATCGAATTCTGGGAAGAATTGTTCGATGATGCGGTCATTTGCGGAGGCGTCGATCATCAAAACAGGCACCTTGCCGTACTTGATGTCCTTCGGCCCGTACAGATAAGCCATGTCTGCATAGCGGGTATCATGCCCCTTACCGATGGTAGCGTTCAGCTTAATGCTGAGGCCGTTCATGGTTTCTTTGTTACGCAGGGACACTTCAATGGAGAGGCGCTTCCAGAAAGCGGCAAATGCCAGGGCGTCACGGAATAATACCTTTGATGCCAAATCGCGCTGCGTCGCCTCAGGCATGCCCGCATGAATCGTCTGCTTTTCCAGGTTCAGGTATTCCAGCGCGCTCAAACCGCGGAAAAACTTGGAGGCCCGCAGCTGAAGAAGCTCGGTCTCGGAATCGACAACCTCGCCCCAAGCCGCTTTCGACTTCAGCTCCTCCTCGGTCTCGGTGAAAAATGGAACCCAGACATCGTCGACATCATCGTCTTTTGTGGGGCGGTTTTCCGCAAATGCAGCCAGGATGTCCTCGATCAGGAGCTCACTCGTTGGTACCAAACCCTCGAAGATCATCTGCTCTTCAATCGGCATTCTGGACCGTTCGATGGCCTTCCTAAGAGCTGTTTCGACAACATTAATCCCCACGGCCAAATCAACCTCATCCCTGCTCCGTGAATGCTCCCCGTTGCGGTAGCGAGCGGCATCCACTGGCAACTGGCGAGGGCGCAGCAGGTCAGTCAGGACGACCTTGCGGGCATTTGAGGAAGCCGCGACGGCAAAGCTCTCATCAATGATGACCATGTCGATGAGATCGGTCTGCCTGAGCGCCTCAATCGGGGTCGTGAGGTATGCATACGTGCCGACGACGAGACCTGGCTGGCGGTCTTTCATTTGCTGGAAATAGAGACAGGCACCCGCGAACGGGCATTCCCGCTTCTCAAAGACCTCCTTGCCTCCTTCAAATTCACCGGTTGCAACACGGGATTCACAAAGAGTCTGCGCAACACCATATCCGGCCGCAGACAGCGTTTCGGCTATGTCTGACTTCATGCACATCTGCTGCCCGCCCTGCAACTCACCTGGACGCAGAGCTGAACGACCGCGGAATGTGCGAGCGTTGATGCCAGCGGCACAGGCTTTGCCGACCAATTCGTCAGCCAGCTCGAGCGTCGGCACCAAATACAGGACACGAAGCTTCGCAAGGATCGGAGCCAGCGTCCCATCGTTATAGATATCGAAAATGCTGGTCGATTTGCCTAGCGACGCGGGCGCACGGATTGCCAGGCGGGGAGGGAGGTCGCCCTCACTGTGATATTCGACGAATGCAGTCGCGTTGCGGAAAAAGGCTGCGAGCTCACCCTTGAGGACCAAAGAAGCCGCATTGGGCTTCAAGAGGGGATAGTCAGACCTAGTTCCATATTTTTGTTTGGTTTCAGTCGGCAAAAAATTGGCATGCATTTCCTTTGGCTCCCGCAAGGGAACCGGACGCTTAAAGACTTGGAATGCCTTGCAAAAACTTGACTTATGCTGACCTGAATGCCAGACTCACGGGTGTGTAAATGCCGTGGGTTTTGTCTGGATAGAAGGGGCTGGTAATCCCTTCGCTTCTTTCAGATCGGAGCTAAAGCTCTGAAATTTAAGGAAATCCTGCTTAATTCACACTCCGGTTCATCGTTTATTCGATGGGTCGTTTGAACAGAGAGGACTGCTTCGAGAAATCGGGCAGTCCTTTTTGTTTTCAACATCCACTCCGTAAATGGTGTGGTTGATAGCGGCATGTGTCAACAGTGATTTATATTTTCGAATACTGATGTCTCGAAACCATTGGCTTGCAAGGTGTTCAGGCAGCTAAAGCAACTTGCAGATTGGCCTGCGGGAGGTGCGCGATAACCGCCGACGGTTTTCTAGTGAGCACTGCGGTCTTCTTTGGCGGAAAGTTGGTCTTCAATCTCGCCAGGTTGGCTTCGTAAGTCCGCAGGGATTGCTGCATGGACGTTCGGCGTTCGGCCATGTCTGGAACCAGTTTCTGCAGGACGTCGATGAGCCGCTCCTGCGTGCCATCATCTCGCTTCCAGACTGAAAACGAGGAGTGGGAGATCGAGCATCGATAGTGTGTGGCCAGGTGGAGAGCTAGAGGTCGCTGCCATTGGGAGCCGAACATGGCCACGGCAAGGATCTCCAGCACCCTAAATCCGTCGTCAGACTCGATCTTTCGGGTACGCATGTCGGCCGATAGTTCGGCTTCCCAAGCTGCAACGAGTTGCTCGGCACCAGTCAACGCATGGGCGAAGGCCTTCGCCTTGGCATGCATCAGATTTCCTATGGTTTCGAGCCTTGGGATCATCCTGTTTGGCCCGGGATTCACCACGCCCGCTTCCCAGCGTGCGATTGAATCGAAATCGATCGGCGTTTCCGCTTCGACGACGGCCTTCCAGCTCGGTCCAAGGATGACGGGTGCCGCAGTTTTTACGGCTCTCCAGGCTCTATTCTGATCCCACTTCAGTAACATATCGCGACCCCTCTTTGTTGTTGTCGTTGGGGCTGCTCAACTGCATTCGTTGGCTCCTCCTGTAAAGATATGCTCTCGTGCTGACCCGAAAGTGTCAACCGTGTCGAGCGCTCATAAGGGATGCCAAGCCGTTGATTTCGCATCTCGAGTCGTTGTGAAACAGTGGCCTCGACCCAGACGGGATCCTTGGACTTAGAATAGGCAACCTGGAATTCCCTCGACATCGGAGTGACTGTCCCGAAAGTGCCCCCGTTGCCGATTGAACCAATCTCGACGCAGAATCTGCCTTTGGCATCCTTGGGATAGAACTGAATGGAGGCACCATTTTCCTGTTGTAGGAAGGAAGTGTCGCCTGGGCCTCGTTGCCGGGTGAGGAACAGTTGTGCAGCCTCTTGGGCAGCCCCGAATTCCGCAGGAGTGACCGCGACGTCTGTGCCAGGATATTTGAGTTGAATGCGGCGGTTGATACGGGACAGGTCGTACCGACCTCCAACACTTTCGTATGCTCTCCAATTCGTCATATTGGAGCTCCCAGACCCGTTGTACGGGCCGCTTTGCTACTATTATTGTCGCCGGCGGCGAAATATCGAAATGGAATTCACAAATGGGTGCCGAGCGAAGGCCGAGGAGCGCCGCTCAACTGGCTAGCTAAGACCTCTTTGTCTCAATTTCCTGTTCTGCTCGAACAACGGCAACCAACATCGGCAGTTGATATCGGCAAAAACTTGATATGAGCTGCTTGAAGTGCTTTATATTCAAACCTTTGAGAGTTGCGGAAGATCGGCAAGAAATGAGCTTAATCGAGACCCCATCGCGGATTGAGCCGCTATTTTTTGAGGACAGCATCCCCGCTGGGCTCGCCGATCTCACTGTCGATCTCCAGCGTGAAGCAGGCGATCTCGGCCGCGGTCTTCATCCTGAATCTGCTGGTGAGTTGGCTGATCTCGTCAGGATGATGAACTCATACTATTCGAACCTCATTGAGGGCCACAACACCCGTCCACGCGACATCGAACGGGCATTGGCAGGTGCCGAGGTCGAACCCGAACGACGGGCTCTCGCACTCGAGGCGAAAGCCCATGTCAAAGTGCAGCGTGAGATCGACGCCATGCATCGACATGGTGAGCTGCCCAGCCCAACATCCATCGATTTCATCAAATGGATACACGGCCGCTTCTATGCGGAGATGCCCGACGAATTCCGGTTCGTTGAGCGTCCTGACGGCACAACGATGGAGATCGTGCCTGGCGAATTCCGAACCTCGGCCGACCAGGATGTCACAGTCGGCCGCCATCAGCCTCCGTCCTCCGACAGAGTGCAGACATTCTTGGAATGGTTCCAGAAGCGGTTTGCCATGGCTGAAAGGCAAGCAAGCGGCAGAATCATTGCCATGGCTTCTGCTCATCACCGACTGAACTTTATCCACCCGTTTCCAGACGGCAACGGGCGCGTGTCCCGCTTGATGTCCCATGCCATGGCACTAAAGGCAGGCATCGGAGGGCAAGGGCTGTGGTCGATCTCTCGCGGTCTCGCTCGTGGTCTAAAGGACCGTGGCGAATACAAACGTATGATGGATCACGCCGACAGTCCCCGGCAAGGCGATCGCGATGGACGTGGAAACCTGTCCGAAGCAGCGCTCAAGGACTTCTGCGCCTGGTTCCTGACTGTCGCACTCGACCAGGTCCGCTTCTCGACCACGATGTTCGACCTCGATCGCCTTGAGGATCGCTATCGCGCACTCGTGCGCGACACCTCCGACGATAAGCGTGCTCCCGATCTAATCTCGGCCGTCCTGAAGCATGGATCACTGGCTCGAGGGGAAGCGAGTTTCGTGCTCAAGACATCGGAGAGGACTGCTCGGAACACTTTGAACGAGCTGGTTAGGCAGGGCTTCCTGAAATCGGACAGCCCGAAAGCACCAGTCCGGATCGCATTTCCGTTGGATTTTCGGGAGCGCCTGTTTCCGAACTTGTTCACCGACGCTGAGGTGAATGTGCCCGAGCTGCCAGATCCGGCGCTTAGGCCTTAGACAACATAAACACGCAGCCACAGGCGAATAGAAGCGAGATCATAATCCTAGTGCGAGGACCGAGATGGTCGAGCAATGTATGCCGCGCTCGCATCCTGGACGCGCGCCGCTTGACTTAATTGAAATGAAACTTGAGACGACAATGATTACGATTAGATCTTCCCGCCGCCGCGATGGTGAGCGCGCAGTCGAAATCTGGCGGGGCGCAGTCGATGCTACACATGATTTTCTATCGCCGCAGGATCGCCTTGCCATCGACGAGATGGTGTGCGGCTTTCTGCCCCAAGCGCCGCTCTGGCTGGCCGTGGATGCTAATGATTACCCGCTCGCCTTCATGCTCATCGACAACGGACACCTAGAGGCACAGTTCGTCGATCCAGCTTGTCGCGGGACTGGAATTGGCGCTGCGCTCGTGCGCCACGGCCTTGAGCTTCATCCAAAAATGACGACCGACGTCAATGAACAGAACGGTCAAGCAGTTGGCTTCTATGAAAAAATGGGGTTCAGGCGTACAGGCCGTTCGCCTCTCGACGGGCAAGGCAGGCCTTATCCGCTCATCCACTTGGAATACACAAACTAATTTGATCGGTCGCCGATACACGATCGAGGAATCCGGAATCTCTTCCAGCTATCGGTGACAGCCAGTAAATCAAAAGGCCGCAGAAGCCGCCTTGGAGCACCCCGCAGGTGCAAGGTTGAAACCCCCAACTGAGGGACGTCGCGGCCGCGGCCGCTGGCCATCGACTAGCATCAGCCAATTGGCTACTCCAGGGAAATCCTGATGCCTAGTGTATCAGTCAGGTCTTCCGACTTCCTGAATATCCATTCGCCGGGCACCGATGGCACGGGTCGTTCCATTATTGGCCTATCGGCCTGCAACCGGTATTCGACCGCCCATGTTAGGTGAAGTCGCAGCAGGTCCAGCACAATGGATTCTGGCGGCGAGACTGGCCACTTCCCCATCCAAGAATTCACAGTCGGCAGTGCTCGCCCCGTCATGTCGGCTAACCTCTGACGCGGAAAATTCAGACCGCCAACGAGCCAATCGACCAGTCTCTTTCGGTCATCCCTCTCGAGCATTGGCGACGGGCCCGTCTCCTGCAGGCTTCGCCGATATTCCGTCCATGCTGCTTTAGCTACGTCCTGAGCTGCCAGAGCGAACCTCAGGTCCTTAGGAAGGGTGACCCTTGCAACGCCCAGATACCCAACTCGGCCTGGCAACCTGACCTTTGCACTCTCGCCTTCCTCGATCAGCCTCAGATTGTATTCGGCCAAGATTGCAGCGCGAAACTCCATCTCGGACAACGGGGTCGCAGCCTCGACGGACTTGCCGATAGCCAGCGAAGCCTGAGCCTGCGACAAAACTAGAGCGGACATCTGGTCTAAGATCTCGCGGGATGGCGCGATTGTGTGCCAGGTCGTGCTCCAGGAGGCCAAGGTGTGCTTGGATTTGCCCAGCACGGGAGCCAGTTCGCTCATTGAAAGACCCAGGCATGAAGCCAGGCGCCTGAACTCTGTTTTTCTGAGAAAGCCGCCCTCGCTCTGGCCAACGCTTACATGCTCAGCATCGAGAGCAGCTTGTTCCTCGTCGAAAGCTCGTTCAGCATCGCTCGGCCGCTTGAGTTTGATCGTCACGACGACGTCTCGGATTCTTGCTCTTCGGATTCACGCTTCTCGCGGACTTTTTTCTCATATTCTTTGCGTTTAGGCCGTCGAGCCGCGGGAGCGATTTCAACTGGGATTGGGGCGGCCCTCTTTTTCTTCGAAATATGATCGGCGATATATCGTGAAACAGTTGCCTGCGAGACCCCGAGCTCGCGCGCTATCCCAACTTGCGTCGTGCCTTTATCGAACAGCTTTCTGAGTTCGGCTATTTGTTCCTCAGACAGTGATGGGCGGCGACCGCCCTTGTTTTCGGTTGTCTTGAGGCCGAGTTTTGTTCGCTCGGATGCCAAGTCGGTTTCCATGCTCGCAAACATCTCAAGCATCCGAAGCTCAGTTGACCCAGGCGCAAAACGGGTTTCGATTTTATTGGGCCGCACCGACCAGTCGTCTGGAAAAACGCGATCTTCTAAAACAACGAGTATGACGTCTTTAGCCAGCAACGCCTTCACGATGTCGAGCAAATGCCTTGCGTCGCGTGCGATCCGATCGACACTAAAAACGTAGAGCTCAGCACCCTTCGGGATTGTCTCGAGCAACTTCTCAAGCTCTGGACGAGACCTAGCCTGTCCAGCGACTTTCTCAATGACAATGTAGTCGTTTGGTACCGCATATTGCAGGGCCATGATTTCTTGATCGGGATCAGGCTCCACTCCCGATATGCGCGCGTAACCATATCTCACGATAAACAAACCTGGTATTGAATGACGGTTTCGCATATGCTATAAGCATATTCATATCATTAGATCGGCGGTTTTCATAGGAACGGGATCGGTTATCCGGAACGAAATTTGAGCTTGAGGCTCAATTCACCTCCTTGAAATCGACGGCAACGGAGGAGGGGGTAACTGATGGCACGTAAAGGGGAACCTGATCTATCAGCCATGTTTGCGATGACCGCCTTGGGCGGCATAATGGCAGCCAATTTTGGGATGGCGGCAGCAGCAGGCCTTGGCGAGGCCATCGGCGCAACTGTCCGTGCTGCGGTCAACGCGAAGCGCGTGAAAGACTGGGAGGCCAGACTTCAGGAGAAGACGTCCAACATCCAGCACCTGCTGGGGCACCTCGACGAACAGCGTCGCTCGGGCGCGATCGGCGTCCACACCAACAAGAAGGCCGTCACGGTGTACCTCGACCTCAGCCAGCAGTTTCAGGCAGCTTTCGACAACTCGGCCGATGGCATCGACTTGTATTATGCCCTCGACGACGTCGAGCAGAATGCCCGCGGCTTGATCACCAACCTCGAGCGCGAAGCAAATTTGGAGGCGGTCGCTCGGATGAACGTACTACGCCGCCAACTCTCGGCTGGAAATCTGTCGGCGGAAGTGGCTGCTTGACGCTTGCATAGTTTGATGTCGAAACTCAGGTTCACCGATAACAAAAAGGAGGGTGAACTATGAAACGATTGTCTAATTTCTACATATGTACGATGAATCGTCTTGCCGATGGCGGAGTCTGGTTTGACTTCATATTCTGGGTATTACTATGGTTCGGCGTGATCGGGCTGTTCCGACATGACTATATAAAATCTGATCTGCATATTCCGTTTTGGATACTGCCGGAAGCATTTTTGCCAGCGGCCTGCGGGGTGATGGTTTTCAAATTTGTCTTTCTCTGCCTGCGTACGGGCGTTGGAGAGGAGCAAAAGGCACCCGCCCCGAACCCCAGCTGAAACAAGCCAGGCACCAAACAGAAAGGGCGGTTCGTAACCGCCCTTCTTCATTTCCGGCATTAGGTAGCAAAGACCACCAGATCAAACCCCAGGCAAATGCTGGGTTCCCAATCCAGTTAGGAGAGGGAATTTGAGGCTAGTTATCAATGACTTAAGGAGGAGGAGGGAAGCACTGCGTTTCGAGGCGGAAGAAGCTGAAGCCCGCATCAAGGTTCTGGCGGTAGACGTTGCCGCCAGCGAAAGGGTGATCCAGGTCTATGAACCGTCCCTTGCTCCCGATGCGACGAAGAAAGCTTTCCGGTGCAAGGAAGCCGTACAAATGCCGGAACACCTGGCCGAGATGAACAAGTCCGAAGCTCTCGCGATTACGACATTCGAAGTTCGCGCGCCCTAATTCGATGGCCTTAGACCGCGTCTTGGAATGCGGCCACCGAATTCTTGGTCGGTGGAAGGAGAGATAATATCGGAAGCATTCCGGAGAACTAAGGGGAAATCAGAATCTCTTCAGACGGCTCATCAGGTGTCCTTGAATGGTCCTCTGTTTCGTCGTCGCCAGGGGAACGGTCGGTCTTCAGGTTGCTGATCATCTGACGACAGTAATATGTCACGTACCCTGCGATTTCTGTGTAAACGCCGGATTTCAAATCGGACGCTTCCATTTCCTTCACGACACCAGGTAGCGCCTTAAGCGTCGCCGCCGACAACTCTGCTACCCTGCGCCTGACAGCGGTTGCTGAAAGCCCATTCTCTTCCGAGAACTTATCCCAGTGCCTCCCATGGATGTGCGAGCCGCGTTGCTTCTTGGCGATCTTCATTGCCAGGTTGCGGGTTACGCCAGGATAGATGTCGCCATTCATCACGTCATAGATTGGTGCCATCGACACCTCGCCTGGCCTGATGAGAATGGAATAGTTTTTGGCATGGGCATCGACGTTTCCGCACAGCACATTGAACAGCATCATGTCGAGGAAGCGTAGCTTGCTGAGCACGGCTGCCGATGTCTGGGTCAAGGCATCCATGCAATGTTTCAGGCCGGGACCGGGCTGTGCAACGTCCTTATTCCATTCGTATTTCAGATATGGCGGAAACCCCGTTGCCTGACAAAGGTCTTCCTGGTGAATGCGGCGCACCCGCCGCTGCTCGATCACACGGTCATAGCGTTCGACAAGGAGGTAATCGATGTCTTCGACGCGTCCGGTCGAAGCCTTCGCCGCAGGCAACCCAACCGCGGCTGCGAGACGAAGACAGACTGCCTCGTTTTCCACCGATGCAGGGAACTTTGTGTTCCGGGGTTTGAGGATGTGCGTGCTGGCCGCACCATCGAGCGCCAACCCGATACTTCCGTCATTGTATCTCACCACCGGAAGCTTGTCTTGCGCTCCGGCGGCCGACATGTGTACTCCGTCCTCGCCGACCAGCATCGGTCGCTCAGGAAGGCGTCGGATCACTTCGGCTAGTTCCTTTTCGCTCAATCGACGATAACGGGGCTTCAGCTCTGCGATATCGATCCCACTTTTGCGAATGTCGAGTGCGCCTGGCAGATCGCGGCCCATCTCGCCGAGCATTGCGAAGACATCCAGCTCATGAACCTTGAGTATGCTGCCGACCGTGGCGAGTGCGTGCCCTTCCGGGAGGAGGTTCAGAAACCACGGATACACGATCGAAGGCTCATGATCTTTCAGAGAGAGAGGCATAGTGGTCGAGATCGGAAAGCTGGATTTGGAATCGATCCAACTCCAGTCGTACCGGAACGCGAGATCCAGGACGGAATTGCTGCGCCGCTCTACATGCCCAACTAACTGATCCTCGAACCAGACATCGAGCTTTTCGCCCGTCATGCCATCTTCACGCGTTTCGGTTCTCATGGGTTCGGGAACTCCATGTCGTCGTCGATTTCAAGTTCAGGCTCGTCGTCCCGCTTCGATGAATGAACCGGCGCGCTGGTGGCGGTCATCTGAATTCCCAGCACATCGAGAAGGCGCAGCACCTTCCCAACCTGGCAGGTCTCTTTCCCGTTCTCGATATCGACGATGAACCTGATGCCCACATTGGCCACCAGAGCAAGGTCGGTCTGCCTAAGTTGTAACGCTTGCCGACGATCCCGGATCAGATTTCCAAGAGAATGGGTATCAGTGACGGTGTTGACGAGCATGACATCCTCAATTTCCCGATCGGTAAATAATGGCTACGAGGGAAGCTGAAGTCAAGTCGAATTTCCCGATCGGGAAATTCAACTCGTCAGCGCAGCCATTTCGGCTGAAGATTTACCGATCGGGAAATTATGCACATAGCCAAGAGTGGGACGGGGCTCATACCTAGTACGAAGGCACGAGTAGATCGGAAAGGCTTTCAATGGATAATTCAATGAAATGTCGCCACCGGGTTACATTCTAGCTGCAAATCCGCACCAATCCTAACCGCAAATTTGCAATTCTTAGCGCAATAGATGGTCTTAAATAGAGCCTACTTTTCGTTGTGAAATCAAATAATTAACATTGTTTCGGTGGCGTTTGCTACCGAATGCCGTTCATTTCTGCAGATATTCCACCTTCAATTTCCTCATCCCATCGCGAGACCAAAACTCGGTGTTGCCGCTAGCCGACCGCGAGGCTGCTGGTCATCCTTGTCCTTCTTGCGACCGCGGTTCAGGAGGCCCTCGCTCGCCATTTCCTCCACGATCGATAGGTTCGATTTTGCGAGGTGCAGACGAGTTTCCTTCGGGAGGTGACGGGTCATTGCGCCCTTAGCCTTTGCGGTCTCAGCCAGCACGAAATCTAGTGCCGCGACGGGATCCATGCTCTGAAGCGACGCGAGCGTTTTTTCATCGCAAGCACGCAGCCAGGCCTGTTGAATGGGCCGCATTTTACTGAGGTCGAAATCCTTGCGCTTGTCGGCCGCTGTGCTCGCGAAAGCCAACACGGTCTCGATCTGGCCCAACGCCATTTTATGGGCCAACGATAGCCCCGACTCCCCTGATCCAGCTGGATTGGATGCATCCTTGCCAGGCTTCGGAGGAGCTTTGGCGACCATATTGCTACCCATGCCGCCGCCAGATCCTAGCCCGAAAAATCTTAGAAGCGACATCACCATCTGAATGAATACCTCAAGCATCGCTTGTAGCGCTTTCAATGGTATCGTGGCCGTTTGCAGTGCCTTCTTCATTTTATCCTCCATTACGCAATCGATTTAACTAACGTTGGCCGATCAAACTGCAAACCACAATCAAACTATTTTTCGAATACCCCTTGCGCCGATAGCATCCTCCTCCAACAATTACGAAACGCAATACATGAATAAAAGGAGGACCCATGGATCAGCAGAACGATAAACTTTCCAGGAATCTTGCTCTCGACTTGGAGTGGACACAGCAACACCAAGACATTTTGAATGAAGCGCTCGCTATAGACGAACCTGCCGACGATCTGGACCGAGACTATGCAGCGGATTATTTAGAAGATGAGATGATTCCAAGGCCCAACTATGGTGAGTTCCGGCACGATCCCATTTCGGACACTCATTCCGTCACTCTGGCCATCCCGGAGTCCATCGATTGCGACTACGATGTCCAAGACCTGTACGATTTAGGCGTCAAAATCTCATGGGGCGAGGTCACCTTAGACTTCGATATTGATGCGAACGGCAAGCCTTCCGTCATTCATACCAATGGCAAGGATTCGTTTTCAGGACGCTTTGAAGAAGAGATGGTGCAGCATTATCGGACGGAAATCGACGAGGCTGCTCTTACATATCATGAGACAATAGCGGCCGCGGAAAGCCGTGGAGCCGATGCCGAAAATCTCAACCTTGATGACGTCCAGGCTAAGCTTGAACAGCTTGATATGACTGTCGACCGCATTAGCCCGGCCGAATTCGTCATCGACTACAGGATTGGCACCGCTGGCTATGAGGCAGGCAACGCATCCGATCCTGCCTCCGCGAACGTGGTTGCCAATCTGCAGGAGGCTTTGATTGTAGCCAACGGGATGGCAAGCATCCGTGATCGCGCTCTTGAGTTCATCCATACCGATCTCGAGACACAGCACCGGGGAAGCGAAAAAACCGAATACTGCGTGCTGTCGGCTGACGAACTCAGGCGCGTGCAATTGGCCCACAAAGGAGAGAGCGAATACCAGGAGTGGGCCACCACAACGAATAATCGCCATGTGACCGTCATTTTCACCGAGGATGGCTTAGCGGCATCTGACGCCGACGGGGCATCCTTCCGTGTCGTCAAGGAAAACTCAGGTGCTCACCTGGCCGAGGTGAAGGCCGAATTCGCCGATCAGGACATCTCCATCCAGCGCCAGTCGTCTGGAGAGATCTCGGTCGACTTCCGCCAAGGCACCTTCGGTCACGTGCGAGGCAGCGAGGGGTCGGCAGCTGTCACACAAGACGTTTCGTCCGCAGCCCAGGAGGCCAGCTCAAAGGTTGAATGGAAAACACGTGAAAAGGCCACTCTCGTAGAGCGCATAGCAGCAGCAGCAGCAAATGATCACGACTGTTCGCCCATTGAGAAGCCTAAACACGAGCAACCTGAGATCGAGGACGCTCAAAAACAACGCGCGCTAGCGGTCGCATAGATTATCGGCCAACAAATGACAAAGCCGAGCTATGCGCTCGGCTTTTTGATGCGTATCTCAATTTTATGCATTCACCATTCTTGGACAATCTCATTATATTAACAAATAACTCTTGTTACTTTCGCCGCCAGAACTCACACTTTTGTTAGACGATGTTTATTCATCGACAAATGAGTGAGGGAAACATGAAACTATTCAAAAGAGCGGCGGAAGTCGCCACCAGAGTGGATTCGGATGACGAAGTTTTGGAGCCGTCCGAGATTGACGTTCCGAACGCACTCAAATCGTCCAGAGCTGCGCAGGCAGAAGCCAACAGCGGTCGAAGGGGGAAAGGGGTTGCCTTCTTCGACGGCTTTTCGCGCGACATCGATATGGTCGCAGGTGAGGGCCAAGTGCTTTTCGTTCAAATGTCGAATTTTCTTCGGTCAACAGTGTTTTATGGGCCTGTGCTTGCAATGGGTGTTGCTGCCTTAGCGATCACCAGCTGGATGGTGTCGGCCGCCCCATTGGAATTGATGTCGACCAGGACACCAGGTAACGCCGCCAATTTGTTACAGTCGACGATCGGCTTCGACCCAAATTCTGCAATCACTCTCCCAGATGGCACGCAGGGTCATGTTCGCTGGGCATTCTTGAACAATTTGCCAGCTGCTCGTACTGGCAGTCTCAATGTGGCGGCCTTTAAGGAGGCTGTCGAACTTCATCAGGAAGTAGCTGCTGAAAACGGCGCGGCTCTCAAACAGCAGCAGAGCAAGATCACCGAAATTAGCTCCCTCGAGAGCCAATACGGCCAATTTGACACCCGTCTTTGGAAAGCATGGCAGGATGCAAAAGCTACTGTCGCTGAGGTCAAGGACACGACGCTTCCAACCGTCCCCGCGATAGGCTTCTGGAAATCCCACAGCAATACCGAGGCTATGGCCGCGACAGGCATCGTCGCGAGGTCTGCCGACGGTACTGAGTTTGTCGCCGCTGCTTATATCGATGGGGTGCCAAGCATCAACCTGATGACTGGATCAGGATGTTCGACCGTCATCGGGGCCCCTCTTTCCGAAAGCTGCTCAAGGCTCACGGCATCTGATGCAGTGCCCGAAATTGTTAGGAGCATGTACGCGCCTCCGATCGAACAGCATGTTGAAAACGCGCAACCCAGCGGCATTCCTGAGCACTGGTATCTCAATCTCCCGTCGTCAGATCAGTCAATTTCCCTAAATGATTTCGACACCACACTGATGTTCCTTCAGGAAAACCTGCGACACGAATCTAGGTTCTCGTGGAACGCAAAGGTTTGGGAGGCGGCCGCTTCACTGTCTGCCTTCCCTCAGACCGTGATCGCGCAAGGCCTTTGGAAGAATCCGAGCGCCATCAAGGCTATGGAAACTGGGACCGTCATTTCGACGACGGGCAAGCAAGACGAGTACGTGGTCGCTGCTTTTGTCGATGGCAAGCCAGCTGCAAGGCTCGTCACCCGTGGTCATTGTCGGACCATCTTCGGCCCTGAACACGGCGACTGCTCCGCTGGTGACATCAGCGCCTACGAGCAGTCGGTCAGGTCGCTGTACAATGCCCCACCTGCTTCGGCTCTGGTCGCACCATTTTCGTTCTACGGGTCTGCACCTTTCCACGGCGATGCCGCGATGGATCGTGAAGGGTATTTCGGCTTCTTCAATGCCGTGCTTCGCGATTTCAGCACGTATGGCGGATCACGCGAGGGATTGAGCAAATGGCAGGCCGTAGCAAAGCTCGACAAGCCTGCTCACATGGCTCGCCCACTGGGCTTCTTTACCAATGAAAAGAACGTGTCAGCCCTGTCGACTGGTGGTGCTGTCATCCTGCCAGAAGGCAAAGACGACACGTTCCTGGTGGCCGCTAATGTCGACGGCAATCTCAACCTGAACATCGTTGAAATCCGCGGCCGAAGCTTCGCCTGCTCGGTTGTCTTTGGGCTGCCGTATGTCGGTGAGTGCCAATACGAAGACCTCGGCCGTCACGCCGACCTACTGAAGTCGCTCTTCGCAAAGCAATAAGAACAAGGAGGAGGAACTCATGTTGAAGAAAATTAGCGAGAAAACTGCCGCCGCCAGGGACCGCTATGGTGCCTATATCGACCGCCAGATCACCAAAGGCATTCGCAGGGTCGCAAAACGCACTCTCGAGCGGAAGGGTGGGATCCAGAACAACGTCGATTACCTGCTCGCAGGCAAGGCAAAGGAGTTCGGGGAAGCAGAATTCGGCGAAATCGCCCCTTGGATGTTTTACGAGGTGCCTGCCGATATGCGCGTGCTCCCAGTGTGGGACGGTCGGCTTCCCAATGGCGATGACCCGACACTGCTGGGCTACAGGCACGTGACCGCTGCTGACATCACGGCGATGGTCCGTGAAGCTTTCTCAAAATCGTGGAAGTCCGCTAAGTTCATCGTTGCTGGCATCTCCAGCTTGGCCGTGGCAGCCAGCATCTACAAGAGCGGCATGGACATGCCCAGTTGGTCCGTTAGCGAATGGATTTGGGAACTACCCCTTGCGATGCAGTTTCACGCCGTTACGGCAAGTGCGATCGTCTGGGTAGTGGATTTTATTTCCAGGATTATTGGTACTGTAATCAACAGCGGATCATCGTTGTTAATTGGCCTCGCATTTACCGTCGCAGCGGGCGTGCTCGCTATCCCGCTTGGCATGATTTCGTCACTGAACAAGACCTGGCTTCGATACAAGCATGCCCTTACCCATCACTTGTCGCTTCCAACCCGTGAAGGCATGTACCTCTGGAAGAACACGGGAGTAGACAGAGAAAAGGTCATGGAGGCCTATGCGAAAGCAACCTACGACGCGATCGGCCGATTAAAGGACCTCCCTTTCATCAAACTCGGAACAGCAACAGGCATATTTGCCGACCGCGGCTACCGAGGGGCCTCGCAAGGCGGGAGTGTAATCGGCTGGGATGGAGAAAGCCTTCGCCAGCACATGATCTGCTTCGGCGAAACAGGCTCAGGCAAAACCCGTTTGTTCCTGATTCCGGTCTTCCGCCAGGTTTTCGAGGCCGACTGGAAAGGCCACAAGATGGGCGCTGTCATCTTTGATGGGAAGGGCGAGTTGCCGTTCGTTCTTCGCAACGCGCTTCCGCCTCATCGCAAGAAGGACTTCATCCTCATCGGCACCGAAGATGGCGCTTTCGGTATCGATCTGCTGGCTTCAATGTCACCAGTTGAGGTCTCCGACGCATTCCTAATGATCGCCACGCAGATGGCTGGCCCTGATAACTCGGGTGGTAAGTGGATTCTGGGTGCTGCCAACGCCATCAAACATGCTGCATTCATGGCAGAATTCTTGGAGAAAGATGCCCGAGGAGATATCTGGAGAGGTCGTCCATACAAGCCGTATTCGCTGCTAGGGCTACTGGCTTTGACTACGGAGCCGAGCTTGTACGAAGCAATATCGAAGAAAATCATTGATGGCTTTGACAACCAGCAGGCTGTCTATCCTGATGAGCTAGTGGGAGCTGCTCGCTTCTTCCAGGAGACTTGGAAGACGTATGCGCCAGAAACCCGTTCTTCCTATCAGTCCAACATCACCGACACGCTCGATCAGCTCAGCGGCACCAAAGAGCTCGCGACGAAATTCGCATCCGGTAAAATCGATGGCGTCAATTTTGTCGATCTGGACGAAGCGTTCGACGGCAAGATAATCGGCATCGGAATCTCAGGAACCGAGGATTCCAAGCCAGGGCTGATCATTGCAAATTGGATCAAGAGCCGCCTGTACGTCCTTGCACAGCGCCGCATTACAAAGGCTGCCAAGGCTGCGGAGATCCTGACCCGCGTCGAGGAATGCAAAGCCGTCTTCGACAAACTGAATGCTCGTAGTTTAGAGCTGACCAAGCTGCGAAACCTCCTCGATCGCGAGGTCGATAGGGGCATCCAAGCATTCAAGGCTTTATTTCCGAGCGAGAAGGGGACGCTCGACACAGCTGATATGAAGAATCTGACGATTATTGAGCTCAGAGACATTTCAATGGGGCTTCGCCAATTTACGCGCGAGGTCCGCGATCTATCCATTGCTGCACCGTCTCCAGAATTTTTGGCTAGCTGCCCGCCTGACAAAGCAGAGTCTTCTCGCCGCAACTATGGGCGCGTTCAGAAACGAATTGCTGAGCTCATTCACATTCGCGATCAGCCCACCAAGTCCTCGGTTATGGCCCTCTTCGACGAGTACCAGAGCTTCGCGACCACTGGAGAAGGTGGAAAGGCAGACAGCTCGTTCCTCAACGTCGCCCGCGCCTCCGGGGTCTTTGTAGTAGCCGCCACTCAGTCAATGCAGGCGCTATATCAGTCGCTTGGCGTAATCGCTGCCAACAACATAATGAATAACATGGTCTCGAAAGTCGTTTTCCCGACCAAAGACCCAGACACTCAGGAGTATTTCATTAAGCTCGCAGGTGTTGGCTATCGAGGTCATACCTACGCACCGAACTTCTACGCAACATTCGACCGCCTTCTTCGCATGCGAGGTGACAGCAAACCGTCACTACCAGGCATTAAGCTAATTGACGCGCTTGTCCCGAGGTTCACCGACGGTCTTCGTAACCAGAACCCACTTGCGGGTCGGTTTCAGGATATTGACGTTGGAACTCGGATGAGTACAGAGGTCGCAAAATCTGACAACGAAGCAAGTAACGCCAACGAACAGCACAATCGTTTCGTCGCAAAAGAAGATGCGATTCAGCGAGAAATGCAGACAGGTGGCGACGCTCCATACATAAACACTACCGACATGATGCAGTTTACCAAGGGTCACGCCTTGGCCTTCGTCAGCCGCGCTGGCCTTACAAAAGTTGACTTCGTAAAACTCGACTAGCACGGATTTCGCTGTCGGCCATTTGCGCCGACAGCTTTAACACCGCATTATCATCAAACGTTATTCATAAACCGATTTGAGGAGGGGCCATGGACGACCAAAAAGAACAGGAACGCAAATTCTACGAGAAGAGAGCATCCGACCAACAGGAGCTTCAAAGGCAGCAGGACGCGTTTCAAGAGCTCGAAGACTCTCGTGCCTATCATGAAAAACAGCGTGAGCAGATCATGCGCTACTTCGACAAAAAGCGTGATGACGAACTCAATCGGAAAATGGTGGAAGAGGCTCAGAAGCGCGGGGACACTCAAATAACCAAGGAGGTTGCTCAGGAGCTCCGCCAGAGGACGAGCGCCTATTTTGATAGACGTCAAAAGGACGTCGACAGCTACCAGAGCATGGATTTCCGCAAGGATATCCAGCACGGGAGCATGCAGGGTTTTGACAAGGAGGCCGCCGACATTGTCGTTAAGGGCAACGCGACGACATCGCTCGTCTTCCTGCAACAAGCCGCAAAGCTGTCACAAGAGCAGTACTACGCATTCACCGAGCGACAGGAAGCCCTTGGTCAGAGCATCGACTCCATGCGCGAAGCAGGGGACGTCAAGGCAGCTATCGTTCTGGAAGCTCGCAAGGACTACGAGGCTGCCTCCTATGAGCGGGATACCGCTGCCAGCGTCTTGGCAAAGCACGAATTCCTCTACGGTGCTGACAGCAATCAGCACCGCGAGCAGCAGGCTGAACTGCAGAAGCTTTCAGCGGCGGCCGACGAACTGAAGGCTAAATTCGATAACGTATTGGAACTGGATCGCGAGGTTGCCCACACCCTGAACGAGGAGAGCATGAAGCTCGCCCAGCTTCCAGAAGCAGATTCTGTGAATGAACGGATCGACCAGGCAGCTGCCGATTTCATTGACGATGTGCCTGTCTTTGAAGACCGCGATGCCGACGTGCCTCAGCTGGTGGATTACGACCACGAGCCGACCCGCTCAGACTATGAAACGGACATGTCCGACGAGGTCATGGAATATGAAGCGCGCCAGGACGAACTGCTGAAGGCCATGGACGAAGGTCGAGATCCATATGAGAGGGACAGTAATGCCGACCTGGATGCCTCTGTCGACAAGCATGTCGCCGAGCAGGAAGAAATTGTTGAAACCGACTCCGACGGCTCGGATGCGGTGTCCCTGTCTGACACGGACAACCGCACTTCAGAGCAAACTGGGATTGAAGAAAAGCACTCAAGCGAAATTCGTCACGAGACAGCAGCGCTTCGACCTGAAGGAGAGATGGAAAGCTCCGTCCAGACCATCGGGGTCGAGAAGACGGACGTGGTCAAGGATTACCTGCGCGAACAGGTTGCCCGAACGGAGACCGACAACAATTTCTCCCAGGCCTTCATCGATCGGATGGATGCCGCGTCCGAGAAATTGGAGACCGCCATGCGGGAAGGGGATTCACAGGCCATACTGAATGCCCAAGACGAGCAGCGTGCTAGTCGAGACGAATTCAATGGTTACATGGATGACCGAGACGAATTTTCGGCGAAGCTCACCAATCTCCGTGAAGAAGGGCAGTCCTACCTCTCTGCCGAAAATGAGACCGACCAAACCCATGCGGCCCTTGATTTCAAAAGCGCTTACAACGAGGCAGACAGCGTCGTCGAGCGGGTTAGGGCGGAGGATAAGCCATGGGCGGCCGACATGCAGTCCCAGTTGGACAACGAAGTTCAGAAACAGACCGACACCGAAAAGAACCAGATAGCCGTCGGCGACGACGGTGAGCGCGTTCCAACCAGTAGACTGGAGACTGCGGCTAGGGAGGCTGATGACGACAAGGCCCAACGCCGTGGAATCGAGTTCACATCCGAAGACGTTGCAGCGGCTCGTCGCGAAGCCGAGCGACAGGCCCAGGTCGACTCCGAGAAGCAAGGATCCGCCAGCCAGCATTGAGGCTGGTGGCTTGCATGAATCCAGGCATGATTGATGTCGGGCAATAACAAAAAGAAGGGAACAAGAATGAGAAAAACACTAGCAATCCTCTTGGCATCGGCGGTCGGACTGTCGACTGTCCCAGCTCGGGCTAACGATGATCTCATAAGGTTTGGAGTAGGGATCGGAGCTGCCGTCATCGGTGAGGTCATCAAAAACAGACAAAGTCCGCAGTCTGAGCCCCGCCGCCAGAATCCGCGCATTGATAGGTCTCAGGCACCTTCGAGCGAGCAAAAACAGCCTCGAGCACGAGCGGCATCGACAGCCCAGGCACCCACTAAGCCAAAGCGAGTTCCCGACGAAAAGGTTAAGCTGGTTCAGCAGCAGCTTTATGACCTCGGGTACACGGGAGTAGGGAAGCCCGATGGGTACTGGGGTGGCAACACCGAAAGGGCGATCCTCGCATTCCGGAAAGAACGGGGTCTTCCTGCTGTAAACACTGCCGATGATGATCTCGTGGCTGCATTGAAGTCGGCCAAGGAGGCAGGCGCAACCACTGCTGCTGTTGCCCCAGAGATGGCCAAGCCCGTCGTCGAAGAGGCAAAAGTGGTGGCTCCGCAGCCTTTCATTGCTATCGCTGAAACGCCCGTCCCTGAAATCAAATCGCCCGCGGCCGACGACTACCATGATGCAGTGATGTCAGAGGGCCCAGTAGTCGAAAGCGAGGTCGATGCGGAGTCGACCGCCTCGATTGTCTCTGAAAAGCCTCAGGCTCTGGTGGAGAAGCCTGCTGAAAAGCCAACGGTGATAGCACCCAAGGTGACTGAGGCCGAAGCGGCAAAGGGGGGCGACAAACAGGAGCCCGCATTCACAATTTCGGAAGATTTTTAAGGAGGTCCGCCATGTCAGGAGTATCAGGATCTGGGCCAAAAATCGGCACCAACGAAGCTGCCCACCTTGCACGAGTTATAGTCGTAGGTGCATTCGTCTCGGCGATCGCGTTCACGATTACCTTAGTTTTCGACATGCTGATCTTTGGCTTCAATCTTACACGGTCGGGTTTCTACGTCCCGCTATCTATCGGCAATTCCGTTGCATTGTTCGTTATGCTTACCTTCGGGTGGGCCCACGCGTTTTGGTACGCGGGCAACTCTCTGTCCCTATTGTCAAAACTTATCGGCCTCGGGTCATTTTTCGCACTATGGGGCTACATTAACTGGATCGTCGTTGCCCCACACCTCGCATGATATGGTACTAGCTGGTGGCGTTGCCGCCAGCAGTACTGACGTCCGACCCACCAGCTGTCTCGTTTTCTTCCGTACGTCATTCACCCTTAGCCGCAAATTCGTCGGCGACAACCGGTGAGATGGTCACGCCAGCAGGACAGTCGTCGTCTACAGATTTCCGAAATTCTGAGCCGCCACAGCGCATGCAGTTGTAAGAATCCAACCCTTTCTGGCGGCCGTCGCGCGCCTGCATTTCTGCAGGGAGGGCGTTAAACCAGGCATTGTAATCGGCAACATACTTTTCGGCTTGGGCCTTTGTGATAGCCCACGACACCCATCCGCAGCGTAAGCATGTGACTTCATTGCGCTGCGTCACAATTCAAAACCCTTCAGGAAGGCCAGCGTCTCCTCAATGGCCGTCCGGTAGGCTGAAAGTCGTTCCTCGAGCACAGACTTGGGGTCACCACCAAGATTGCCAGTACTGTCGGCAAAAACGATTTCGCGTCTACCATCTGGCAGCTTGACGTGGGCCACCAAGCTATCGCCTTGCCAGCCCGACCAGAGCACGGGGACATGGCCGACCACTTCATATTCAGTGACATCAAACTGCTCTTGAACAACGACGTCGAGCTGGCGCTTGAAGGCTTTTGAAATGTCACCGTACATCGGCGTTTCCCTCGATTCTACAATATCGTCCAGCTCGACATCGAAGCGCCACCTGGTGCCACCGACATTCCAGACGCCGTCCTCACCTCCGACGGGCTTACCGTCTTTGGCGTGCTCGTCGCAGGCCGTGCGGTACCAATGTCCGCTAACCGTTAGCTGGCCAGGTCGACCACAGACCTCGCATGTATGAGCAGATCGTCCTTCCGCCCTAATGCGTGCAAATTTGAGCTTTTGCTCGACGTCATTTTCGGCATCGGCACGTGCACCCATATTTGGAATTGCGAACTCGAAATTCTTGGTCGGCTGCCGATCTGGCCAAACGGGCTCGCAATATATGCGCAGCGTTCCAAATTTCTCTTTGATCTGGTCAATCCGGAAAGGGATGTCGGGAGGCAAAATTGCCTCGACCTCGGCGAAATAGCGATCCAGAATTCCGACCCAACCCGAATGACAACCGAAGGGAAACCCCTCTGGTAAAAGCCTTGGGTAGCGCTCCTGCAGGCTTCTGAACGATTCTCGGCCATCCCCTTTCACTTGCTCGACGGTGCCGATCTCATCGTAACGATAGACAAGACCGTTGAGGACGACTCTGGTTAGGGGCGTTGATGCCGCGACACCTTCGGAATGCTCATCACAAGCGACGAAAACTCGGCCGTCCGAGTGCCGTCTGACGGCACCAGGTTTTCCGCAGCGCTCGCAGGTGCGTGCTGACTGCAGTATCGCCAATGCGTAGGCCTGCCAGATTTCCAGCTCAGGCTCGCTGTCGCGGGGCAGGGATGTCTGCCATCTGATCTCTATCGAGCCGTACATTTGTTTGACTGATGTCAGAATAAAGGTTTCGTCTGCAGGCAGCACATCACGAACAGTCGCCAGAAAACGGTCCACGATGGTCGCCCACCAGAAGTCGCAGAGCATCTCAAAACCAGGCCGAACCAAAGCTGAATATTGCCGTTTGATGGTAGCGAAGGAGACCGCAGGTGCGTCACGCCCGATAATCATCGCGTTTCGCCTGATCAGTTCGACCAGTTCCTCAGCCATGTCGGAAATCACGAAGATGAGAAAACGGTAGCCCCCTTCGGAGCAAACTCTTTCCGCGAACACCTTTGCCGAGAACGCGCCTTCATCGAAATCGACAAGAACCCAAAGCTGGTCGTTCGGTGGATGGCGGTCTAGGTTTGAGACATCAGCCAGCCAATACCTCCCGTTGTTGTCGAAAGCGTATCTTTCCAGGCGCTCGGCGATCTTGGGGAGATCCGACATCACAGGTCCTCCGTATCGATAACGAGATCCCATCGGAACGCGTTTGCCTGCTCGTCGGGCGCAACTTCGAAGCCATGAGGGTTGCAAACAACGCGCGTTCTGCCAACGGTGACATCGACGGGATGATGTGTGTGGCCGCAAACCCATAGGGCAGGGGCATCGGCAGATTTCATGACATCGCCAAACGCCCGCTCACTGCTGGCGAACAGGAAATTGGCCGACGAATTCACGTAGACCGAGGGCGTGGCGGCAGGGTGCGGAAGATGATGACTGGCCACCACCGTCTTGCCTTCGAAGGGACGGGCAAGGGCAGCGTGGATGAAAGTGCGGGTTTCACGATGCATCGAGAGCATATCCGACGGGGCCAGCATTTGGGCGTCATTCATCCGAATGCGTGAGAAGTCCGAACTCATTGCCCGGGCATCGTTGAGCCGCCAATGAAAGTCCGCCTCGTCATGAATTCCCAGCTTGAAATCGGTCCATAGGGTGCCGCCGACGAAACGAACGCCGTCGAGGTCGATGCTGGTGTCATCGAGGACATAGAGAGGTTTCGACCAACCTTTGCTAGCTTCTGCCACCTGATGCATGACTGCACGATCCGACGGTAATGACCGCCCAATAATGGAAGGCTCACTGTAGAATTCATGGTTTCCAGGCACGAAGATCAGCGGCAGCCTATAGCGCTCGACGATCTCCTTTGCCTGAAGCTCGAGGCCGTCAGCCTGACAGAGATCGCCAGCGCAGACGATGATGTCCGCACTCTCAGGAGCCGATGTCGGGAACTCCACGTCTTGCATTTCCAGATGTAAATCGCTCCAGACCCATAGCTTCAAACGTTCACCACCTTCTTCCAATCAAATTCTGGATTTCCCTTGCCGTTGCCCGGTGGATTGCAGACCACTCGGGTCTGGCCGACCTGGTAGTCAAACGACGCATGCGTGTGCCCATGAATCCAGAGATCTGGCCGATGCTGCTCGATCGTATTCGAGAGATCGGATGCGAAGGCTGGATTGATCGGGCTGCCCGCAAAATCGGAGGGAATAGACAGCCGATGAGGCGCGTGGTGGGTGATAACGACCGTCTTGCCCTCGAAGGGTTTCTCGAGCTCGGCATTAATGAATGCCCGTGAGATCAGGTGCTTTGAGTAAGCGTCCTGCGGTCTCATCAGCAACTCGGTATCGTCGTCCCTTCGTACAGAATGGAATTCAGGCATTGCTTCTCGCAATTGCTCGAACGCCAGCTGTCGTGCTTGGCAATCATTGCCGCCTGAATGCAACGCGAAGTCGGTCCAGAGCGTCGAACCAATCAGGCGGATCTCACGATTGCTCTTTCGGCCGCACGTGACCACACGGTCTTCGAGCAACAAGATCCGATGATCGGCAGCCAGCTGTCTGGCGTTCGCGAGACCGCTGACGAGGCTTTCACCGAAGTAGTCGTGGTTCCCGAGCACATAAATAACTGGCAAGTGGGGCCTCAACACCCGGGCCATCCATTCGAAGGTGTCTTTCAGATTATCCGTGAGGTCGCCAGCGATCACACATAGATCGGCATCTGGAACTTGTAGCTTGTCACCGAATGTCAACAGGTCTCCGTGCAAGTGCAGATCGCTCAAAATCCATAATTTCACTCCCCAACCTCCACGACGAATCTGCGATCAAACGCCAGGTTTTCACCGTCATCGTAGCCGCGGGGGTTGCAAACGACACGCGTGCCTCCGATCTGGTAGTCACAGCTGTCGTGGATGTGGCCGTGGACCCAAAGGTTAGGGCGACCAAACTCGATGATCTCCTCGAGGTTGGAGGCAAAGGCAGCGTTCAACAGATCGCCCTTGAAGCGTGCAGGCACCGACCTGGCCGATGGCAAATGGTGAGTAATGACAATGGTCGGCCCCCCGAAAGGCACCCGCAAAGCCCGCATGATAAAGGCACGTGATTGTTGATGACGATGATATGCATCAGAGGGCAAGAACCGCTTCCATGGGTTTCGCTGTAAAGCGATCTGTCGGTGGTCATTCATCCCCGAGCTTGCGGCATGCATCGCCAAAGTCTGATTGCCTTCAATGCGATAGTCGGTCCACAGCGTCGCGCCGTTGAACCTCGCCCCGCTGAGAACGACCTGGTCGTTCTCAAGGAAATGAACATCAGGAAATTGGGCAGAAGAAGCTAACCCGTCGTCCAGTCCTTCGTTGAGGGAACCCCGATAGAATTCATGGTTTCCAGCCACGAACACGCACGGCATCGCCGGCGCGATATTCGTTGCCAGCCAGTGGATGCTGTTTGCGGGCGCACGCATGATATCGCCTGCCATTACGCAGACGTCTGCATCCGGAATTTCCAGAGGCTGGCGAAGCCCCCCGTATTCAAGGTGCAGATCGGAAAGGATCCCGAGCTTCATGGGCGGAACCCCTGTGACTCGTCGTCTGGCAGTGACCAGCCCGCATTCTTGCGTCTGCGAATTGCCTCCGCCTGTTCGCGATAGCCTGCCAGACGCCCGATCATGCGATCGACAATTTGCTCTACCCGTTCCTCTGCGTTGACAATCGACGCCTCGGCCTGGCGGACGAATTCCTCGACCGCAATGGGCTTCAAGCCTTGGTTGTCGACGCCAACATCGATCGACCCCGGCATCCCCAAAAGAGCCCCGTGGCTGTGGCCGTAAGCGAGAAACGAGCCGCGATGTTCCTGATTCCAGGTGTAGCCCGCATAGTGGCTCAGTATGATCCGCTGACCGTCGTGCTTGATTTCAGCGGCATGAGCAGGCTCCGCATCCCAAGGCAAGCGGGCGAGAGCGGGTAGGAGCCTCCCTTTGTTGTCCACGTCGTGATTTCCAATGATCAGCCGCTTTCGGCCATTTAAGCGCCGGAAGATTTGAGCCACCTCCTGGTCGCTGGCCTTCATCGCAAAGTCCCCCAGATGCCAGACGAGGTCATTGGGATGGACGACGGCATTCCACGCTTCAATCATCCCCTCGTTCATTTCTTGAACATCAGAGAATGGCCGCCTGCAGGCGGTGAGCATCAGCGGGTGCGAAAAGTGGGTGTCGGCAGTCAAAAATGAGGTCATGAAAATCTCCAGAAAACGAATGTTGGCATTGGCGGATCTGCATTCGCAGACCTGTCAGCCTGCTATTCGCTTCACAAAATTCATGAGCGCTCCTTTTTGAATATTTGACGTTTTTGCATATATCAATTGGATGGTCAAGATGCTAAGTGTCCGGAATTCTGAGCTTTCCTCTTTGCAATTCTTTGAAGGGGAGGCGGCCTGCTTATGGAGAAGCGAATTTGAATAAAACTATTCTGGCTGTCGAAAACTGGATCCAGCTCCCTGGCGGCATCGACCAAGCACTCGAGATCGCGGCCTCGTTCGATCTCGAATTCAAGACGCCAGGCGAGGCGCTCGAACGCGCCAAAAGCTACATGCTGCTTGTTTCTATGACACCGGACCTAGATGAGGATGAGCAGGCACTCTTTCTAGCGAAAGCCAGGTTCCTCTTCTGGTGCGCCGCCTCATGCGGAGAGAGCGACGCCTACAAGCTGCTCGCTCGTGAAATCCGCGCACACATGCGCACGAATATTAGCTCCAGCCACGAACAGATCGCCTCCTTTTATGAAGGTATGGTGTCTGACGAAGCGTCATTGAAGCCCAGGCTCAGGCTAAAGTCTCCGATCCGAAACGACGTCCTCGATACCGAGCATCCCGAAATCGATGATGTGGGCGACAGGCATTGCGTCGCCAAATCTATCGGCGATAGCACGTCCAATGACGGGGCCTTGCTCTCTAGACGATATCAGCGCCTCATCGGGATCGAGCTTCCTGCAGTCGGCAAGATGCCAGCGGAAGGCGAGATCCTAGCGACGCTATCCCAAGAATGGCCATGGGCTACTAAGGTCGCCGAGCACATCGAAAATGCCCTTGATGTCCTGCGATCAGTCGGCAAGGCCACTCCGAAGCTGAAACCACTCCTTTTCGTGGGACCGCCAGGCAGCGGTAAGACCGCGCTTGCCCGACGGGTGGCCGAACTCATGAATTTGCACTCGACGACCGTAGCAGTTGGTGGAACTGCTGACGGGGCAGGGCTGTCGGCTGTTACCCGCGGCTGGCAATCGACACGACCATGCGGTCCCGCTCTCGCCGCCAATGATTTCGGCTGTTGCGATCCTGCTATTATTGTCGACGAGCTCGACAAGGCCGTCGGCATTGGCAACCAGAATGGTTCTGCAGTGGGCACCCTTTTGGGAATGCTGGGCAACTCAGAATTCTATTACGATGCTTGCCTGCTGTCGGAAGTGGATCTCTCGAGAATGACTTTCATGGCCACGGCAAACAGCCTGGCAACGATTCCTGCCGCTCTGCTTGACCGCTTCACAGTTCTCGTCGTTGGCCGACCGCGGCAAGAGCACTTCGATGTCATCCTATCAGCTATGAGACGCAAAGCAGCGGCCGATCTAGTTGTCCCCTTGGCAATGCTGCCATCCTTCGACGGCGATGAATATCGGGCCCTGCAGGCGTTCTTCGGCAAAGGCGGAGGATCATTGCGAGAGTTCGCTCGAGCTTTCGACTTCGTGATGGCCGAATCCGTAAAAAGGGAGAGGGCGGCAATCCCTGCAATGATGTGTTGAAGTTCAATTGTGTCAGTTATCCGCCTTCCCAGACACTTACGGGCTGGAATTAGACCTGCCTAATCTGCATAAATACGCAGCGGAAGGTCGGGGCGTTTTTGATTTGAGATTGAAGGCTAGGAAAATTCTTGCGCTCGCAGCGCTAGGCGCGAGTGGCATCGCATTCGTCACATCGCCTCTCGCTGGGGCTGCGATGCTTGCCCTCAACTATTACGACCCATTTTCCATCACGGAATACCGCCTCAAAAGCCTATCTACCGACCAGATCGTCGAAAAGATCGAGTTAGCCATCGCCGACCAGGATTTAGATGACGCTGCAAAGCTTGTCGAAATCGGTCAGGAGCATGGGCACACCTTCGATCCTGCTCTTATCGCCCGAACTCAAGAGGATGCCGCCGATGTTGCTTGGCGCAACTCGATAGGCTTTGCCGACGGCTTTCTAAGGGGCCAGGTCTCGTCGCCGTCGAATATCGCTGGGTCACTGGTAGCCGACTATCTCGTGCTCGGCGACCTCAGGGATATTGCCGTAGAGGGAACCAAGGCGGCATCTGGAAGTGACTACCACGAGCTGACACTTGGGCTTTCGTTGGTAGGCGTTGCAACCTTGATTCCCGGGACGGGACCAGTCGATGTGGGTGCTTCCGTCGTCAAAATTGCAAACAAGGGAAAACGCCTCACGAAGCCGATGGCGAGCACAGTCGAGCGGATGGCCAAGGATTTGCTCGACGTTCCTGCACTGAAGAAAGCACTATCGAGTTCGTCGGAACCTATGTTTCGGATGCCCGCCTTCGCAGGCGTGACGGACTTGGTGTCATCGGTCTCCTACAAGGACATCGACAAGGTCGACTTCACAGAGCTGAACAAGGTGGCATCAGACCTGGTGCCCATAGATATGGGCGGTGTTAAGCGGCGGTTCTCAGGCGTCTTGAAACCCGATGCCTTGGCGGAGGTGTCAGGCCTTACATCGGCAACCGCAGCTGTGGCCTCACGGGGAGGCATAAAGGCCACGTTCAAGGCGCTCGAACACGCCGACAATCCTGCCGATCTCGCAAGGTTTGGAAAACTGGCCGATAAAACCGGCGACCGCACGTCTTCAGTGATCAGGTTGCTCGGAAAGGGCGCAATCCATCTCGGCGACCTTGTCTACACAGTCATAGCCGCAGTGGCGCTGGCAATTGCTTGGATGCTTGGTGCCGTCTGGTCGTCCATTACCTTCGTTTTAAATTTGCGCACGCTTTTCCGATGATCTGGGGGGATCCATGGCACGAAAATCGTCACTCGCACTCATGGCCGCTGGCATTGGCGGTGCGGCGGTCGCTGGATATGGCCTCTCGATGGGGCGCGACATCTACAAGTCGACCAAAAAGAATACGTCCCCCATCATCTTCCTGCTGGCAATTGTGGGAGCTATCTGTTTGCCCTTGTTCGGGGCGAGGGAACTCGTGCGCGGCCACGACCGTGGGCCATTCGGTACAATCTTCAAAACCTTAATCGGAAGCTTGCTGCTAATTATCATCGGTTTCGTGCTGGGGCTGATCTGTCTCAGCATCATTTTTAGCAACAAAGAGAATCCCGTGTCAGGGCAGGCGGCCGCCTACTTCTTCGCGGCCTGCGTAACGATGGTATTCGGTCTCATCGGCTTGCTGTGGGGGGCTATCGAACGCCCTGGCCGCCTGCGGACCATCGCTATTGCCAAGGCCAACGAACAGTTTTTGGCATCGATCGGGTTCAGGGAGACTGGTGGGGAGGACATCACGCACTACGACGAGGATGGCCAGGCACTCCGCTTTCTGGAAGGTCATGGCGACAGACTGGTCTTCATGGCGGTTGGGAGACGTGGCAAGCGCGCTTTCATCGACCTTGCGTCCGATGGCAAGATGATTGCTTACACTGGGGTGGTTTGACGAAATGACACCCAGACTTCCAGCTCTTTTGATCGCGATTGCCTGTCTCGCCGCCAGTCAGGCATTTGGTGCGACAATTTCCAGATCCGACAGTGGTCTGTGCGTTCTGAAACTCGAAGGCGACATTGTGGTCGGAGACTTTGAACGGTTTCAGAAATTGGCTGCAACCGAGTTCAAAGGGGTGGACGGCGAAAGCTCCTCCGAAGACACCATCTGCCTGAACAGCCGCGGCGGCAATCTCCTCGAGGGCGTCAAGCTCGCAGAGCACTTCTATAAATACGGCGTTGGAACCGTCATCGCCAAGGACAACGAATGCTACTCGATCTGCGCGATTATGTTCATGATGGGAATAGCACAGGGTGCTGAGGTTAATTTCGTCAATCGGAAGCTTCACATATCGGGAAAGCTCGGCTTTCATCGGCCCTATTTGGCGCTTGATTCAGACGAACTCGTCAGTGCCAGGGCACTGCCAATAGCTCATGACATGGCCTTGGAATCGACCATGAAGATCCTGATCCTGGCCAATAATCACGTGCCTTGGTCAAATTCGACCATGATGAGGCCAGACCTTGTTCAGCTGATGCTTACGCACATCGGAAACAACCTTTTCTACATCGACACCGTAGAAAAGGCGGGCCGATTTGAGGTGGAACTCTTCGGGAATGAAAAGGCCAACGGCCTTACCGAAGAGCAGGCCTACTATGCCTGCGAGAATGCGTTCCATTGGCAAGTTGGCATGATCGGTAAAGACACCGACTACCAAGCCTTCGCTAAAACGACTGGGGGGTACGGTGATCCGATCGTAAAGCTCCTGCAGGATAAGGACGGCACGAAAATATATTCGGTCACTAGCGGCGACGCGGGCTACTCGGAGGCGGGTTGCCTGATTGGTTACGGTGACGAATACGTGCAGGGTTGCGGCTACAATGGGATGTACAATGTAGCCGTGGGGCATGGCCAATGCTCCGTCGAGAACTTCAAAGAGGGTAGCGCGTTCATTCCCCGCCTCGCCACCTACAAGCCGACGCTTCCCATCACTGAACTCGGGAATGATAATAGGGCAAACAAATCTTTCGTAGGAGCGGTAGTTAAGGCGACCTGCGTCGTTGTCACTCCCACCAATGAGAAAGAGGAAGAGCCCTGTGCAGGCTCGATCACACACAATGTCTACCTCGCGGGCAAGCGAGCTGATCGCTACGAATTCACATGGCCAACGGGGAACAGGACCATCCTGCTAAGGGACGGCGACAACTTCACCGTCAATGGAAAGCCCGCATTCCTGAGCGCCGATGACAAATACACCCTCTGCGCCGTAAACATGGAATCAAAGAACAGGTTCTGCTTCAAGCTCTAGGGTTAGCCGATCCCGTCACCTGCCGATACTAACAACGAAAGAAATGAAGACCAGATCATGAGGAAATCCAGGAAGTTTGCGTTTCCAGCTGGCATCGTCCTGGGGCTTAGCCTCGTTATCGGGGACGGGCAGGCTCAGGAGGATGACCGTATTTACTACGGATCAAGGGCTGGCATGCACCTGACAACAGTTTCGAACGAGGGAATTGGCTCTGCAAACGCAGTCATTGTGGTGAAACACACACCAAAGGATGCAAAAGCGTTCTGCGTGGACTACTTGCTCGACAATTCGATGGCCTGCGTGAAGCGCACGATGAAAGAGGTAAAGGTCAGCGACCGCGTTACAGGCAACTGCGTCAAGCGGACGTGGACCGACATGTTCGGTCAGAGCTTCGCCTTTTTGGGGTCTGCAAAACAGACCGACGAGATGATGGCAGAATACAAGGTCAAGGATCTGAAAACCCGTGAAATACTCGATGGATCAAGCGCTTCTGGCTATGGGGTTGAGATGACGATTTTCAACCAACTCTGCCCAGGAATAGCAAAGTAGGTGACAATGAAGCTTTCAGCACTGATAGGCCTCATTGGCGGCTTAGTGCTAGCCAGTTCACCCGCTCGCGCGGCCGATGCAACATTCAAAGGTATTGTAGAAAACTTCGGCACGAGCGAAGCCCACTTTCGACTCGAGGGCCCGATCACGGACTCAGATGTCGACGCTATCAAGGCCGCGCTGGCCACAGCGGGCATCAACCATGAGCAAGACGTCTGGCGAAGGATAGTAGTCGAACTCGATAGCCCAGGCGGATCATATCAGGCAGGTCTCGATTTGGCGTTACTGTTTCGTCGTATGGGGCTGGCTACCAACGTAGCATCGGGTGACCGATGCTTTTCAGCATGCGCGTTGGCATTTTTGGGTGGCACCGACCTGCCGAAAGATCCGGCTCCTCCCACGGATGACGGACCCATTCCTAACCAGCCTCCCGACCGTCGACTGGAGCCAGGGGCCGCACTAGGCTTTCACGCCCCTTATCTTGATATCGGGGAATCTTCCTACACGGCGCAGAATGTCTCTGACGCTTATACCGCTGCCGTCTTGGCGATCGCACGGTTCATCGCAATTGCCGACCACCTATTTATATCGACGGCCGAGCTTCCGACTTTGCTCAAACCAACACGTGACGATCTGTATATGGTCGACAACGTGGATGCGGTGAGATTCCTCGGAATTGACTATATTGATCCTTCCCAACGGATCATCGACGACCCCAAAAAATATACGCAATCGATGATCGTGAACGCCTGCATAAATCGATACTACCATCTCCAACGCCGCAGCAGTTTTGTTGGGTTTGCAACCGCAGCATCGGTTATCGACGAGTTCATCGAGGGGTCGAAACTTCTCGAGAACGGCGAGGCGGACTTGGCCTTTGGCACCCGCCGCGTGAAACAGGGCACCTTATCGACTTGGTTGGCCTTCACACCGATCGCGAAGACCTACGATGACAAGAACTTCGTTTGGTGCCTATTTAGTCCTGGCTCCAATTCGGCTTTCTACAAATCGGCTGGCACGGTTTCGGAACTCTTTGATGAACTTGAGGTCAAAGATGACCTTTGGGAGTTCTCGCAGTCGCCTACGACAATGAAAATCGGGAATGAGGGTTCTGATCTGAGCACGTGGATGCCGGAACTTGAAATGGTTCCTCCGAACACGAAGCTGACGGATATAGCCCGTCAGATCACACGATATACCGCCACCGAAGACGTCATCTCAGCAAGGTAACAGCGGCTGCCTGGCTCTTTGGCGGCATAACGCGGGTGAGGCCGACTTTTGGCGGAAACACGTTGATGTGCTGTGTTCTCAACTAAGAAAAGTTAATAAAATCAATGAGTTAGCCGCATAATCAATATTATGGAACTGAGGAAGAAGCGTCAGGATATGCGGCATTAGGTAGCAAACGCCAAATACAAGGTATGGATCCTCACGAACACTTGCAGGGCATGCCACGAATAGTCACGGACTTCTGAATTTCCCAAGGTCCTCGCGTAGGTTCCGTGGACCTTCCCGGGACCATGCTCATCAGGCCAACCATCTTTGACACGAATACGGTACAAACCGACAGCAGTCGCCAACACGTTGGGCTGGCGCATCAAATGGATGTGATATTGATCTCTCGCATCGAGAAGATCACGTAGCGAAAGCTGGTCATATGATTGTTCGGAACGAAACGATCTAGAAGTCATATTGCTCTCCCCCTTGCCGTGCGGAAGCCAAATTGCGGACAATAGACCGCGGTCGAGCACCACACAGAGAACTGAGACTTCGGATACGCTACATTCGCCGAAATGATCGTGGCGATGAGCTTACGAAGCCTATTCTAGAAAAAATCGCAAGCCAGACTAACTGATACTGACTGCACAATATCATTGCGCTCGAAAAGGAGCAACGAGGCGGATGGCCTGGCTCAATTGCAGACACACGTGAGCTCTTAGGCTCCAATCACCACCACCCATGTTCAACTACCGTCAAAATGTAAAAACGACCGCATCTCATGTTTCGGCAAAACCGCGTGGGTACATTGACTTTGATTGGGTTGCTGTAGAGAAAGCCAATATGGGTGATGACTAAAACCATAACTAACACAGGTAGGTAAAAGTGCTTGTTAGGATTGTTCAGTTCATCTTGGGGGATCTAGGAAAGGGTTTTTTTGAGCACCCCGTTCGGAATTCTGTTTCCGTCGGTCCTTTCCGTTTCAATCTGGCAAAGTCTGGCGTCGAAGCATCGGTAGGCATCCCTGGGATGCGTGTTGGTATGGGCCCAAGGAGCAATTACGTCCACGCTGGAAAAGAAGGGTTTGTCTATAAAGGCTCGCTACCTGCACCGAAGGCAACCAAGCGTGCACCTACAGCGCTTCGACAAAAGGCTGAGGTCAATCACGGCGATGGCGTGATGCACGAAATCGAAAGCGGTTCAGTTCTCGACATGTTCCCCCAGTCGGCAGCCACGTTGCTTTCAGAAATCAACGGCAAGCAGACAAGGGTCCGGCTGAGCCGTATTGTCCTATGGCTTTGGGCAGTAGTGATGGCCTTCTGCTTTTTTTCTGGAAATCTGCAAAACTGGATGACCGTTGCCTATGTCGCTGCGCCATCTTTTCTGGCAGCAATGTTCCTCGACAAAGTCAGACGATCCGTAATCCTGCTGTACGATTTCGAGCCTGAAATCCTAGCCAAATACGAGAGCATGATCGGCACATTCAGGCGGCTCCAAGCTGCCGAAGCCATTTGGCACATTGAGGCACAAGGCAAGGGTCGCAATTGGAAGCGAAACGCAGGCGCAATTAGTCTCCAGAACCGTAACAAGATCAATGTCACACTTTCAAACCCTGACATCATAAGGTCAAACATAGACGTACCAACGATACCCGTTGGAAAGCAGGTGCTGTACTTCTACCCCGACAGAATTCTTGTCGTCGAAAACTCCAAGGTCGGGGCTGTCGAGTATGCCGAATTGAAGACCCTTCTTAAGAAGGTCAAATTTATCGAAAAAAAGGGACAAGTACCTGCCGATGCCAGAGTTATCGAACACACATGGAAGCACCCAAACAAAGACGGCAGTCGAGATCGCCGCTTCAACGACAATGAACAACTACCGGTGTGCGCCTATGAGGAACTTCACTTTACGAGCCAAAGCGGCCTGAACGAACTCATACAAGTGAGCTTGGAAGGTCGAATACTACCATTCACCACCGAGCTTTGGCACCTGGCTTCGATTGCGTTTTCGAAAAGCACCGTCGGTGCTGAGTGAAGCCAGGGAACTGACGGTGCTTTTCGGTAGGTCGGCGGCATCAGGGATAACCGCCAAATACGGTGGCGGAATCTGCCTTGAGACTGGCTCTCTCCGTACATTGAAATGGTCGGACAGATCGGCATATATCATTTCTGCGGACCATGAACGCGATACGGCCAAGACATTAGGGATGGAGTGCATGCGGGTAGCTTTGATACTGTTTTGTCTCGCGCTGTCCTCAGCGCCGTCGTGGGCCAGCAGCGCATTTGCTTGTTACGGCAAGGGGGCCGTCGGCCTAACGCAGGACGCTGATGGACATCAAATAGCGGTCCGCTTCAAACCCCAGAGCTCCTTCTCCGTCCGTATCTCGTCGGAGGAGATCTGGGGTGACAGATTTCCAAATCCGTTGGCATGTGCGCCTATCCCCGATACTGATCAAATCTCGTGCACTGGTGATGGATTAATGCTCAATTACGATCAATCAGATCAGAAATACGTCTTGACGTTCATTAAGCGAGGGACGGCGACGGCCGTCCTAGAAGCTGGGACCTGTTCGTGGTTAACCAACGACTAAGTTCGTCGAGAGGGCGGAATTGGTTCCCCTCGCAGCCTCTAGGATCAAGTCATGAGCCATATGATTGACATAGTTGAATCGCTGAAAATTCAACGTGACCAGCTGAGACGCCTCCTTGATGAACAAATAAAAATTAGCGAAGCGCCCAAGGCAACGGTTGAAGAAATGGCTTCGCAGGTTTCACAGCTAAAATCGATAGTTTCCGAGCTTGAACAGTTGATTCAGCAGCGTCATTTACCGACCTCGTCTCAGAAAGCAGCGAAGTGACGGATCGTCCGTGGGCACATGATCGCTATATCCTCGACAAAGACCATCTTGTGGTACCTGCCTCCAGCCAGACATGGACCCGTTTCATGAGAGACAGGGAAGTCGCCGGAACCTGCTACAATTTTCACTGCATCGCCGAACACATCACCGTTCACTACTGCATTTTCACTCAGTTTACTGGCCGCGATGACCGGGTGGTCGACAACGGGCCGCCGTTGGTGTTCTTCACTAACGTGTGCGAGCGTATCGAGACGGAATATTCGTTCCCTGACGGCACTTTTATTGGCCACGAACACGTCGATTTCCCCGAGGGCGATTTGCCCCGCTACTCGTCATGGGACGATGCAATGGCCGGACACGCTGCCATGGTCAAAAGGATCGAGCAGCTGGAAACGGATACCGTCGCCGCCTTTCGGGCCGCCGCCGGAATGATGAATATATGAGGTCGTGCTGGACGAATATTCGGGTCGCCCTCGCTAGCGTCGAACGGTTTCGTCCACCGCTCCTGATCTGATGGATCAAGCCTACGTCATGCTGGGTTCTAAATCTGGTGGTTTTTGCTACATAATTCCGAGAATATGATAGATCATCTCGAACTCGCCAAACGTATTTTTTCTGCGGCTAAACCATGCAAGCTAGCCACAATTCTTTTGGCATCCGCCCTTCCTGCAATTGCAGGCGACCTTTCAGGTCACGCGAAAATTATCGATGGCGACACCATTAAAGTGGGATCCATAGCAATCAGGCTTCATGGGATCGACGCACCTGAGGTTGGTCAGCGCTGCAATACCTCAAGAGGCAAGAACTGGGGTTGTGACGATGCCGCCATGGATAGGCTTGGAGAACTGGTAGCCAACGGCGTTGTCTGCAAGGGCAATGAATATGACGGCTATGACAGGCTTATTGCCGTCTGTTTCACCCCGAGCGGAACCGATATCAATAAGACACTGGTCGCGGAGGGCTACGCTTGGGCATTCAGGAAGTACTCAACTGACTACGCTTCTGACGAGGACGCGGCCCATAGACAGGGTCTAGGCGTCTGGCAGGCTGAAACACAGGCTCCATGGGATTATCGTGATGCCAAGTGGCAGGTAGCTGCACAGGAGGCCCCTAAGGGTTGTCCGATCAAGGGCAACATCTCGGCTAACGGTAGGATCTACCATGCGCCTTGGAGTCCTTGGTACAAGAAGACGAAAGTCAGTATAGACAAAGGCGAGCACTGGTTCTGCAGCGAGCGAGAGGCCTTGGACGCGGGCTGGAGAGCTCCCGCCTGGCGATGAGTTCCCGTTTGCCTGAGAGAGACTCTTGTCCGAATATGTACCAGAGGCCCTGTCTCGGCGGGAACCTATGCTCGGACCTTGATTTCGAGACCCTTCATTCGGTCAGATTCCGCATTCATTTCTTGTAATCGCAATATTTACAATATGTGATCCATCCACCTTGAAGTATTCCTCTCGTATTGTTCCGCCCGCACGTAGCAGGGTCATAAAGGGGCTCCAACCGCATACCTCGTTTTTGACCCCTGCGCGAAACTCATATGACAGGTTTACTGTTTCGAGATTCACTGAGTATGTTCTGCGCAACTCATTGCCATACGCCTCGATCGTTTTGAGCGTCGTTACATCGTCGACTTTGATCGGGGTATTCGCCTCCGACGCCATGAGTTCGATTGTCCGAGGCAGACCTTGCGTCCTGATCAAGAAGTCAATCGATTCCTCAGGAGTCATCTTTTCGGACAACTCACCATTTCCCATATTTTGAGCTTCTATTTCTATGAATTTGGATATGGATACAGTTCCGATCAAAAAGACAAGCCCAGTCACGACGCCCAACCCACCTGTCATCAAAGGTACGGTCTGTGCGCGCTTGGATGAAGCTTTAACTTTGGGAGTTTTGAACAACAACCAAAGGTTCGCGAGGGGGATGAAGGCTAGGAAGGCCGACCCATTACCCCCGCTGATGTCACGAGACCGCGCCATGGCGACCTTGCATACAAGATACCCGCCTGCGAACATTCCCCCGAAGGCAACAAGTACGAGCACCCACAGATACCCGCCCATGATGGCGGATAGTGACATTAGCCAAACCATCTGGATGGCTGTCATGGCAAACACGAAGAAGGATGAATAGGCGAAGTATGGTGCTCGGGCGAGTTCGATCTCGCTCTTTTCCCTTATGCCAGCAAGGACAGCTCCAAAGGCCATCGCGCCATAGCTGAGAAGCGTCAGCTGCTGTTCTGAAAGGGAGACAATCCCAGTCGCGAATTTTTCAAGCATTACGTAATCCTGTGGAGGCTCACTGATTGACGCTGCCGCCTTCAATTAAGACTTTTTCGTTTGATAGGTCCGGCGTTGATGGTTCTACGGCGTTTCTTTTTCGGACCCTGATCTCGATTCTTCGGCGATCCTGAACGTCACCTGCTTGGGCTCCGTCAGTCAGTTTGTCCCCAGGCAGGATAAGCTGTGCGCCAGACATAGGCAGGATCGTAAGCCCTTGTAGCCCAGGCACGGACTTTAGGACTTCGGCGACGGCCATGGCTCGGGCAAGACCAAGACCCGCATTATCGCCTGGTCGCATCTTTCCGACCGATGTGGTGCCATCGAGCACACCTTTCATCTCGGCATCCAAATTTGACCTGACGCCGTTGATCTTCTGTTCATCGGTATGGCCAATGACTTCGATCACGTCGACTTCGTACTGTTTGGCGATATCGGCAATGCGTTGCGATGTGTCTTCAGCCAGCAGTTTCCTGAACCCCGGGCTGATCAAAGCACTACCACTCTTGAAGAAGTAGTCTTTGGTTTCGCTGAGATTGATGATCGGCGGCCATTCGTGAGGCTTTGAATCTCCTTCTGTCTCTTTGAAGGCCTCAGCCTGCCTGACCATCTCGGCGAGCTGCTCTTCGGCGGGAATATCCGTCGAGACAACGACCTTCTCACGCAGCAGCTTGATTGCCGCGGCCAGCTTTTCGAGTTCCTCTGGCGTCAGGCTTTGCTCTTGCAGCTTGTCGAGCACGGCCGACGCCTCTGCGACCTCTGCAGGCGAAATCTCTTCCTTCAGGAGTTCAATGATAACTGGAGCCTGTTTCTTGACCTCTTCCAGGGTGAGACCAGTAGCCTTGAGCTGGTCTATGTCCCTTTTGGCTATCTCCAGTTCGCGCCAGTTTTCGTCAATCTCCGTCGGGGTAGCGGTGCTCAGGTGCTTGAGCTTCTCCGATAACTGGATAGTCAGAGCCCTCTCCTCGGCTAACGCGATCTCAAGAGCTTGTCTGTCGGTGGCTGTAAGCAAGGCTTTCTCGGCTTCCTTGCGCTCCTTGATGATGATGGCACCAGCCGCAAGCAGAAGACAAAATACGAGGAGGAGCATAGACTCGGCCATGGTCAGGCCAAGGATGAGGCCTCTGCCATAACCACGCTGTTCGCTCGAGACAGACGTGCCTTGCATGCTCATCCTAACGGCCACCACTTTTTGCCATTGCCTTCAATGGTGGGTGCTTTCTCGTCGATCGAGGGAGGGCTCCATGACGGCCGCGGAATTTCGACAACTGGCGTTGGTTCGCTTGCGATGATTGGTGGCGGCGGGGTTGGCTCTGTAGTTGGCAAAGGTACTGTTGGAACCGACGGACGGGTGCCGTTGACGGCTTTGACATCCGTCGTGCCCGTGTCTTCCACAGCAGTGGCCTGAGGCTTCAAAGCGTCATCCAGCGCCCTGCCCAAGGCGGACACCATGTCGGAATTCTGTTGCTCGAGCTTGCGGGCCATATTGTCGGTATTTTGCTGCACTTTTGCAGACGCAATGACAGCTTTCTCCATGAGCAAAACCGACTTGCTCATCGTGTCCGTCACCTTTTCGAGTCCCGACATGACGGCCTCGAAGCGCGCATTTTGCGCAGCCATGGTGGCTTCATTTTTGGCGACGTAGGCGTGCATCGACGTGCCGAGTTCCTTCACCATCGGTGCAAACTCGTTCCTGATTACGGACTCAGGAAGCATGACCTTGTCGACTTGCTTGGCTACGTTTTCGATGTTTTGCACGATGCCATTGAGCTTCGTGGCAATCTGGTCGAAAGCGGTGTCGGCCGCACTACCGAACTTAACTGACGCCTCTTTCATGGGTTTGATGGCCTCTTCCGCCATCTTGCCCATCGTCTCGGTGACTTGGGTGCTCGTCTCTTCCATGTGCTGGAGCATGTCGTCGAAGCCCTCAGTGATCATCTGAGTGTTTACTCGACGGAAATCGACAAACTCGCGAGACGTGTTTTCCAACTCTGCGCGCACGCGCCTTGTCATGTCTGCCAGGTCGTGGCGTGTCGCTCGTTCGATGTCGAGAACGTCCCGGCGTGTCTGGTTGTACAATATTCTCAAGGAGATGCCGACGATTGTTGATGTGATGGCGATGCCAAAATTTCTGACAACATCGTCCATCGAACCTTCGGAGGTGAATTGGTACAGCGACACGCCAAGGCTCGAGAGGGTGAACAGAAACCCCATGTAGTAGAGATTGTCGCCCGTCTGCTCATCATGGAGCCTCACGCGTCCTGAATACCAGGATAGTCCCAGATACCCGAGCATCAGGATGATCGGAAACATCATGGAGATGAACGGGTTAATCCCAGAGAGCTTCGACACGGCTATGAAAATGCACCCGATGAGGGTGAAGCTACCAAATACGATGAGTGGCAAATTCCGAAGGATGGCGGGGGCCGAACGATCTAATAGCGTGTCTTTCAATTCATGCCCTCCAGTTTCAACGGCTTTTGCCAGTTGCCGTCATTTCCCTCGACCCAGTTTGCCCAAAATTTCACATGCTCGGCGCTTCCGAAGGACTTGGCTTTCCTGTTCACGTACCAGATAGAGACGTCCACACCCTCGAGAGAAGTCCCATATTCTGCGTAGGCTGGGCTGGTTTTGTAGTGGTCGTAGTCGATTCCAGATTTGTACTGGGAGTAGAGGCCCGTATGCTCGATCATGTCAGATGCGACGATGAGTTTCTTAGGTATGTTGGCGAGCTGGTCGAAGACTGTCAGTTTGATCCGCTGAATTCCCGCCATGATGGGAGACTGATCTCCTGACTTTCCATTTTCTATCTCACCTTCGACCTTCCCAAGCGGGTCATTGAACGCATCTTCCCATTGCTTTTGACGGCGTGCGGGGTTCTGGGTCCAAATATCTGCCGATGACCCGTCGCCGGGATTGCAACCGGTGAACATTTTAACGAGGTCACCAGGTTTCGCGGTGAGGCCGTAGATTTCGAGCAGACCTCCGATGGGGATTGCGTCCGAAGCGGTTTTGAACTGCCTCTTAAGGTCAATCATCGTGGTTTCAGTGATGGGATCGGTTGTGTCGAACAAGACAGACGTCACTGCGACTGGGCCCGTTGTCGGGCAAAGCGTTACCTTGTCCAGCTTCGGCTGGCTGGAAGCTTTGGCGTAGAGCCAGCCGAGCCCACCAATAATAGCCGCGGAGCAAGCCAATATGGCCACGCCGCCAAGGATCATCCCTGAACCGCCGCTTTTCTTCTTCTTTTTCTTAGCCATTGGCGGTCTCCGGATGAAGCTTGTCGAGTTCTCTGAACTCGTCGATGCCGCTTTCACAGACCGCGGCGATGTTCTTAATCTGAGCGGCTAGCTCGGCTTGGGCTTTGGTGATCGCATCTGAAATGTCTTTGTCGGACAGTTCTGCATTGGATGCACGTGTGGCCTTGATGCGATCGAGCTTGTAGCCTTTGTCGAAGTATTTTGGAGAGGGAGTGTCCCGAGCCTTGGTGTTGGCGTCCCTATACTTGTGCAACAGAACGTTCGCTGTCCGTTCGAGTTGTTCCTGATAATTGGAAAAGAGAGTCAGCAGCTTGGAACGGTGCGCAATAATCGAATTGTGTTCTTTTCGGCGGCCGCTGAGGCTCTTGATGATGGCGTCGACCTTTTCGTTGTGTTCATCGCGGACGTCGATGAGATTGTCGATCAGGTACTCTTGGCGGCTCACATACTTCTTACGTGCCGCCTCCAGACGTTTGTGGACCCCAGCATATCCAAGATATGGGTCTCGCATGTACCAGCCGTCGATGAAGGCGATGATTGAGAAGACCAAACCCGTTCCGAAGAGCAACCACGACTTGATGTCCGTGAGACCGAATGGGTTTTCCCGCATCCTGGTAATAGCCTGGACGCCTGCTTCTTCGAAGAAAGTGCCCGAAATCTCACGGTAGTGGGCAAGCAGGAGGTTCAAGCTGACAGCGAACCCCACCCAAACAAGGATCGACACCAAGCCAAGGAGCTTTAGCAACCATGACCTATGGGCGGTCAGGCTAACGCAGAATAGCGCGAGGATGAGCGTAAAGCCGATGTTGAGGAACGAGAATGCAATCGCCTCCACAATGCCGCCCACAACGCCCATGTCGCTTCCTTTGGCAAGGAAGAAGCCGTTGGCGACCACTTCCAGTAGGAACACGAGAATGAGGATGGCAATCTTGAAGAACATGACTGGCCCCTCGGACACGCGTGGGGCGCGTGTAATGCGGTGCTTCTTTTGGAAGTGATCAAAGTCCTTTTCAGCAGCGTCTAGCCCGCGACGCAAACCATGGAGTTCGTTCCTGCCCTTTACGATCTCAGCTTTGAAGTCAGATACACCTTCGGCGCTGGTCTTCTCGATCTCCGAAAATTGTCCCTGAAAGTCGAGACCGACCAAACGTTCCGTAAAGAGGAGCAACTGGTCTTCAAGATTATGATGTTCAGTATTCCTGGCATCCTGAATCTTACCGACAACCGAAAGTTCAATGTCGTCCATAGATCTGGCGCTACTCGCTGGCTGATTCTGCGCCCCGCGAGCTTCGCCTTCCTCGACGAGCTTCATATCTTTAGCAACACGTTCTGCGTCGAGACTAGGAAAGATCTCGGTGCTTACCACGAAATCGTGGTTATTTTCCTTAAACTTTTCAAGAAGCCTGTTAAGCCCGCTAAAAGCTTTCGCCAAAACCTGTGCCCCCGTACAGCGTCAGTAAATTTGTTCATTAGCATGCGGTATTGTTCTAGCAAGGGGTAAGTCAGTATCGATAATGCCGCCCACTGCATGGCATTTCATAGTCAACAGCGTATTTCTGATTGGGGGGATCCGAACGCTTCAGACAATTTAACTTTTGGAGATTGCCGCAGACTCTGCCGCAACGGGTGATCGTGGCGAATAGGCCTGCAGCTTCCACTCTCCGGTAGCGCCCTGTTGAGGCGACTGCACCAGTCAAACCCTTCGGACGGACTAGGTGGTGGACCCGCCTACCACTCACATCTTCATCACAGCAGCAGCACGCTGGCGTCTGGCTTCCTCTTCGGCCAGTCGCTGAGCGTCCAGATCTGGCTGATTGGTCTTCGGCGGCCACATGAACAACGCCTGCATAGGAGTGACCTTGGCAGCTGCCTTGGCCTCCGCGGCTTTTTCGGCCTTTTCGTCGGCATCCCTCGAACCGATACCCTCGTATGCAGCCAGGTCGACGCTCGGATGCTTCTTCTCGAAAGCCTCAACCTCTCGCCGCACGAACGCTGTGGTCAGAGCCATTTTGTCGGCCGACTTCTGCAAATCCTCGGTGCTACGGATTTTACTGCGGATCTCATCATTCCAGTCTTTGTAGAGAATTGAGGAAGGATGATCGGCCTTGATCTCGGCCCGGACATTTCCCTTCAGTACGGCCGCTTTGGCGTCTTCACGAAATTTATATCCGGAGTAGTCATTGTCGGTCGCAAGCACCCATTTGGCGCTCGGGTTCGCCTTTGCTAGGAGCTCAATGCCATTGAGACCATGTTGGGAGGATGCCCCCGCTGTCGACAACAGCAAGGTATCATTGGGCACCTTTTTCGCAGCCGCCTCTTTTTCAACATCGGACATCTGAAGAAAGTTCGCAGGAAGCTTGCGCTGTTGCCACCAGGACAGAGCATCGATTCCAGATTCTGCGACAACTATGGTGTCGATCTGCCCTCTCTTCGGCCCGATCATCCCTAGCCCCTTGCCTTCACCTTGCGAGAAATCAGTCGTGCGCATGGCGGTGCCGCTAGAGGTCTGCGCTGACGGAAGCTTGGCTTCGTAGCCAGTGATAGTGCCAAAATTCACCACGTCGCGATGCGCGAAGGCCAATCCAGCCTTCCACTTGCCATCGGTGTGATCTTTGACGACCTGGCGTTTTACGTCGTCCTCAAAGAAGTTGATGGTCGCGCGTTCAATTCCACGCTCCTTCGGGTACGCGTCAGTAGCCCATGGCTTTTGCATGCCGAAGCGGAATTGGAAGTCGTGATACGATTTGCCTTCATCCAGCATGTCGCGTGCTTTTCCCGCGACGAACTGAGCCTGCTTATCCGCGTCGAGTGCAGCCCCGTTCTCAATGGACTTAAGCCACTTATCAGCTATGCGCCCCCGAAACTTTTCGTTGGCGGATGCGCCTTCGCGCTCGGCGATTGCAATCGCTTCCCTCAGGCGGGCTTTAGCAGGCAAACCACGGCCATCATCCTTGAAGCTTGTGGAAGCAAGCTGCTGCGCAATGGTGCTCTTGTATTCTTCGTATGTCGTCTTCGGCCTCTCGATCGCGGGAGCGACAACGACCTTGGTGTCCTTCAGGTGGTCCGTCCCGAATTCGTCACGAAGTTTGTGCCAGGCTTCTGGATAGCTCGAGACTACGCCCTTATTGATCATCCAACCGTCGACCAGACCTTTCTGGGTGCCGTCGTTCCATTGATTGTAGATCCATCTGCCGTCGGGCATACGCGAAACGGTATAACGGTTGAACCCCTCGCCGTTTTTCAAGCCATCACACAGATGCACTCGGTCCGAAGAATTCTGCCTTTCCTTCGCCGGATCGAGGACGGCACCATTGCGCAGCATGAAAGGTACCGGGTCCGCGCGGTAGAATGCCTGCTTCTCCGCGTCGGAGATCCTCTTCGAGGTTTTCACTTCAATTTTCTGATCAACTGGCTTTGGGGGCACCACAGGAGTTTGACCAGCCGACAGCGGACGTTTGAAAGCAAATCCGCGCATGCGGTTTCGAAGATTATCTATTGCTCGATCGTCCATGTGGTTCTCCTTGTTTTTCCCTAGCTGCTCCATGGTTGGTGCCAGTGACGGTGCCTTCAGGCCGCGGAATGGGTTTACCGTGCCTTCGATATGTTTAGGTTGAACGATAGCTTTTACGGCCGCAAGGGACGCGCCGATCTCGCCATCGAGACGGGCCTTATTGTTAAGGATGCGGGTTTCCATAATCTGCATGCCGCCTTTCACGGTTTCCTGCAGTCGAGACAAATGTGTCTGGATCCAGTTATCGTCAGCGAGGAACGCTTTCAGCTTCTCCTTGCCAGCATATGGCTGGAGGTCTGTGAAATTGGCCTTGTTGTCCGTGATGGAAGCCTCGTGGACGATGTATTTGAACCAGTCTTCTGGTCCAAACTTGAAATCATCGGGTGCGATGTTCTGGCGAGCGTCCTCTTTGTCGGGGATCGACAAGTGCCCATCGGATTCAACCAGGATAATGCCTGCCTTTGCCGCCTTATTTTCCTCAATGCGGCCGACATTGACCAGCAGATGGCAGTCGTGGCGATGGCGTGTCATGCCCACATACGTCAGGCGATAATCCATACCATGGCAGTCAGCGACTATGACCTGGTCGACCGTTGCGCCCTGAGCTGCGTAAACGGTGACACAGTAGGCCGCTTGCATCATCGGAACTGCCTTGTCGCCTTCCTTACGGAAGCCAGTTAGCTGGGAAGGGGTGGCGCGAACGATCTTCGCTGGGTCCTTGTCAAAAACAAGCTCTAGGATCGGCTCCCCAGTCTTTGGATCAATCGTCACCGATTTGAGGGTCGCCATATCTGAGTTGTTGATCGGGATCGGCAAGCCGCTCTTGGCAGTTTCCAGACGCTCACCGAAAATCACCCGTTCCCCTGCCCTTAGATGGAGCTGTTCGCCGATTTCCTTGTCCTTGGCGTTCCTGATGAGCGCCTCGATTGCAACCTCATCATCGCCGAGCATCCCCGCCTCGATCATGGACTTCCGAACTTCAGCGTTGATCGCGTGAAGATCCGAGTTCCTGTTTGTGATGATCAGGGTTTCTGCGGGCCGCTTTGGGTCATAAAGCTCGATGAATTTATCGGCCGCCTGGTGATAGGTCGCATCGAGATCGGCAATGAAGGATATTCTGCCTTCGTCACGGTAGATGGAGAGCGCATTTTCGATGTCGTCCTTCTTCCCTTTCACGAACGCAGCTGAAGCCTCACGGTATTGGGCGGATCGCTCCGGATTGTCTGGATCATTCTGGCGCATGATGACGTTCAAGCGATGACTGCCAATGACGTCGCGGGCCATTGTCATCGGAGATCCAGCGGCCACTGGCGACAGCTGCTGCGTGTCTCCGAGCAGAATGAGGCGACCACCGTTGACCGTGACGGCCTGCGCAATGAATTCCATGTCGTCGATGCCGACCATGCCAGCCTCGTCGATCGCGACGATCGTGCTGCTGTCGATCTTCAGTTTTCCGACTTTGAATTCTGCGATGAATTTGGCGCAGGCCTTGGCCATGTCGTCTTGCAGGTTCATGTCCTTGCGCAAGACATCCGTGGCTTTCCATGAGGGCGAGATGCCGTAAACGCTGAACCCAGCTGGCTCGAGGACTTCCTTGATGCGACCTGATGTAAACGACTTACCAGCGCCCGCCGAACCTTCCAGTATCGAGATCGACGAACTGGACTTCAGAACGTAGCGAATGCCCGCCTTTTGCTCGTCATTTAGGCCTCGAATTCCTTTCTCGGGATCAGCACGGTATTTATCTATGATGGCCTCGATCTGCTTGTCCGCAGCCATCGACGGCATCGTGGGCAAGTTCAGACACATGTTCATGAAAGAGCGCTCTTTCTCGACCAGGTCACGGATGCCCCACATTGCGCGGCCATCGGAATCGAACTCACTCAGTACAAGCAGGCGTTCTTTCACGAGGTTCACGACCTCGGGAATTTCCCTGAGGCCGAACTCGCCCTGGGCTGATCGATAAACAGCCGTCAGAACATCCCGCTCGCCGACGATGGTCTGGGTGTGTCCGAGGCGTTCAACAGCCTCCATGGCAACACGCACCATTTTAGTATCGCGATCCTCGGAGACCGGATCTGGCTTTTCCAGTTTGGATAGCAAGGGGTCACCATCGGTGTGTTCTTTGATGATGTCATTCCATCGGCCGATGAGTTCAAAAATCGGGGGCTGCTCGTCCTTAGATTTACGCGTCGCCTTAGCCGCTACCTGTGCAGCACGCCGATCCTTGGTGGTCAGACCACGTTCCTCGAGCGCATCAAGGACTTCCTGGCGGCGAGTTGACAGGGAATTGACGAGCTCCTGTTTGACGCCTCCGATCTTGATGTCGTGTTCGCCCTTGGCCAGGACTACCTGTTCGAGACCTTCGACCTGACGAAGTCGCTCATAGAAAGAAGCCTTGAAAGCAGCGTCGAATACGGGGCGCATGTGCCGGATTTCACCATCATCTATCGTGCCGACACTTCCGTCCTGGCGTATGCAAACATTCATGAGGAGTGAATGCACATGCAACTGCGGCTCGCCGTTTCGGTTTGTCCGGTGCAGGAAATCGAACAAGACCACGTCGCTGGCGGGTTCGAGAAACTCGGTACGCTTCCCCTCAGCATCCTTGGTGACGCGCCGTGTGCGAAACATCCCATTGTCGTGCATCATCTGCTTGGCATCGTTGACGGCAGATCGCAGGGCATCTTCGATCGCAGTTGCCATTTTAAGGTCGCCGCGAGCGAGCGCATCGGCCCACAAAGCACTAACTGGCTTGTCGATTGAAAAGGTCAGATCGTAGCCAGCTCGAGGTGCCCGATCCTTGTCGGTCATCTTTTCTGGGTATCGCTGCTTCTTCTCGTGGTAAGCGCAGGCAGTCTTGATCAATCGCTCTTTGGTGACGGGGTCGTAACCCATGGACAGCAAGCGAGCGACCTTGGTAGCCACTGGCTTGCTGAAATCAATGCCGTCGGCAATTCGACGGCCGCGGCCGACACGCGCAGGTTTGCCGTCCTCAGGCGTGCAGATGAAATGGAGGTCTTCTTTCTTCAGCTTTGGCCGCCATGGGCGTCCATCTGCCTCGCTTTCCTGGTCATAGTAGCTGCTGCCCCCCCAGACCTTGGTGCCAGACTTCAATGCGGCAACTCGCTCTTCATGAGAAGCCGATGACCGAACCTTTCCCTCAGTGGCGGCTTCTTTTTCTTCCTGTTTTCCAATCAAGTACTGGATGTCGGCGACCGAATTCACATCAAGCATGGCACCTCCCTCACTCGCCCGAAGGCATTGAAACGGCCACACGGGCTGCGAGATCGAGGGTGAAGAGAGCATCAAACAATGCCATGCGGGCTTTCAGCTTTTCGAGGCTGTCCCGATCGCCAGTGAGCTGCATCGAGAGAGTTGGCCTCCCCCTGGCCGCCGTCTGCAGGCCGCCAATCGTCGTCAGACGGATGCCTGCTTTCCGAAGGTGACCATTGAAATCCACTACTGCATCGAGGAACGCCAAGGCGATCATCTCGGCATCAATTGGATTGTCCCTGAGCGCTCGCGCGAAAAGCTGGATCACCCACCCACTCGCGATCAGACAGACCTCCGACTGACGTTCAAGTGCGTCTACGCTGTCGGTCTCTTCTGGCTTAATGACGGTGATAATGTCGCTTCCCTTTCTTGTTTATGATTGACGTTTCTGAATACAATTGCAAATCAAAAAGACTTCCACTTTCTCATCGATTTGGGACTAGCACGCGTCAAAACAGGCTCCCGATCAGCGTCCTCGTTGTCGTCTTCCCCAGCAACCGAAATGTGCTCGAACAGGTGGTCGAGATCGACTTCATTGGCGGCACCGATGTCGCCTCCATTGGCGGTCAGGATGAGCATTGAATGGATCTCGTCCAGTCTCTGCATGGTGATCGAGGTGAAATCGCTGAAGCCTTCGTGGATGATCGCTGGCAGTTCGCCATAAGTCTTCATGGTGCCCAGGACGAGCATCAATGCGTCACCGATGGCGATCCCTTTCAGGGCCGCAATGTGCTTCAGATAGGCATCCAATTCGGCCTTCTGCCGTGGCTTCAGCTTGACCGAAAACGCTACCGTTTTCTCGCTCGCTGTTGCCTTCGCTGTGTTGCTCATTCCGGCCTCCTTGCTGCTTCGTGAGGCCATTCAAAGGCATCACCTCAGTCTTCATCAATGCCTCCCAGATAGTTACCGTTGAGCGCATCCGATTGATATCATTAGTATTCGGCCTGTCGGCGGCGCATATGTCAATGGTGGTCAACCGCGAATTATCTAGGATTCAATAGGGGTTTGGGGCCTCCCAATGCTCCCCGCAGGGGACACAGCCCATCGCAGATGCGGTCTGTGTCTACTCCAAGTCCCCATTACGAAATCCACACCACCAGGTGCCGTCATGACCTCGAAGATTTCGAATACAATAATGGGGACTGAGAATTCATTCGGCATGAGCCGATATCAAATCTGAAATAGGCGATAGCCAACCCTCTCGAAGCAATCTGAAAATCACAAAGTGACATCGTCAAAAGTCGAGCCCAAAACACCCGCAGATCGGTATCGAAAAGTTAATCCGTCGAATTCCATATGGACAGCCTGACGACCGGAACGACCATTTTGGAATTCGCATGATCGACATTTGGGACATCAACACCTACACCGACGACATACGTTCGTATCTGAATGAAAACGCGGATATTGTCAGGCGATATTGGGAAGACGAGATCAGGATCGCCAATATCGTCCGTCCCGAAGAAGACACTATCGAAGAGCTTGTCTTTCATCTGCCTCCGAACGAGTTCCAGGCACCCTATCACAACGTAGTAGACGGTCTTGATCGGATCCTGCGAGAGAAGACATTTCGCACGTTTCACTACACCAGGCTGACCGAAGCTGAGGTTCAGATAATTGGTGAGCATGGCGTCAAACCAAACAATCAAGAGTTCCTAGAACATCGGCTCGTCGGACTAGTCGATGACAGCCTTCTATCGGAGGAGCTGGCTACCAACGTCTTGGGATCAAGTGAATTCAAGCTTGCAACGATGCCAGTCCTTCTTGGCGGCTTTTCGGTGACCTCGATGCCCATGCCTATCAACCATGACCATGTTAGCTCGCATCTGCGATTTTGGGGTGGGCACACCTGCTATTATTATTGGAAGTGGGCCGAGACAGAGCTCGCCAAAGGCAAACGAAACAAAGTCCATCCCGAGATGGTAGACGTCGTTCGCGAAATAATTCCAATCCTTGAGAGCATTGGCCGTGGTCGGATATTTGAGATCTCGGCCTCATACCATTGGAGCAGCAGCACAGGTTTCGGAGGGATAACTTCCAGGATCTTTGAGGCCTTTGCCACAACCCTGGGCTACGATTGCTCGCCCCGGGTTCTAGATCTGGAAATCGAAAAACCATCGCCCATCTTCCAAGAGAAAGGACCAGTAGCTAAGGTCATTCGGATTCATACCGAGGGCGAAAAGGATTACGGGAGAATGGGGGCGGGATATCCATCGTCCTTTGTGTCGCGAAGCTACGAGTGAGCCTGCAACCGCTGAGGGGCGATATCGAAGAATGATTGATCTCTGGGACATCAATACCTACGCCGAAGACGTGCGCGATTACCTGGGGCGTAGCAAGGAAATCGTAACGCGCTATCTCGACCGCGAGATCGAACTCAACGAGATCAAGCCTCCGCAGGATCCTCGCGAACGCATCCGCTTCAAGATGCCCTCGAATGCGCACTACGAGGAATATCGAGCGGCCGTTGATGCCCTCGGCCCTATCCTGTCTTCGAAGACGTTTCGTGCCTTCCATTATTCCCGCATGACCGACGACGAGGTCGACGCTTTCAAGACCGTGGGCATAGTCACGACATCGGTCGATTTCCTTCGACAGCGTGTCGATCACCAGGTCAATTCTGGAACGATGTCGGTCGCGCAAGCTAATCGCATCGTTAAAAATACCGCCCTCGCCCGCCCGGAAGAGTTTGGACACCGGGACGGGTTCTGGACGACTGCCACCCCGATCCATCCCGCAGACGAAGCAGTGAACTTTTTGGTCGACCACTGGGGTGGTGAGTCAGCCTACTGGGCCTTTCAGACGGGTAGCGATGGCGACACGCTCGATCTCCTGAAGGGTATCGGCAAGGGCCGCATCATCGAAATCGCTGTCCCGCTCTCGGCGGTCAATTGCGGTGACACTGGCGCTGGAACGGCTTCCAACGCCTTCGACGAGTTCGCACTCACCCTGGGCTACGACCGTTACCCCAGAAACCTCGATCTCCATCTCAACCAACCGCTGCCCGCCTCGGCAATCCTTCAGGTTCATACCGAGGGCGAAGAGGATTTCGGGAAATGGGGTGAGGGCTATCCCGCCTCCTTCGTGCTGCGGGAAGAGGAATAACCCACTGTATTGTTGACAGGGCGGCACGTTCGTAGCTCGATGCGCCCACTGGGGAGGCAATAGATGTTAACGAGAGAGGCAGCCGCGCTCGTCTTAGCGCTTGGCATCGGTATGCAGGGAGCTGCTGCGGCCGAAGACGACATGACGTTTCGGCTTGTCGGTACTGGTGGCAACTGCAACGGCTGCGTGTGGACTGCTGCAGAAGGGGTCATAACACCAGACACCCCAAATCGACTGCGCGAACACTTGGCCCAGCATCAGATGGGGGAGTTTGTTTTCAATTCGCCTGGCGGAAATCTGGTCGCAGCTCTGGAAATGGGGCTAATGATCCGCGACGCCAAATGGGGTACATCCGTCGGGAAAACAGTTCCCGAACCCGAGTTCGACAACTACTTTTCAAGACAATCTGGTGAATGCGCGTCTGCCTGCGCCTTTGCGTTTCTAGGAGGGGTGGAGCGTCGTGCGGACGCTGGCACGCTTGGTATCCACCAATTTTACAACGAGGTAGCACTCCAGAAGCCGGATGAGCCAATCTATAGCGCGTTGGACCTTTCCACTAATCAGATCCTTTCGGCCCTGCTCATTAACTACGCAGTTGAGATGGGGGTAGACTCCCGCTTCGTCTCAAAGGCCTCCTCAATTCTACCAACGAACATGCATTTTCTGAGCGATCAGGAATTGGATGAGTGGAAGGTTCGATACGATCCGGACCTCATCGGTTCGTGGAAAATCGAACCTTGGCGAAAGGGGGTCGTCGCGTTCGCAAAATCGGCCGACGAGCGCACAACCGCGACTGTCTATTGCGCTTCTGATAAAGTGCCCCAGCTACTGATAACCCGTCCTTTCGATTTCTTTCCAGAAAGCGAATTCACAGATCCCGTTCCTGGGCTTCGCTCTCTTTCCGTATTCAACACGGCAGTCGACGCGACCTCTGTCGCGGCATCATTTTCCAAAGGTGTATACAAGCTGCAAATCCGGATGCCAGCCTTTGACCCGTCTCGCCTCCCAGAGGAAGGGGAGTTGAAAGTCGATGCCGATATCGCTCGGGTTTTCAGCGCATATTTCTACTATCCGATGTCAGCAACAGGCGCGAAAGCAAACATGTCAGTCGCCCTTCGCAATTGCGTCTAAGTGCCATAGGTGCAATGCCACTTCGATGTCTCGACCACCAGGGCACCAGCGTCCAATCATTCGACCTATCGGATGATGAATGGCAGGCGTTGGCCGAAAAGAACCGCCACCACCGTCACTTCAGGATGCCGTGCTGCCAGGCGCAGGTAACCCTCAAGCGGTCCCGCCTCGGCACTAAGTATTTTGCTCACAAAGCCGTCGGTGTCTGTGACTGGGCTCCCGAGACCGAGGAGCATTTGCATCTCAAACGCCTGACCGTCCAGGCCGCTCGCACTTCAGGCTGGGCCGCGGAAACTGAGATCCTGGGGTCGACACCAGATGGCGAGGCCTGGAAAGCCGACGTCCTGGCGACCAAGGGGCCCCACAAGATCGCCATCGAGATCCAATGGTCTGGGCAGACCCCCAACGAAACATTGTGACGGCAGGAACGATACCGTGCCTCTGGTGTCCGCGGACTATGGCTGCTCCGACAACCTGGATTTCCGATTTCGAAGGCATTGCCTGCTGCCTGCATCGGCGGGAGCCTGGATGAGGGTCTGACAGCGTTGCTACCAGCCACCGATGAATTGCTCGCCCGTGATCGCTGCAATCCGCATCGCTGGCATCAAGCGATGCCGATGGAGGAATTCCTATCGGCGGCCTTTGGAGGGCGGTTAAGATTTGGCTTGCAGCCGGATCAGGAGGCAACTGTCCGCATCCGAACTGGCACGATGTTCTGCTGGTATTGCGGGGCGGAAACACGTCTTGTGGTCTGCCTCGAGATAGTGGTGGCCAACCGACAATTCATCATCACGGTTCCAAGCCTCGGGGAGCATCCCAAAGCCGCAGACCCGGTTCTCCGACGGTTGGTAGCCGTCCAGGAGATTGGAGCCATCAAAAATCGGTACAGCAGCAAGCAAGAACGCAGGTATCTGAGCAACGGCTGTGCCCATTGCGATAGACTGATCGGCGAGTACCATGAACTCGATGCGACATGGGATTCTGAGCCGTTGGATGTCTTTGATATCCGCGTCGGCGATGGTTGGAAGGAAGTGCTTGATAATAGAGGCTGGCAGGACACGTGGTCAGTAGACCCGATAGTTTCCCGACCATAAAGCCGAACGCTATCGCAGTGGTATTCCTCCGTTTCAGACGCGATTGAGTGGCCTGTCGCAACGTAAGGGTAAACCTCAAGGCGTCCCGGGCGACGCCCCCGAGGACCTAGTATCGTCTGGAAATTGGCTAGTTTTCGAGGTGAACCTAGAGCCTCACTCCAAGGCACCGATCTCTATCACCAGCTTTCGACGCAGGGCAAATGCGTAATCATGCACGGAGTTCGGCATGATAACGAACGCGCCTGGCCCCCCAATCACGGCCTTTGCAAAATAGTCCGTAAGATCGTATTTCACCCCGCGTATCATGGCAGGCATAGCGATCACATTGATGATGTAGCCCCTTTCGATCGCTCGCAATCTGCTCACGGCAACTGGAAGGCCATCATTGTTGGTGCCGTTGGCGGAGATATCGATGACCTTTTTGACAGCTTGTCCTACGTACCGGTCAAAAAGCAGGCCGCTAAGATCAATGGCGAATGAAATTGACGTGCTGCAATTGTTCCTGCATCCGAGACCTAAGTCACCGTCTCGCCTGATGATAGTCGCCGCAGCTTGTGCATCATCTGCACCGCAGATCGTCTTCCACGGCAGGACTGAGCGCATATGGCCACGACCCGCCCACTCCACATAGGTGATGGCGATACATCCAAAAGTGCCGCCTCGCGCAATGGCTGCAATGACCTCGGGCGCAATCAGTGCATCTGCGTGTCCGTTACGTTGTGTGTCTGCAGCAACAGGATCGATGGATGCGGAAACATCGATCGCGAACACTATCGCGGTATCGACATCGGTGGCTTGCGCCGAGCTCCACAGCCCAGATGATAAGGCGGCGAAAAGCGATCTGATCAGCAAACCGCGCATGGAGTTCAATCCTACGACATGCGAATGATGGCTTCGACCAATGCCGACAACTCATTTAGGTTGATGTCGGATGGAATTAGGCCCCTGATTTCTTTTTGAGATCTGCAACAATTTTTGAGACTTCGTCCCCGGAGCTCATCTTCTTGAGCTCGCCGTCGTAGTAGCCTTTCCTTTGATTCTTTTCCCCGCTCCATAATGTCATGTACTTCTTTCCTACTCGATACCAGGTCCAGCAATCTCCACCAGTGTCAGACTTTCCGTCCTTGACCGAGGTAGTTTTGATCTTGCCGCATACCTTGTTGCCATCGACGGTCCAAGTGCCTTCCCCGTACCAAGTCTTGTTTTTTCCGTACATGAGGTAGGTGTTGTCGGGCGCGAAATAGGCACGACTCTTTGACCAGTTTGTCGTTTTTCCAGAATAGAGTTCACGGGCCTCCGAAGCGGTCAGCGGCACAGCGTTTTTGGGGAGTTCGTCCGCCAGACTCGTGGCTGGGATTAGCGCAGCCATGATAGCAGACAGTACGATGATGCTCTTGCTCATGGGATCCTCCTGCTAGTTGAACGGCCCCGTAAGCATCGTTCGCAGAAGTGGATCGTGAAACACCCAAATGGGCTATGCCATAGCCGACAGACCATCTTACGCCGATTTCCGAATGCTATTTCGATGGCAGCATACTATCCTCGTCTCGTCGAACAGCGTGGGGACGCATCAATGAAGCTTGTGCTGCCGCTACTTTTGACTTTTGTCGGCTGGGCAATGTCGAGTTTCGCATCGGCTGCCTGCCTAGACATCTTGAAAGATCAGCAGCTCGAGGTAACTGGCGATCTCTCCCGCCCAATATTTGCTGGGCCGCCCAATTACACGGATGTCCGCCAAGGGGATGCGCCTGAGCCAGCCTACATCCTGACGCTGCACACACCGATATGTGTGACGGGGGACGAATTTCTCGCAGACAACGCGCCCGTCGATCGAATTCACCTCATTGATGACAGTAATGTCCTCCGCCAATGGCTAGGCAAGTCCGTAAGCCTTGTCGGGAAGGAACTTTTTGGTGGTCACACTGGGCACCACCATGCTCCCCTTCTCATGACTGTGGTCTCGGCCGCAGCTCTCTCAGACCCTGCCGATCCATCCGTCGCCATGACCACGGTCGAGGCCTTTTACTACGCTCTCGAGATCGGCGATGGCGCATCGGCTGCTATGAACATCGTTCCCGAGAAGCGTGGCAAAGGCCCGCTTTCTGCCAAGGCTCTTTCCGATTTCTACGGCACCCTGAAACGGCCGCTTGAGCTGATCGATCTCGACCAGCTCGCCCCAAACCAATTCCGAGCGCGCTACAAGTTTGAGAGCAAAAACGGAAAGGTATGCGACGGCTCGTCGGTAGTGACCACAAGGCAAGAAGGCGATCTAAACCTGATTTCTGGAATCCGCGCCGAAAGCGGCTGTTAGCTGCATATTGTTGACACTGCGGATGGCCGCGATTGGAAACTGAGATCTGATTGGAACACCATGCCTGCAGAAGTCCGCTCCCCTCGTCTCGCCGTACTCATCGACGCTGACAACGCCTCAGCAAAGATAGCTGACGGCCTCTTTGAGGAAATCGCCAAGATTGGCGAAGCAAGCGTTCGCCGGATCTACGGAGACTTTTCCAGTACACGATCGAAGGCCTGGGCCGACATTCTATCGAAACACGCGATCATCCCACAGCAACAATTCGCATACACAACAGGCAAGAACGCTTCCGACATCACACTGGTAATCGACGCCATGGACCTGCTTCACAGCGGACGGTTCGACGGCTTCTGTCTTGTTTCATCGGACAGCGATTTCACCCGTCTTGCGGCCCGCATTCGCGAGCAGGGTGTCGATGTTTTCGGTTTTGGCGAAGAAAAGACCCCAGAGAGTTTCCGCCAAGCCTGTCGGCGGTTCATTTACACGGAAAACTTGTCTGTGGCGGCTCACCCAAGCAGCCAAGGCAACGCGACGATCAGCAAGCCTCTGCGGTCGCCGACGGCAGCCACCCCCATAATCAAAAAAGTCATCGCCCAAATGGAGAGCGAAGACGGCTGGGTGTCGTTGGCTGCAGTCGGCACCCAGCTAGCCAACCTGGCCTCCGACTTCGATCCTCGGACATTTGGCTTCCGCAAGTTGAGCGATCTGGTCCGGAAAACCAACGATTTCGACATTGAACAGCCCGAAGGGGGAGCAATGCGAATTCGCATAAAGCCCACAGGGCAGAACCGTCCTCCATCCAAGAATGCCTAGACACCGGAAGCCGAATATCGGCGACCAATATTGAGTCGCCTTGCTATCCAGCTGAGAAACTTCAATATGTGCTATCCAGCCCTGTTCAGGCCCGCCTTACTCTGTGTTTGCTTGCGGGGAATGGTAAACGTAATAGCGTTAGAGGTGACGCCGTCGCATTCCACGCGAAAGAACACAACAAAATCACGACTCGGTATCGGCAGTTTTGTGATCAAGAGGTCTTGATCCGACGCCTCCACTCCAACTTCTATTGCAAACGACGGGGCCTTGAAGTAAGACAGTGCATACATTTGCCCATAAGTGTCGGCACCCATGAACTTGTAATTGCATTCAGTTTCGCGAATGCGCTTATCTATCGAGACGACATAGTTAATACGGACGATGTAATCTTCAATTGTTGGAGCAAATACTGGACCCTCTACACCAACAGTTGTGATTATAAGCTTCTCGTCACCTATGCGAAGATTCTCTGGTAAATCGAGGAAATAGCTCTGCCAAAGACCTACCATTTTGTCAGAGTTGACGACCAGCGTCACCGCCGTGGCTCCGACCGCCGCAACTACCGCATAAGCGGTTGCGAGCCGTTTCCACCATGGATCGCGTGAGCGATTCTGTTTGGTAACACGTGTCGCCAAGTGGCCTCCTACGTTAAAAGGCTACGACTAAGCTGAATAGTCAAGCAAACCCTGGTCGCTGTTGAGGTCTGACTGAGCCCGCACTCGACGCTATCCGCGAATTCAGGGCAGCCTGACATTCGCCCTTTTTAATTAACTGGCTGTGAAACATCGACCTCACGAAACAGCTGAAGGCGTTCGTCATAGACAGAATTCAAGCAGCTAGTATTACCACCACATGCGTTCCTCTGTTTCAGCCATTGTCTTTGATCTGCCAGGAGCGCTTTCCGAACCTTCGCGTTGTCATAGCCTCGGATATAGAAATAGATCGCATTCATTGCACGATCTTTCGCCCAGAGGGCCTCGTCCGCACACATCGATTGCTCTGTTGACGTTGAAGCAGCAGAGCATGCGAAGCTTGGGCCGTCGACGCCTGTAGGCTGGCCCTGCCCTCGAAGTTGGGCTTCAACCTCAAGACATAGCGCCAAGATGCCCTTTGAGTTGATCTGCGCCTTCACCTCGTCGAGCAGAGGTGTCCAAAGATCGATCCACTTATCGCCACCCACGATCCGATTTCCCTCATCGAAAGCTCTCTTCACCGCTCTATCAATAACGGCCTTGTCGGGCTCGAGAAGGTCGCCGCACTTGGACAACAAGAGTGTGTAGCTCACGAACCGGTCAGCGTGGATATCCGCTGTGGGTGCCTCCGATGGTGTTGTGACCTCCGTCCCGTTTTGCTCGAAAACCTCGATACCGAGCGCCCTCGCCCGCTCTGGTGTAAGCCGAAGGTACTCAGTCGGCCCTGCGATCGTGAAAAACCGGATAGCCTCGATACGTAGACCCAGATGGGTTAGAAAGGAGCCGATTTCGGCGTTTGCTACACCCGATTCCTTGTATTCGCCGTTTTCCTCGCGATATGCAGCATGAAAGCCAAGTTTCGAGGTGGGCGACATATAGCGTCTGGCTCCCGATACCCAGATCAGACCGCACGCTGAAAAGCACTCGTCGTCCGGGAGAACCATCGTTGCGAAATTGCGCAAACGGATCTCTGCGCCGATCTGGAGAGCTTCCTTTACCACGCCGCCTCGGCTCTCCAAAATGACGGAAACGCGGTCGTGGCCTTCGACGACGTCGACGAACCTCGCGCCGTCGCCAGACAAAATCTCGCCCTTGATGCTTACGAATTTGACGGACTGTCCAGGGATATCGAGCAATTCGATATCGGCTGCCCGGGCAATAGAGGTGACCAAGGTGATAGCCCAGAGCGTGATTGCCACTTTGAAGAAATTTCGCATCTCTGACCTAAATCGTTTCCGGAAAAAGCGTATGTTCCACATGCGTGGTCCGCTCTAGAGCCTCGCGCCTCTTTGAGATGGTCTCGTGATATTCTTGTGCTTCGACGTCCTTGAAGAAAGAAGCACTGGGCGCTAGTCGCTTCACAGCTGTCTCCACGTCGTCGAGGGAGGCCTTGAAAAATTCCTTGCGAAAGTTCTGGGCGTTGATGCGTGTCGCTGCAAACTCAGTGTGAAGAGCGCGTTCCAACGCCGGAGCGTCGTCGCTGTAGATGATAGCATGAGTATCGAATATGAATGGGACGCTCGCATCGCCAAGTTCGCGGACGCGATCCAACGGATCAAGCCGCCTAGTGAGCCCAATTTTCACAACGTCCTCACCGAATGACCCAATATTAGAGATGATGTACACATAGCCAGAACGGGTTCGCTCGGCCATCGCCTGCGCCCGTTCTACCTTGGCGTGAGCCTCGGCTAGATCCCGCTCAAGCACCTTTATTTGTTCACTAAAAGCATTGAGTTGGGGGCCAACAATTCTGGCTGCTTCAGCCTTCGCCTTTGCAAGCATTCGCTCGTAGTGAGCCTCTTCCTCCTGAGCCTCTTCCATGTCACGCAGCAAACGTTGTTCCTCCCGCGCAAGGCGGGCCGCCTCTGCTCGCTCTTCGCGCTCTTCCTTGAGCTTTTCCCGATACTCGTGGGCGAGATACAGCTCCTGGAGCTTCAGTTTTAGGAACTCATTGGCTACAAAAATCGAATTCGATGCGTTGAGCTTGTCGACCTGCTCCTGCGCTCGAATGATACGCTTTTCCATCGCATTGACGTTGTTCCAGCGTGTGTTAGCCACTGCCGCATCACATTCGTTGTTAAATGCTCGAAGAGTTAGACGAATGTTCCGATTGGTCATCGTTTGACCCTTCGACGCGCTTCCGTCGACTGACCACTTTGTGGTGCAAATCACGGCCGTCTTGTCCGAGATCATGGTCTTCTGGCGCTCTCGCACCAAAAAAACGGCCGCCTTGTACTCGTCGCTATCGGTGAAATCGAAATGAGGTTCGTAAACGCCCATTTCCGCAAAGGCCAAGCGCTCATCGAAGATCGCCACCTCAGCAATTAGGCGATCGTAAATCTGTTTTTTGTCTTTGTACTGCCCTCGAAGCTTATCGATTTCTTCGCTCTCAACGGCGACCTGGCCTTTCAACCTGGCCACCTCCTCATCGACATCTATTACCTTGCGAAATCGCTCATTTAGCAAACCGACTGACTTGTTTGATCGCCACCACTTGTAAGAGGTAAATGCGATCAAGAACGGCAACGCGAGAAACGCAAGCGCAACGACGACAGCAATGCTATTAGATTGTTCTTCCAAGATTTCACCCCAACATGCGATAAGCTTCCACCAGCAAGCTTACCTTCCCCACACCTATCCTGACGATTTAGCCTGCGATGTCCATCATCCAGTGAGCCCATCCACGAGCGCTCAACATGGATGGCACAGCATTGAGCCTTCGGCGGCAAACCCGTTCTCCGGGCTTTTACCAACACTGACGACCTGATAGGTTTACGCGGGGGACGATATGACGGAATTAACACTCAAAGCAAAACATGATCATCTGGCAAAGGTCGCGAGTACGCGCGACTATGTGAAAGCACTGGCCGAGTTTGTTTGGAATGCACTCGATGCTGATGCCGATGAAGTGTCGGTCGAATTCTCACGTAACCCATTGGGTGGATTACATTCCATCCTGATCAGGGACAACGGGACTGGAATCAGCAAACCGCGGGCAGAACATGACTTCGAGAGCCTGGGCGACTCGTGGAAACTTCAAACCAGCCGCACGGCACTCAATTCTCGAGTGATTCACGGCAAAGAAGGCCAAGGTCGGCTGAAATTTTACTCCTTGGCGTCGAAAGCCAACTGGGCCTCCGTCTACGAGGAGGAAGGAAGCCTCCTCTCTCTGTCCATCGCAATTGATGCCGATACACTTCACAAAAGCTCCGTCTCGGAGCCCGCGCAGGCAGCACGCGGCGCATCAAGAGGCACGATCCTCGAGCTGAACCCGCTCAAGGACACGTTCGACTGGCTAACAAGCGAGGAAGCAAGGTCGGAATTTGGAGCCATCTTCGCTCCATATATCCTTCAATATCCAAGCGTCAGCGTTGTTTACGACGGCCATCGCGTGGACCCGAACGCGACCATCGAAAAATCCCACGATTTCCCGCAAGCGATCATTGTTTGCCCTGGCAGGGTTGTGAAGGACATGTCCCTACGGGTCATCGAATGGAAGTCCAAAGCCGGGAGCCGCAAAATCTACTTTGGCGGCGAAAGTGGCGTCGTTCTCGGCTCCCAAGCGGCCAATGTCACCGCGCCGGGCTTCGATTTCTCTGTTTATGCGTATTCCCCGTTCTTTCAAGAAATCGCCAACGCCAACTTGTTGGAGGTGGACGGGCTGACGGATCCAGATTTCGCAAGAGTATTGGAACACATACGGGACTTGGTCGGGGACTACTTCCGAACACGCCAGGCTGAGAAGTCTGGTGAATTGATCCAGGAATTAATCGATGCTGGCGTTTACCCCTACGAGGGTGACCCGCGGGACGAAGTCGAGAGACGAGAGCGGCAGGTTTTCGATATCGCCACTCACGCCGTGTCTTCGTATTCGCGAGACTTCAAAAAAGCCGACAACTCGCTGAAGAAGATCACCCTTGGCTTGCTTCGGGAAGCGATCAGTCACAATCCAGAATCGGTTTCACGCATCCTTCGTGCGGTATTCAACCTCCCGAAAACAAGGCAGGACGAGTTTTCAAGCCTGCTCCAGAAGACCGAGCTTGGACACATCATCTCAGCATCCAGCCTCATTGCGGACCGTATTGTTGCACTGCAGGTTCTTCGTGAGATGGTTTTCGAACCAAAACACCGACAATCCATCAAGGAGCGCGGAGAGCTGGACGTCCTAATCCGAGACAATACCTGGATTTTCGGCGAGAACTTTCACTTTACAATGGCCGAGGTCGGATTGACCAAGATTATGGGCCGCGTTTCGGAAGAACTATCGCTTCAGCGGGCAAAAGGGGCAAGAGCGCGGAAACCGGACGGCAAAATTGGCCGCATCGACTCCTTTATGGGCCGTGTGGTTCCCCACCCCGATCGCCGACATCGGGAATTTATACTCGTTGAATTGAAGCGGCCGTCCTTAGTAGTCGGTCGGAAGGAACTCGATCAGCTCGAGGATTACGTTAACGCAATCCTTGCCCAGCCAGACTTCATAGGAACGTCCACATTCTGGAATTTCTATCTGGTCAGCGGCGAATATGACCCCGTGGTTAAGGAACGGATCACCCAAAAGAATTGGCCAGTTGGCCTCTATCTCGACAAACCGAACCACAGGGTCTGGGTTAAATCGTGGGCGGAATTGATCCGTGACGCCGAGAGCCGTCTGCAGTTCATCCAGGAAAAGTTACAGATCGAGGTGACTGCGGAGGAGATCGGGGAACGAATTGCCCAGCTGAAAACTTCCATTTTGCGAGTGGGAGCGGAATTTCCGCAAGGGTCACAGCCCGCTCCAACTGCCCAACAAGAAGTGCATTTGTCCCGATAATTGAGCACGACGCAGCTGCCAATTGCACTTCGGTGATTGCGCTCTCAAACGCGGTTTTGGAGGTTTGATCTGGGCCCTGAATTCGTAGGCGTGTCCAAAACATGAACCCCTGCACGTTTAGGCCAGAGACTGACCGCCATCGACGACAATTGTTTGCCCGGTCACCCAACTTCCCATTTCGCTCGCAAGGAACAGTGCAACCTTTGCTATCTCCTCTGGCGATCCAAACCGCCCCCAAGGTATTCTGTTGAGGGTGCGCTGGTATAGTTCGGGATCGGACGTCTTGCGGTTGTCCCACACGCCGCCTGGAAATTCTATCGAGCCGGGCGCGATGGCGTTCACCCGAATGCGCTTTGATGCGAGCGCTACTCCCTGCCCCATCGTGTAGTTGACGAGCGCCGCCTTGACTGCAGCGTAAGGAAGAGAGCGCGGCACCGCCATAAGCCCGGAAATCGACGAGATGTTGATGATGGCACCGCCCGTTTTTTCCATCAGCGGTATGACAGCCTGGGTAGCGCGCACTGTCGCCATCAAGTCGACGTTTACGCTGGCGAACCAGCCGCTCTCGTCGTCCTTCAAGCCTACACCCGACGCGTTGTTAATCAGGATGTCGATGCCATTGAGCGCGTGGGCGGCCTCTGCCACAAAGCGCGCGGCCGCAGATGCTTCAGCTAGATCGCACGGCATGCTGAAAACCGTAGCTCCATGTCGCTTGAGCTCGACTTCAGCCGCCTCTAGGCCTTGCGCACTGCGAGCGCAGATCGCCACATCGGCACCTTCCGCGGCGAACGCCAGCGCAATTGAGCGACCGATACCCCGACTTCCGCCTGCTACAGCGACCTTTTTGCCTTTAAAGGAGACTTGCATGCCATAGCTCCCAAAGCCCAGCATTTCCATCTGCTGTTTACTTAATGATCACCAAGTCGAGGACTGCCCAGTTTTTGCGTCCCGTTTGTGGCCCTAGCAATCAGCGGCCGAATGTTGCGACCCAGTTAGCTATGCCAAAGGCTGCAAGTCAAATGCTGCGCCGACAGACCGCCCGAGTTCTTGGAGGTCCCGCAGCGTGCTTTCCGGAATGGGTACTCCGCGGTCAACATGTGAGCGCACCCCGTTTTAACCGAACAGTCGGCATAGCCGATAAGGCATAGGCATGCGCCCATGAGTACGACTATGTCTAAAGCCTCTGATATCCCATTCAGCCGGGTCGAAGTTATTACCTCAGTGCAACGCCGCCGCCGCCGCTGATCGGTGGCCGAGAAGGTCAGGCTGGTTGAAGAAGCCATGCAGCTTGGCATGAGCATTGCCCGGCGCGCGGGCATATCTCCCTCATGTCTCTCAATTGTTGACATAGCGGGCAATAATATTCATAAACGCCATTCATTCAAGGGGGTCGATGGGATGAAGAAAGTATTAGGGCTGGGCTTGGTAGTTGGCATCGTCATTTCGACGGCTGCCCACGCGAACGATCCATATGTCGGCGAGTGGAGCGGCGACTGCGAAGAATCGATTCAGTGCTGGATAACAATCGAAAAACAGACGGATGGCAAGCAGTACGCCGTAACTTACGTCGCGGCGGACCGTCTCGATGCAGGCAAAGTCCTATGTAAGGTATCGTCCACGATGGAACGTCGCGAAGTCCGTTACAGCCCGTCAGAAAACTTCGACGACGCTCTAAGTGGTGACTTCCAGGGAAGTTTTACCTACGTCGCTCCTGCCGATGGTGGCTCCAGCCTTTTATTTGATGGTGGCCTATCAGCGGGCCAAGCTTGCCAGAAATATTACTGGAAGGGCGTCTATGTTGCGTTTGGTGACGAGTAGGAATGCCTCCCTCATCACAGAAAGCGACTGTGATCGCAATGATGACGTCAACGTCCCAGACGCCCTCGGTAGGGAGGGAAGGATTGCAGCGCGATCTAACTTCGTCGCCAGGTCAACATGGCTGCCTATCGGTATTTAGCTCCCAGGCTCCCACCTTTCGGCACTCCAATTGCCCGAACCCGATAGTCCGCACCCAACTCGTTCTGGAGTACCTTCATTCGAGATTTCCACCGATATTCCTTCTGCTCCTTGTCAAAACCAAAAGCAAAAATCCGCGGTTGCAAGTCCACGGCTAAGGTCGTCCTTAGATTGCCAATGCCTTCCAGCATCTCAATAACGTCACTATCCACCTCATTTCCGGTAACCGTCTGACGCATTCTGAGGATTTGAGCCTGAAAGCCACAGACAGTTCGATACTGATCTACTAAGGCATGCTCGTGCCTTTCGATCTGCCTTCGATACCGCTCAACCTGCTTTAGCACTCCATCCCCAAAGAGTTCCGCGTTGCTGTAGTGCTTCGCCTCCCAGAAGACGAGATTGTGCCCCCCTGAAAAAGGTTCAAGACGTACAATGTCAATGCGATCATGCTGTTTTGACATCTCTTCTTCGATTGGCTCCGGCGACAAAACATCACCTTCGGCCATTCCCTTAGATTGGACAATCGAGAGTTCAACGTCGACAACAAACGGGTCGCCGACAATTACGCGATGGACTCCGTTTCGTTCGACCTGCGCATAATATGACGACGCACTTTTGATTTCTTTTAAGGACGAACCCAAGCGATATTCGGTTTGCATGCGTTGAAGTGGGTCATAGTCGAAGCCATTTCCTCGCATCGAAACGTATTCTTGACCCTTTCTGGGCTCCCGAATTAGGTACTTAACATGCGTCTGGGGAACTGCATCGCCTGCATTGAAATCTACCCTGTAAATCAGAGCGCCCCCGAAATAGGCATCCACGCGGTTATTCCGAAGCGCAAAGAATACCTCTGGGTCAGCTAGCGCTTCTTGAAGCCAGTTTGGCTCGGCTGCTGCCGCCAAGAATTGCAGGATTCCAAGGTTTTCTGGACTCAGTTTTCTCGAAAAGGCAGATGCTGCACTGGACAATTATTCAGACCTCCAACCAATTTCCGTCTTCGGACGGCACAACATTCTTAAAAAGGTTATCAAACTGCTCTGGAAAAAAGGTGTGAATCGGCACGAGCCTGGCAGGATTTACCGCCCTGGCATAGCGTTGAAGGTCATGAATATCGGCATGACCTGAGGTGTGTATCGTTTCTAGCGGAATCCCAAGTTCACGGCATTTTTCCCTAAACTTCACACCCGTTTCCTCGGCAAGATACCCCTCCCATTGGGACCAGATCGCACGGGCTCCGTTCAACGCCCCGAACTCTTGCAAGTCGGCCAGCATCCATGGCCTGACAATCATCACCGATCTCGCGACTTCCGTCGGTAGCTTTTCGGGAAATATCCGTCGCCCCTTGTAGCCGTCGACCAGGTGGGCGATTTCGTTCTTCACAAGAAGCCGCCGCTGGTACTTCGGTATGTAGACTTTCACATCATCCCAATCATCGGCGGGTTTGGGAATGGATGCGGTATCCGTGGCCTTCAGGACTTCCGCCCCATATGCGTCGACAATCAACTGCCTGCCCGAGCGTTTTGCTGCTCTATAAACACTGACCACGCGATCGATGTTTTGGACCGAGCAGGCGACCAGTAACATCCCTTCCGTCCTGGACAACGCTTCAAGCAATCGCTTTTCGATTTGAGCTTCGGTTTCGAAGCGCTCGCCTTCAGCCAGCCTCCCAAGACTGGATCCTTCCATGAGCATGAGATCGACAGAGTGAGGCGGGTTCGCCACAAAGCGTTCAAAAAGAGCGGCTTTCCGACCATGACCTCTGATATCTCCCGAATACAGAAGCCTTTTGTCCCCTGCCTCGATCAGTAAGCTATATGCATCGAAACCCGAGTGATCCATAAGGTGGGGAGTGACCTTAAAAGGCCCGACTTCGAAAGCGGTTCGGTCCTCGTAAGGGATCGCATTTTCTGGCACATAGCCACCTGGCACGAATGGCTGCGCGGCACGCATGACCGATAACGTTTTGCGGCCGACATAGACGTCGATCGGTCTTTCCAGTTTCGGCAGCAGGCCCCAGTGATCCCGATGCCCGTGGCTCAAGACCACTCCCAGCAAACCTGATTCTTGTTCGTGCAATCCTTCAATAGCGGGAAGTGTCGCTTTCTCCACCTCGAGATCGAGCGGTAGTCCCAGGTCGACAAGAATGCGCCTGCCGTCATGTTCGAGTTCGACGCAGCTGCCACCAATTTGCTTACTGCCTCGGTGAATGCAAACTCTCATTGGCCCTCGCGCACTTCGTCATTTCCCAACCTGGTAAATTTCGCCCACTTAAAAGCTGGCTTTCTGGCCTCGCACTGAAAGCTCAGTGCCAAATAGTACGAGTGCTCCTTCTGGACGGTGAAAAGAAAAGTAAGTCGATCCCGGATCGGCGAGTACCATTCCGCGTGCGGCATGCATCCCTTTAATCCTCTAAACCTTCGCGGCTCCGACAACCTCAAGACGGCATCAGGATCATCACGGCAGTCGACACAGATTTCCGCAATATATTGACCATGATTTGAAAACTCGAACTTTAATACTGACCCATTAAAGACCGGTTCTTCAAACCGCATTTCTCCTGTTTCTTCATTTACATGGTCACCAATCACAAAATAACTTTGATCATAGATGTATATTTCGGCACTCTCAGCCGTAGGGTTTTTTGCAGAAAGCACCACGGTTCGGGTTCCTTCATCGCTATGCAATCGATCAACATTCGAGCGAATAGCATCCATCACTTCACAATCGACTGGATCGTATAGTGCCATCGATGGAAATTCGCGGGCACGCCCGCCTACGAAAGCTAGAGTTTTCGGGTTGAAGCGATGGACTCCAGCCAGAAGCGTGCTCAATTCGTCAACTAAAATTGGCTTGTCTTGACTATTCGCAGCACCGATCATTGATCTTGCTCCGGATAAAAGCCTTCGTCTCCCCATGGCATGAGCAGTGAGACATCCCCGCCTGCCTGGTACGGCCCAGTTAGCATGATGCAGGTTTCGCGATTTTTTCGAAGTCCTACCTTCTGGACGGCCTTTTGGATTGAACGCTGCAAGACGGCAAACTCTTGAGGGTTCGTCCTCCGGGCCTTTGATATATATAGACTCCCAAGAGGGTGGACCTTCCCGAACCAGTTTTTGCAAAATTCAAAGCTGTAGAAAGCAACGGAGGCCGCAATTTGCCGCCCTTGCTTGGTGTTGGGTTGGATTTTGATCGTCCCTGTTCCGTTATCATCGAAAGGAAATTCGACCTCCCATCCCGAATATGGCAACGTCATTACACTAATATTGGCCTCTGCGTGCCCATAGCCTATGGACAGCCCGGCGACCAAAAGCACAGTCAGCCCTGATGGCAAAATTTGTTTGCTCACTGTAGTACCCCCCCAAAGATCACTATCTCACCCGCCGGATTGACGTTGTCGCACGTCCAAATGCCCCGATGATCCACATCGCGGCCAACTATGCTGGACGCTCACCTCGATTTCTGCCGCGCTCATCGTACGTGTAGATGTTGTTCCCTCGCCGGATGCTGACGCTCGTGCCAGTGTACCCAAGAAGGCCGTCAGAAGGCCCGTTCCCAGCAGGAATCTGGCAAAGGCTGTTTCCCCTTTCGTCTCTGACGTAAACGTACGATCCTCGCTGCACCGCGTTACCGATAGCCAAGCTGCTCACTCCATTATCCGCCCGAGCAAATTGCCCGCTTTGACCTATGGCTTTAGCCCCCGAGATATTTACACCTCGCAACAAGAAAAGTGGCCTTGTTGCAAAAATGCCACTTCTTTTTGGTGGTTAGCTGGTTCCATGAACTCGCGCCAAACCTAAGATTATTGGCTGCTTTTGTGAGTATCGGCCGAATTGAGATCCCAGTACTGCACACGTGCCTTCTCTGTAATCTGCCTATCCTCTCCTATGAGTGGTTAGGATGCGCTTTATGACTTGCCGTATCTGCTTGAACTCATTTATCTATCTAAGCGGACGAGTGGGGCATCATGGCGAAGATTCAGGCGAAAGCTGCATATTTCATCAAACTTGGAGTGGGTGGCGACTGGGAGAAGGAGTGCTTTGCTGATGGGAGCATTCGCTTTGGATACCTGGAAACCCCCCATGAACTCTGTTTATCCGGAGATTGGAAAGCAGTTTGGGATTTGTGGTTTTCCAAACGCCCGAACGGAGGCACTGCGACCCGCGATGTGAAGCAGATCCGGGCTTTCTACGAATCCGGTGAGGATACGATATTCATCACATTCGCCGATGGAATGCTCCACTGGTGCAGGCCTTCAGGACCAGTGGAGCAGCCAAATGATCAGACCCGCAAACGGGGCACAGTTGGGGGATGGAGCAGCAGAAGTGTCGGCGGCAAACCCCTGACCAAGGATCGGCTGTCGGGTCGGCTGCTGGTGGTCGAAGGATTCCGAGGGACTATCTGCCAAGTCAGCGCTTTTGACTACCTTATGCGCAAGCTCAACGACGAGCTCTTGCCTGAGGTCGCCGCGGCCGAGGAAGCCGAGCTGGCGCTGATTGAAGCCATCGTCCACATGATGCGGTTGCTCACGTGGAAGGACTTCGAACTGCTCGTCGACCTGGTCTTTTCGACCAGTGGATGGAGGCGGGTCAGTGCAATTGGCAGCACTCAAAAGACCATTGATCTCGAGCTCGTCCTTCCAACGACTTCGGAACGCGCCTTTGTTCAGGTGAAATCCCGGGCCGATGACGCCAGCCTTCGCGATTACATGCAAAGGCTCGAAGCGGCCGCAATTTACGATCGAATGTTTTTCGTTTGGCATACGGGGGAGATATCCGTCCAAGAGGACGTAAGGGGCGTCACCATGATTGGCCCTCAAGCTCTGGGACGAATGGTGCTGGATGCTGGTCTTTCGTCTTGGCTACGCGAGAAGGTTTCGTGACCAACGGTGTTCAGCCTGACTACTGACATCCCCTGGTCAGCATATCTTGTCGGCAGGATGGACGAACAACGGGATTTGGATATCGTATCTGCGGGGCAACGAAGAGTGGGGGGGGCGGCGGCGGATGGCGCTGAGGAAGAGAAGCTACAAAGGCGACAAATGGCTCGAAACCGCCATCCACAACGCCCGTGTCGACGGCCAGAATGAGCGGAAATCGCGCCAGCAAGATAAGAAACGCCGACAGGCCGTAACGGCAAGGCTAAGAGCCGAAGAGATCCACGAGTCTTGGACTGACGACGCGCTTAAAATCATGGACAGGAAAGCGCTTGGTCTTAATCAAATCAGCACACGAGTTGTTCCTGAAATTCGGCGGAAAATTCGAGAACAAAATGAAACGGATAGGGCAAAGGCCGCCCAAGCTGCCGAACTCGAGAAAGCCCGGCAGGACAGAATTCTAGAAAAGGGTGCGCTCAAAGCCGCTAAACGTGCCTCTGAGCTGCATGCATCGGAGGAACGTGATGCTGATCGGGCATCTGCAGTTGCGGCCGCAAAATCCGCGATGGATGCTCTTCACGTTCTGATGATAGAAGAATTGCACTTAATAAAATCGAAATTGGGTTCGGCAACCCATCCCATTCTAGACGCGCCCGAAGAAACAGACCATTTTGTCTACTTTCAATTGAGACATCACGGTATCGCCCGTGCCGCTTTAATGTCCGCTGCTGAATCTTCTTTTTATCTGATCTTGTCCCCATTTATCGCATTTCTCTTTATTCCGATAATTGGCCGCGCTATGGCTTCAATAGCTCTATTGTGCGCAGTACTATTAATTATTTTCAATGGAATGTTGAGCTACAGGAACTCGCGCTTACTACGGCTGAGTTTTAACCATTCAGCTGCCAATGTCTTTTTGAGATCCAATATCAGCTCCAATCATCTCCGGACTTGCCGCGGCCTTCGACACAACTTCCTTTGCAAATGCGCAGTCAACTACAAGGCCAATGCGCTTCCAGAGAATGTTCGCTTAGAATTGGCCTCCGCGAGGGCAATGCTGGTTGGCCCAACACCGCAGAGCGACGTCGACATCTCAGAAGCTCCGCAGTCGTGACACTGCCTTCTCGTCGCTAGTCACGGCTTCCTACCAACCCTCGGTTTGCCGCTTGTAGCCATCAAGCGTCGCTGCGGTGGCAATAACTTTGACGGTTGCCACCCTGCCACAACGACACCTGAAGATCTTGCCTGCCCACACCCGCTGGGGGTCGTATTTGCTTAGGTCGAGATCTTCGTCACGGCCGCAGCCGCAGATGCCGAGCATGCGAAAACCTGCTTCGAGGACGTCGGCGAATGTTTTCACGGGCGAACGACCTTCGTTCCATGTGTTGACGTTCCGAACCCGCCGGGGGCTTATGGTTTCAAATGTCTATTAGGATTCCAAATAGGGTTTTGAAACCGTAAGCAGATCACTACTCGCTTTAAACGAAATGCGAATTGTCCAAGTTGATGAATTGGTGGCCATCGAAAGGATTAGGAAATTGAAGGAGGATGATCTTGAGACAGTCGCGCATATGCCGTGGTGCTTCTAAACTGCCCGCGCAACCCCTTATAATGCAAAACCCCGCCTCAGACACGTTCCACATCATCCCGCGTCTCCACGGGCACTTTTAGTCCCGAGAACTACGACGATGGCAGCGCCTTGGCCGACCCTTCCAACTCCCTTTCCGGCCTGGCTCGCGATCGGTCCTTCCCCTAATTGATTGATGACTACAGCGCGGGTTCGTCTCATTTCCACGATGCCCCAGTCCATCAAAGGGCGCGCTATCTCTTAATTGTGATAGAAGTTATTCATCTCTCTCATTTTCCCTATTGCACAATCCATGAGATCGATTATACACGCCTCTCATACGACAGGAGGCGACGGGAAATGGACATCCAACTTACCAAGCACGCAAGCGTCCGAGCTCAGCAGCGCGGCATCCCACTCGATGTGCTCGGCAACCTCTATCGCTATGGTGAAACCAAGAATTCAAAGGGTGCGACGAGCGTCTTCCTGACGCGTGAAGCCCTCGATGATGCAGCGGCCGAACTCTCCAAACAGGACGTCCAGAAGCTTCGCCGTCATCACAACAGCTACCTAATTCTGGGAGACAACGAACGGGTGGTTACAGCCGCCAGGTCTCTCCGGAAGTCTTCAATCTAAAACCCAATTCATTGCCAATCGGAGCCAAATATCTTGGTCACTCTCATCGACAATTTCAGTAGCCGTATTCCTCACATCGAAGCCATCCACACGGCCGATCCATACGCCGACCCACAGATTAAGGACGCCCTCTGCTACAAGCGTGATGGCTCGCTCGAGGTGATGTATTCGCCGTTCGACCACATTGCGCGGCACGCCAAGTTGGTCATCGTCGGCATCACTCCTGGTCGCGTACAGGCAGTCAACGCACTGGTCGCTTCTCGAACCCATCTCAAGAGTGGCCGATCGCCTGAGGATGCCCTTCGAGCAGCCAAATTGACAGCCAGTTTCAGCGGGTCTGGGACCAGAAACAATCTCGTTCGCATGATGGACGAGATCGGCCTCAACCGATACTTCGGCATCAGGTCGACCGGTGAGCTCTTCACCGCCAAGGGCGAGCAGGTGCATTTCACCTCTGCTCTCCGATACCCCGTCTTTGTCGATGGGGCCAACTACAACGGCACCCCTGACATGCTGCGGACGCCAGTTCTGCGAGAGCTGATCGAAACCTATCTCGCCGAGGAAGCCCGTGTCCTGAATGATGCGGTCTGGCTCCCCCTCGGCCCAAAGCCAGCGATCGCGCTCCAGCATCTCGCCAAGCTCGGCCTTTTGAAGCCCGCACAGATCCTCAACGGCATGCCTCATCCAAGTGGTGCGAATGCCGAACGTGTTGCCGCCTTTCTCGGCACCAAATCGGCCGATCAATTGTCCAAGCAAACGAACGGTGGCCAGATCTCGGCCGCCAAGGCTGCTCTGATCGCCAAGATCAACACCCTCTCGAGCACTGGAGAAGCCGCATGAGCACGGCCCCCTTTACCAAGGAAGAAATGTTCCAGGAACTCCGCGGAATCCTGTTCACTCAGGCCTCTCAAGTTGCCCTCGTTCGCAATCCGGACGTCGCTAAGGAATTTCTCGGCGTGGCTGTCGATACCTGGCACAACAACCCAATTCCGGATGACCTGGCCAAGATCGACCTCGAGCGGTTCGACATCACCCGAGTGTTGGATATGGCCTATGATTTTGCGTTCCAGACGGGAGCGTACTGGCGGTTCGGGTCCGACCATGAGTTTGAGATCGCCGCATTCGGTGCGGGCGTGACTCCGAGCTCGTTCGAAGGTGCGCAATCCCCGTATCTCTACAACGACAGCAAAGTTCACCATGTTGTGGACATGGCGGTAGCCCGCAGCCACCTTCGTGAGGAATGGGATATAGGCATCCGCGGGTTGGCTTTGCTGGCGGGAATGACCGAGCCTGCCGTGCGGAATTCACTGAGTAAGGAGAACATCCAGACAACCGGAAAGCCTGCCAAGGTCGCTGCTGAGGTAGCCCTCAAATGGCTCCAGGATCGCCGCGGGTACGTATCGACTCGAATGGATGAAGCCGTGGAAAAAAGCCGTGCTGAGCACGTGAAGTTCCAGCTCGGCTACTATTCTTTCCCAGAAGCCCTGGCGAAAATCATTGGTGAAGTCGAGGAGCTCGATCTCCAGAAACTGTCCGCCGACACGGCCTTCGATCTCGATCTCCTGCATGGAATGCTAGCTGGTGAGACGGCCTGCTTGGATGTCCCTGCCCTTCAGAGATTGGGTGATGGCCTGAAAGTCGATGTCCCGCATTTTGTTGGGGTGGCCATCGAGCATGCACTGCGAGTCGAAAGTGCAAGGCAAAGTTAGCAAAAACGCCACAACTGTGATGTAAGCCCATCCGCACAAGGCACCAGGCAGCGATTGGCTACTCTCTAAACGCTCTTGAGAACTGGTCCGAAAGGGGCTTCATCACATAGGACCAGACACTGCGTTCGCCCGTCTGGATATGGACCTCTGCGGGCATGCCAGGCTGCAGCCTTCTGATGGTCCCCAGGCACGTCTTCTGGTCATCGAGCGTGGCCCTAGCTACGAAATAGGAAATCTGCCGCTGTGGGTCCTTGATCTGATCGGCCGAAACCCGCTGTACGGTGCCCTTGCATTCTGGTGTGATGTTCGCCTCGAAAGCTGAAAACCGTATCGACACTGGCTGTCCAGGTGCGATGTCGTCGATGCTGGCGGGCGCGACCAGGGCGTCGACCACAAGTCGATCCTGTTCCGGAACGATCAGCATAAGGGTCTCGCCAGCGCCGATCACGCCACCGACAGTATGGACTGCAAGTTCTTGAACGAAGCCCGACTGAGAGGCCCTGATTTCGGTCCGGGAAAGCTGATCCTGCGCCACCGCCTTCCGCTCGATGAGCTCGACCTCTTTGCCGTCCAGTTCACGCAGTTCCTCGTTGACGTCCTTGCGCATCTCCTCGTCAACCTGAAGGGCCTGAAGCTTGGTTTCGCTGATTTTGCCTTCAGTTTCGGCAATGGCTGCGGCAAGACGTCCAGACTCCCCGTGCAATCGCGACAATTCCAGTTGGAGTTGGCTCACCCTCTCGAGAGACACCAGCTTCTTGTCGTAGAGCGTCTTGAGACTATCGTAGTCCCTTTCGACCATGGCCGCCGATTCATTCATTGATTTTCGCTGAGCCTCCAGGCCCTCGATCTGCTTTGCCAACTGTTCCGAACGAACCTCAAGCTGGGACTTGAGGCCCGCAACCGCCTTGGTCCGGCTTTCAAAAAGTGCCTTCTCCCCGGCAATCAACAACTCCACGTCGGGTTCGCCTGCCCTCTGTAGCAGACTGTCTGGAAGGTCGATCGCCGGAAGACCGAGGCGCTCAGCCTGAAGGCGCGCCTGTCGGGCGATCGTTCGGTCGTATTGCTGGGCGATTATTTGCAGGTTGGCACGTGTCAGGGTTTCGTCGAGCCGGACGATGACTTCGCCCGCCGCCACGCGGTCACCTTCGCGGACGTTGATCGCTCCGATGATGCCGCCCGTTTGGTGTTGCACTTTCTTTGCGTTGCTTTCGACGACCACCGTTCCCGATGCGATGACAGCCCCGGCAAGAGAGGTGGTCCCCGCCCACACCCCGACGCCGCCGACAAGGAGAACGGAGATTGCCAATCCGACCAGTACATTCGCCCGGATGCCTTCGGATTTTTCGGGGGCGTATACCGAGTTTGAACCTGGTAGCCTGAACGGCGAGATCGCTTCGGATTCTAACCTAGACATGACGTTCACCCGCATGCAGCGGGATGACGGTGGAGCCGTGGCGTCTTGCTGGGTCCTCTAGTGGCTGTGCGGCCGCAATGGTCGTGACGGCGGCAAGCACTGTTTCCTTCGGGCCAAAAGCCTGCACGGTGCCGCCCGCCATGACCAGGAGTTGGTCGACATTCGATAACGCCGACGGACGGTGGGCGACAACAATGACGACTCCGCCCCTCCGGCGCACCCCATGGATTGCAGTTGCAAGCGAGACATCGCCGTCGGAATCGAGGTTGGAATTGGGTTCGTCGAGCACGACAAGAAATGGCTCGCCGTAGAGCGCCCGCGCCAGCCCGACCAGCTGCCGTTGGCCCGCCGAAAGGGCGGTGCCGCCCTCGCCCACCCTGGTCTGGAACCCATCGGGCAGCCGCAGGATCATCTGGTCTACGCCGGACGCCTGCGCCGCCGACAATATGTCGTTCGGCGAAGCGTTGCTATCGAAACGGCTGATGTTGTCCGCAACCGTCCCGTCGAACAATTCTATATCCTGCGGAAGATAGCCGATGTCGCGCCCGAGTGCTTCTGGATCCCATTGGTCAAGGGCAGCGTGGTCGAGGCGGACGGTTCCGCGTATTGAAGGCCAAGCACCGACCAATGCGCGAACAAGCGTGGATTTCCCTGACGCGCTCGGTCCGATGACGCCAAGGGCAGCTCCTGCGCGAAGAACGAAGGTTATGTTCTGGATGATAGGCTTTTGCTGCCCAGGCGCGGTGACAGTAAGGCCGTCGACTGAAAGTACATTGTGCGGCCGTGGCAGCGCCATCGGCTGCCCATGGTTGACGAAAGCCTTGAGCGTCCTCGATAGTTGTCCGTAGCTCTGACGGGCAGAAATGAAACCACGCCAGTTGGCAATGGCGATATCCACCGGTGCCAGAGAACGCGCGAGCATGATCGACGAGGCGATGATCACGCCTCCTGATGCTTCGCCCTCGATCACCAGATAGGCTCCTAGACCGAGCATGAGCGACTGGAGGACCATGCGCAGCGTCCGGGAGAGCGCCCCGGCAAAACCGACGATGTCTGACAGTCGCCGCTGGTCCGCAAGGAAGCGCGTGCTTTGTTCGCTCCAAAACGCCGCAAACCTCTGCGATAGTCCCATTGCCCGGATGACCTCGGCATTACGACGTCCAGCGTCGGCGAAGGTAGTGCGGCTGATCACCGATTCTGTCGCCCTGCGACCAGGCCCCTTACCCAGCCCTTCGGCAATGAGCGTGAGCAACACGATCACCATTGCCCCGGCCGTCGCGAGGATGCCGAGTGAGGGATGCATCAAGTAGATGACTGCGATGTAAAATGGGATCCACGGCAGGTCGAAGAACGCTGTGGGCCCTGTTCCGGAAACGAACGACCGTATTTGGTCGAGATCGCGGATTGGCTGGACGCGCGAGCCTTCGTGTCCGGTTCTCAGGGGTAACAGGAGTGACGCCTCGAACGCATTGCGGTGAAGCCTGCGGTCAAGCGTATTCCCAATTCGCACTAGCAGCCGAAGCCTGACGAAGTCGAGCAGGCCATATGCGGCATACAGCCAGACCATGACGATCGTAATGCCGACCAAGGTCGGCACGCTCTGCGAGGGCATCACGCGGTCGTAGACCTGCAGCATGTAGAGTGAACCCGTCATACCGAGAATATTGACGACTGCCGAGAAAAGGGCGACGGCGAGCAGCGCGCCCGAGCAGTGCATGAACGCCGTCTTCAGTTCGTTGCCTGGGTACATTGCGATGACCTTGCCCGAGTTCATCGGTCTCACCCAGTCTCAGACCACCGTGAAATCGGCGTTGGTCAAGGCCTGTCCCGTACCGATGTTGGCGAATTGCACCGCTCCGCCCGCCGCGTTGCCGTTGGTGTCGTAGGTGAGCGTTCCGGTCGTAGGATTATAGATAATCCGGTCGTTGGCGTCGGCCGCCGCGGTGCCCACGTGAAATGCTTCGGCCGCCAGAGTCCCGGCTCCACCAAGCGTCGTGAAGATAGCGTCGTCGAGCGCCACGGTGTCGTCGGTGACATTGAAGTCCGAGATTGTATCCCGGTTGGTCGAGGCGTTGAGGGCGGTGCTAAACAGGAAGGTGTCTGCTCCAAGGCCGCCCGTCAGCGTGTCGTTTCCGGCCCCGCCATCCAGCACGTTTGCTCCGCTGTTGCCCATCAGCACGTTGTTGGCCGAGTTGCCCGTACCGTTGATGTCAGCGGTGCCAGTCAATGACAGGTTCTCAAAAACGCCGAGAACACGGACAGAATTCAGCAGGCTGAACGAAATCGAGGACTGGACCGTATCGGTGCCTGTTGAGTTCGCAACACTTTCGTCGATCGTGTCGTTGGCGCTGTCGACGATATAGGTATCGTTTCCAGCCCCTCCGCGAATAGTGTCGTTTCCCGCGCCACCATCCAGCGTGTCGTTTCCAGCTCCACCATCCAGTAGATTGGCTCCGCTATTGCCTGTGAGCACGTTATTGGCCGTATTCCCCGTTCCATTGATATCGGCGGATCCCGTCAGCGTGAGGTTTTCAACGATGCCCAACACCTGCGCAGGGTTGGCCAGGTCGAAACTGACGGATGACAAGATAGTATCGATACCGTTCGAACCTGACTCATTTACGAGGTCATTGGCGTTGTCGACGATATAGGAATCGTTGCCGCCGCCGCCCTGCATGATGTCGGCACCGACGCCGCCATCCAGCACATTGGCGGCACTGTTTCCAATCAAGGTGTTATCGAGATCGTTGCCAGTGGCATTGGTGCTAGCGGCCCCTGTTAGTGTGAGGTTTTCCACATTGCCCAATACACGCGTCACGTCTGCCAAGCTAAAGGTGACCGACGACCGAACGGTGTCAGTGCCGTCGGATCCGCTCGCGGCCTCATCGACCATGTCGTTGGCATTGTCGACGACATAGGTGTCGTTCCCACTTCCGCCCTGCATGGTGTCGGCACCGAGTCCCCCGTCCAGCACATTGGCACCGCTGTTCCCGATGAGAATGTTGTCCAAAGCGTTGCCCGTGGCGTTGATGCTCGCCGAGCTCGTCAGCGTGAGGTTCTCTACCGCCCCAAAAACGCGGCTGGCATTGGCCAGGCTGAAGTTCACCGAAGACCGAACCGTATCGATCCCGTCCGATCCGGCCACGCTTTCGTCAACCCTGTCATTGTTGCTGTCGACGACATAAGTGTCGTTGCCTGCGCCGCCACGCATGGTGTCGGTCCCGGCTCCGCCATCAAGTACATTGTCCCCACCATTGCCGACGAGGACGTTGTTTCCAGAGTTTCCCGTCCCATCGACGTTTCCGGTTCCCGTCAGGGTCAGGTTCTCGAGAGTCCCGAGCACGGTGAGCGAATTGGCGAGACTGATGGTAATAGAAGCGAGAACCGTGTCAGTGCCTCCCGATCCGCCTTCGTCGACGATATCGTTGGCGCTGTCGACCACGTAAGTGTCGTTGCCAGCACCGCCCTGCATGTTGTCGTTGCCTGCGCCGCCATCGAGCGTGTCGTTGCCACCGCCTCCGATCAGCGTGTCGTTTCCGGCTCCGCCTACAAGGGCATCGTTGCCGCCACGGCCGTCCAACGTGTCATCGCCCTCACCACCGTCGAGGGCGTTGGCGGCGTTGTTGCCGATAATAATGTTGTTCGCCGCATTGCCTGTGCCGTTGATGGCGGCGCTGCCTGTCAGCGTCAGGTTCTCAACGGTGCCCAGAACCTGTATCGGGTCAGCGAGGCTGAACGAAATCGACGACTGGACCCTGTCGATGCCATCCGATCCGGCGACGCTTTCGTCGATGGTGTCGCCTATGCTGTCGACGGTGTAGACGTCATTACCCGCGCCACCGCGCATGGTGTCGTTGCCTATACCGCCATTGAGGGTGTCATCTCCCGCACCACCATTGAGTTCGTCATCTCCGGCGAGACCGTTCAGTGTGTCATTGCCGCCCAGGCCGTTGATGATGTCTACCACGGCGGTACCCGTCAGGGTGTCGTTTCCGGCCGTGCCGTTGATGACGTTGCCCTCAATGACATTGGTCACCGTGATCGCCACGTTGCGGTCGGTGCCATTTGTACCGTCGAAGGCTGTGACGGTGATGTCGTAGACATTGTTGCCTCCGGCATCCGCCGGAGCCTCGAAGTTCGGCGCGGTCTTGAATGTGACCACGCCGGTTGCCCCGTTGATGTTGAACAGTGCCGCGTCAATTCCAGAAAGCGAGTACGACAACGCTCCAAGATTGTCGGGGTCGACCGCGTCGGCATCGTAGGCTGCTCCCGCGCTGTTCTCTGCGACGCTAGCACTTGTGCCAGACGTGAACGAAGGGGCCTCGTTTACATTGGTCACGGAGACTGAGAACACTTGGGTGGCTGTGCCGCCGTGGCCATCGGAGACTTGGACGGAAACCTGATAAACATTTTCGGTTCCCACGTCTGATGGAGCCTCGTAGTTCGGCGCGGCGACAAAGGAAAGCTGACCGGTATTAGCGTCGATCGCAAACTGAGATGCGTCTTCACCCCCGACAATCGAGTAGGTCAGGGTTTGTCCCGCGTCAGGGTCGAACCCCCGCAACCTCGCCACGGTCAATGTGTTTTCGGCCACGGCTATCGAACCACTCGCGATGCCGACATCAGCAACGTGCAATGAGTTTGCTTGGCCAGTCAGTGTTCCGGCAAGAACGAAATCGCCCATCCCGTCGCCCGCGTAGATCTTGATCTCGTTGGGGTAGTTGTTCGAAACTAGGTCAAGATGGCCGTCATTGTTCAGGTCGACAATCTGATTGACGGGGAAAGCAATCGAGCCTGCCTGGAGAAGCGTGCCATTCCCATTGTTAAGGTAGACGTGGCTGCCGGATGAACCCGCGAATATCAGGTCGACGTGGCCGTCCTCATTGAGATCCCCGGCCACCACGCTTCCGCTATCGAAAGACTGGCCAGAATCGACCATTCCGCCGGAGCCGTCATTGAAATACAACTTGCTTGGCAATGAAGCGTTGGCGACGACCAGATCGAGTGAACCGTCACCGTTCAAGTCGGCAAGCACACCACCATATGATTCCTCAGCCGGGAATTGTTGCGCCGAAGCTACAAAGTGTCCTGTTCCGTCGTTGAAGAATATTTTCTCTGAATTGAATGGCATAGAGAGCACGAGATCGGCGTAACCGTCACCGTTGAGATCGCCGATGTTAACAGAGACAGCCCCCCCTGAGACCTGCTGAGAAAGGCTAAAGGAACCGGTTCCGTCATTTGAGTATATGTCGAGTGATCCGTGTATGTTGACGAAGGCAAGCTCCAGACGTCCGTCATTGTTGACATCAAGAAATTTCGCCTGGCTTTGGAACTGGGCAGGGAACTGGTTACCACTGTCGGTATAGGTTCCGTCGCCATTGTTGAGGTAAAGGCGGCCGACCCCATTGTCGCCCGTTACCGCGAAATCGAGCCAGCCGTCATTATTGATGTCAGCGGTATCCATACCATATGGATATCCACCGTTGACGGCGAAGAAGCCGCCTGACGAGAATTGGAAATCGCCGCTGTTTTGATTGGTTTGTCCGCCTTGATGGTTGGCGACAAGGATTTCTGGAAGTCCATCACCGACAATCTTTGGTGCTTCATTCTGGTCTGCGACCGCAATGGCTACGCTTCGACTCGTAGTGAGTGAACCATCGGAGGCCGTCACGATAATGTCGTAGACATTGTTGCCGTCGTCATCATGCGGATTCTCGAAATCTGGCGAAGCGAGGAAGGATACCTCACCGGTTGACGCGTCGATTGCGAACAGCGCGGCGTCCGCCCCCGAAAGGCTGTAGGTCAGCGCGCCGAGATTGTCGGCGTCAGTTGCATCTGTGTCGTAAGCAACCCCCGTTCCGTTTTCCGCGAAGCTGGCGGCGGCTCCCGATGTGAAGCCAGGCGCGCTGTCGTTGCCATTGGTGACAATGACCGTGATCGTTTGGGTGTCGATACCGCCCTGACCATCGTCAACCTGGACCTGCACCTCGTAGACGTTGTCAGATCCGGCATCGGTTGGAGCCTCAAAATTTGGTGCCGCAACGAAGCTAAGGACACCCGTTCCATCGACGATCTGGAATTTGGCCATGTCCTGTCCGCCCACAATCGAGTAAGACAGCATGTTCCCTGCATCGGGATCAGTTGCGGTCACAGTAGTGATAGCCGTGTCGTTTTCAGTAATCGAGACGGCTGCAGTTTCACCGCCGCCGTTCGACGTGATTGATGGCGGTTGATTGTGCACCTGCGCAAGACTGAACGTCCCGTCAGAAAATTGGAAAAATTCGACGTTGCGGACGATATCCACTCCGTCCGGTGCTCCGCCGCGCTGGTCAGCCACCGTCACGCTTCCATCGCCGTTGTCGGTGAACACGTAATTGGATCTGAGGCCGGAGAAAACAGCAGTATCGCTGTCCTGTCCGCCGTCAATCGTGTCGCTGCCGGAAGCGCCGCGCAGAACGTCGTCGCCGCTGCTGCCGTTAATCGTGTCGGCTTGCGAAGAACCCGTCACAGTGTCGCCAGCAGACGTGCCGTTGATGGTGATCCTATCGGTTGCGTCCCAACCGCTCATTAACCATCCGGCCGCGCTGAAATTCGATGCGTCGTTTACGACCAGCTTGAATCCAGTACCGTTCGATAGGAACAAGGCTGTACTTGAAATGCCGGTTCCGCCAAATTGCCCGCTGGACATGGTCAGCGTCTGGTTCGATTGAAGCGAGTCGAAGCGTTCGATCGAACTTAGGCTTGCCTGAGAGACGTCAACTGAATCGAAAAGTGCGATTCGGTCGAATCCGTCACCCCCGTCGATCACTTCTCCGGCCGGAGAGCCATTAACGTGCAGGTAGAACGAGTCGTCGCCTGCATAGCCCATAAGGACATCGGCTCCACCGAAACCGCTAATCCAGTCGATTTGCGACGTGCCGTAGATGGTCTCATTCGTGTTCCCGAGCTGCCCCTGGAAATTGACGACATCGAAACCCTGGCCCCAGTTCGCAAACGTCCAGCCACGTGCGTCGATCGTACCGCCAGCGATCACGTCAACAGCCAGATTGTTCTGAAGCTGGTTCCCCTCGATAGCTAGGTTCGACGCAAAGCCGCCCGGCGCAAATTGTGCTGATGAGACCCAGACACTTGACGAGGCATGAAGAAGCAGTCGCTCGACCGAGGCAACCGTGGCCCCACGCAGCTCCGTCGACGATAATGCCTGTAGCGTGTCGTACCCGGTTCCTCCGTCGTAGATTTCGCCAGTCTCCGCAATACCGACGACGAGTGTGTCGTTGCCTTCGCCACCGTACAGCTGGTCAACGCCGGAAGCGCCGTCAATGAGGTCATCGCCGCCGCTTCCCGACAGAGAATTGCTTCCCGCTCCGCCGATCAGCACATCTGCAAATTCGGAGCCTTGCGCTTCCTCTATGTTGAGGAGTGTGTCGACATTGCCGAACAGATCGATCGCTGAGTTCGGCCCTGTCGTTCCAAGAAAGGAAGTCTTCACGGTATTGGAGAAATTGACGAAGACGCCGTGCGTGGCGCTGCCGCCATCGTTGTCATACCTGTAGTCGATCTGGTCGGTCCCAGCACCGCCGTCGACAAAGTCGCTTCCGGCTCCCAACTGGAATTGGCTGAAGTCCTGGTTTCCACCGAAAACCGTGTCAGCAAACGCGGTTCCGCGAACCTTGTTGATATTGGTCAGCGTGTCAGTGTCACCAAAACCGTCCGTCGCGGTGTTGGCCGCCTGCCCGCCCTGCGTCGTGTCCGAGATATTCACGGTAACGCCGCTGACACCACCGAAGGTTGCATCAAGATCATAGTAGACCCATGAATCGCCCGAGCCGCCGGTAATGTTGTCATTGCCGCGGAAACCGAAGAACCCTTCATACCCGCTTCCGGGGCTCTTGCCGTCAATGAAGTCGGCAAGGCCGGTGCCGAATACATTCGAGATGTCCACCAATGTGTCCGTATGGCCGAAGGTGTCGGTCGCGACGCCAGTTGCAAGGTTGACCGTCACGGCACCGCCGCCGCCTTCGTAGATGTAGCCTGCGGTATCGTCCTGCTCGTCGCCGTTGAGAATATCCTGGCCCTGGCCGCCGATCAGTATGTCGTTGCCGTCACCGCCATGCAGTTGGTCGTCCCCGGAGAGACCTCGGAGGGTGTCGTTCCCTGCCAGGCCGTTGATGATGTCAACTTCGGCTGTCCCTGGCAGGTTGTCGTTGAATTCAGTGCCATTGATAACGTGTGTTTCGGCGATGTTGGTGACTGTGACCGAGATCGTCTGGGTGTCGATACCGCCCTGACCATCACCAACCTGGACCTTAACCTCATAGAGGTTGTCGGCTTCCGCATCGGTCGGCACCTCAAAATCGGGAGCGGTCAGGAAACTCAAAGCGCCGGTCGTATCATCGATTGTGAAAAGGCTGGCATCCGCGCCACCGACGATGGAGTACGACAGCGCCGCCCCTGAGCCTGGATCGCTCGCAGTTACCGTAGTTACGGAAGCGCTGTTCTCGGCAATCGAAACTGCTGCAGTATCCCCGCCGCCGTTGGATGTTATCGTGGGTTTGGTGATTTCGAGAAGTTCGGACAGCGTCCGCTCGCCATCTGCAAACTGAAACAATTCGAAATCGGTGATGGTGTCTGTCCCGTCGGGGGATCCGCCCCGCAGATCGGTTATCGTCAGACTTCCGTCCGGATATTGGCTTACAAAGTAGTCATCTCGGTTCCCAGAAAAGACCGCCTTGTCGGTGCCGTCTCCACCGTACAACTCATCTGCGCCAGCACCGCCCGTAACGACATCGTCTCCGAATTCGCCTTCGAGATAGTCGTTTCCCGCTCGGCCATCGAGTACGTCATTTCCTGCCCCGCCCCAGAAGAAGTTGGCGGTCGCATCGCCCCGAATAATGTCCGCGACGCCCGTACCCCGGATTTGTTCGACATTCTTCACCCGGTCATGAGCACCGAAGCCATCGATCACGAGGCCAAAGCCAGCTGCGTCGAGGTTCTCGAGATCGGCATTGATTCCGTTGGTGCCGCCATAATTGATATCGCGCCCATAGTCGGCTTCATCCCTGCCCGGTCCTGAGCCCCCGTCGAATGTATCAATTCCGCCGAGACCACGAAAACGTTGGGATCCGGCTCCTCCTGCCACCACATCGGCGAATTCCGTTCCCCGAATGGACTCTATGTTGGTAAAAGTGTCGGTCATGCCGAAGGAATCGCGTAGCGTTCCGTCACCTGTATTTGGAGTGCCATCGTCGAAGGTGACTACTATACCGCTTGTCCCGCCATACTGTGTTGAGAGTTGATACAACAACTCGTCATACCCAGCGCCGCCGTCAATCTGGTCCGCTCCGCCGTTCGGATCGAAGCCTTCGTCCTGGTCAGATCCTATCATCGTGTCGTCATGGTTGGTGCCAAAAACCCGCTCGATATCGACAAGGGTATCGGTGTCTCCGAACGTATCGGTGGCTGTTCCCTCAGCCAGATTTACCACGACGCCCTGGGTACCGCCGTCCTTCGTGTCCTGCATGTAGTCGACCGCGTCCCAAATACCGTTGGCGTCATCGTCAGTCCCTGAACCGCCGTCGATCACGTCGTTTCCTTCGCCGCCTGCGATCCAGTCTTCGCCTCCAAGGCCGTTGATTACGTCATCTCCGGCAAAACCGTAGATGTTGTCAAAGTCGGGAGTGCCGTTGAGCGGGTCGTCTGACGAATTGGTGCCAGAAACCCCATTCCGATCGATGAGGAGATGGAATCCAAGCGACCCATTGGAAAACTGGACAGTTTCGATGTCGGAAATGATGTCGACACCATCCCCATTGCCACGGTGATCGACGACTGTGTAGGTGCCATCATGGTTCGAGGAGAAGGTATAGTCAGTGCTGTTTCCGCTGAGTACGAGCGTGTCGATACCGTCTCCGCCTTCGATCGTGTCGTTGCCGTCCCCGCCACTTAGCGTGTCATTTCCACCCAGGCCCTGGATGGTGTCGTTGCCGCCGAGGCCATTGAGTACATCATCCCCCATCTCGAGCGTGGGATCGCCGCCTGCGGGGCCTCCAGAAATAAGATCGGCCTGCTCGGTCCCGTTGATGACGTCGATGCCATTGGTTCCATATTTGTCGGCCATTTCACCCTCCGGTAGCTTGGATAGTCGCGTCCTGTCGATTGTTTGAAACCGTTAGATACGAGCAGAAAAGACTTGCCTTGGAGGATAAGCATCGTCCGCCACGACGCCGAATGTGCCAAAAGCTGTTGCAGCCAATGGATAAGGTCCGAAAACGCTTGGCAGTTCGTCCACCCCAACGCCTGAAAACTGGTTTCCGTCATTGTTTCGTTTAGCCCCTCATATTCTGAAGAACTGCCGTGCCGCGAAACACCCATTTGGGTAATGTCGTCGTTCCGCTCTCTCATAGCTGCGAGGCACTAGAGGACACGGCAGAACAGCCACCGAGCAGCGCGGTTATTTGCGAGAAACAGAGGATTGAAGTCGCCTCTGGTCGACACACCCGCCTTCGAAGACCCCCAGTTACTGGCGCTTATCGGCCCCCGTACTTTCGAGTGAAGGCGTTTCACAGATTGGCATCCGCCACAACGACGGATTGGAAGCACTGCTGGCTGTGCCTGGGACAGATTGGTTCGGGTAGCTACAACCAAAAGATGGTCGTGCTCGAAGGAATTACCTCGATTAGACAATCATTGCACACTGAGCAATGCAACTCAAAAATACCCAACAATTACTTATCATACTTACATTTTCCAATTTTTGAACGAAGGCTGCGTAAATTTTCCTAAATTATCTTAAATATTATAATCTATCTATTCTATGGAATTACGGCCAGTGAAAAGAGATTGGTTATTTAATGTATCATTTTTTGTATTGATCTTAAAACTTCTCTAATCACTAGATAAATAATCTACTAAATATCAGTAATATTGTCGCTATAGTATCATTCAGATTCCAAACAAATCCACCGAGACCAACTCGATATCCAAAGTACATTATGGTTATATGGTGGCCGCAATCGCCCTTGTCTTGTTCAAAGGAGATAGCAGGTGGGTGCAGTTTTCGATTTTGGTTCGATCAGTATTGCGTTTGCCGAAGCAGCTGTTGACCCCTCGCGGTGGGATGCCGCGATGGAAGTGGCTGAAAAGGCCACTGGAAGCGTTGGAGCCCTGCTCTTCGATATGAAGGGCCACCTACCACTCGTACCACACAGCAGTACTATGGCTCCGGTTCTCGAGGCCTACGTCCGTGACGGCTGGATAAACCACGACGAGCGCTATCGACTCATGAGCTTTCTCGCTCAACGGGGTGTCACATCTGAGCTCGACCTTATGACACCTGAGTACATGGCAAAGCACCCATACTACCAGGAATTCCTAGCGCCCTTTGGCTTGCAATGGTACGCGGCCGTTAAGATCGCAGCAGGAGATGAATTCTGGGCGCTGTCTCTGCAACGATCCATCCTCCAGGGTCCGTTCACACCAGACGAGATGAGACAGTTGGCGGAACTTTCGAAGCAGCTGGGTTCCGCCGCCGCAGTTGCACGAGCACTAGGCTTTGCGAGGGCCGATGCGGCATTGGATGCCTTTAGCGCAACCGGAACGCCTGCCATTATGCTGGACAGGAATGGAAATGTACTCCTCGCGAACTCTTCGGCTGAAGGACTTTTGGGGCGAGGACTGCAGATTGTCCACCGACGCTTGGTGTCCTACGACCGAACCGCGACAGATGCCCTCGACCGATCTTTAAAACAGTTGCTCTGTTCTCCGGAGACGGCCGCCACAGTGCCCCCAGTGCTGCTGCCTAGATATGACGGGCGGCCTCTTGTTGCCTATCCTTTGAGGCTACCTGCAGTCTCCTACAACGCGCTCGCGCCGTGCCAAGCAATTGTCATTCTCAATGATCCAGACACAAGACCTCGTCCGCTTGACTCTGTACTTCAGTACTGCTTCAGGCTGACATTATCCGAAGCGAAACTGGCGCGAGAGATTTGCTCGGGACACGGTCTTGAAACGGTGGCCGACAAACTTGGCGTATCCTATGAGACCGCGCGCAATCAGTTGAAATCCATCTTCGCAAAGACGGAAACGCATCGGCAATCAGAGCTAGTCGCGCTTCTCACCAGGCTCTCCAACGGCCGATCCCAGGTCAATGCGCGGACGATGTGATCCGCTCCAAATTATCAGATAGACCGCACGAACTTTCTGAATGGAGAGCACCATGAAGAACTTATTCTTCTGCGTATCAGCACTATTTCTTCTCTTATTAACAACTAGCGCCACGCTAGCGATATCATGGCAGACGTCCTGTCGCGTCGATTCAGGATCGATAACACGCGAGTCTGGTACTTATGTTTTCCGCACGAGCAAGAACCACTGCACAGGCGGAATTTTCAATCAGCGCGCCGAGCTGAATACAGGAAACATTTCGATATCCCGCAAAGTGACGTACGTGTTCGACACCACAATATCGATGAAGGCGGCTGCAAGGGAAGAATTCATCGTCTTTCAGGTTCACGATGGGAGAATGGGCTGCTCTCCCCCCATGAGCCTTCGATGGACTGGCGGCAACACCCTCCGCTTCGACAGTGACTACACCCGTGGAAAGGGAATGGCTGGATGTGTAGAGAACCGCTCTCTGAGGGGGGCGCAATACAGAGGTCCATCCTTGAAGCGAGACGGCACAGCATATCGCCTTCAAGTCAAACTCACGTTTGATGGAAATGGAGGTTTTGGTGTTGACGTCTTGATCAACGGGAAATCGGCGATATCCGGCACCTATCAACCATCCAGTGACCCGTCATTCGTTGCATCAAAACGGTTCTTCATGAAACACGGTGTCTACTCGAAGAATCTCTTCGAGTACGAAATGAGTTCGAAGGGGATGCGTGTGTCTCAGGGGCAATAGACCGAAAGTGCCAGCAAAGCTCGCACAATGGACAGATCGTGATGGCCGCCTCAAGCCGCCAGATCGCCGATCGCATCACTTGTTCGCCCATCGCGAGGCTACTAGCCATCACATCTCACAAAAGTCGTCGCGATCGGGGTGCCCTCCCCAACGGTGATACTCGCAGAGTTTTGCTTCCAAGTAGCGCTCTCATCCCAAACGCCAAAATCACCCATGTCGCAGTGAATGTCGACCTTCCCGTCCTTGATTTGTCGAATATCACAGTCGTACTCATGCCCCCGAATTCGGTTCCCCTTGATCCACCAAATTCCATCGTTTCCCTCGGGGAAAATGGCCGAGAGCTCCTCCCCTGCTGATAAGCGCCTGCAAATATCTGGCACAGCGTAGAGCACTTCCGAGTTACAGCTCGCCGCAATAAGAGGAAATTGAATTTGAGCTCTGATTTTCTCGCCGCTATCGCCAATTGATAATTCGGGGTCTATGGTTTTCATTCCAAACTGTTTGACAGATATCATCTCGCGGCTATCGAACCATCTGAAATTATTCTTCTTTGTTGAGAAGTTTTGTCCATTGGCTACGAAAGTGGCCTCATCCTCTTCTGAGATACTCCAGCTACAGCAGGGACCTCCATCAATTCGGGAGAACGTCAGAAAAACATCTTTCTCCTGTGGCTTCTTCTCAGCCATGGCAATGTCTAGATTTCTAATGGCAAGTTTTCCTTCGAGTACGGTGTCTCCCATAAACACACATTCTTCATTACCTGATATCTGATCGACTATCTGGCCATTACAATCGTAATAACCGTTGCGACCGACCCGTTTTACTTCAAACGTTGTTCCGTATTGGTCGTCCTCAAATTTGGTCGTGTTCATAGGACATTGACCGATGTCCACCTTTTGCCTTTGAGGCCACACTTGGACGGTATCAACCTGATCGGCTTGCTTCTTTTGTGCTAGTAGCTGCGCCTTGCATTCTCCGAGAGAGTCAAGTGCTACCCCCGATCCCTTAAGATCGAACTCTCCATATGTGTATCCGTCTAAATAGAAAGCAAAATTAGCACTTCGCGAAAAACTGCCGAATATCGTCGGGAATACATCGCTGAAGAGAATTGTCTCATCCGAGATACCAATACCTGCTATCCTGTTTTCGTATGTGGCAGGAAACGACAGCTTGGCTTGGTACTCTTTGTCCTTTTCTATCTGCTTACCGGGTATGCTGATGAAGATCCGGTATTGATCTGTCGTTCGAACGATACCGATTTTGAAGCCTTGGTATTCACGTTCAATCGCGCAGGCCTCATGGATAACCTTGGCCGATGTCCAACCAGCTTTCGGATTATTTCCGCTTGCAATGGCTAGGTTTGAAAAACATAGGACCGACAAAGCGATAATCGCGATTGATTTCGCGCAAACCAACAGATTTTGCATCTCATCCCCCCAGGCCAGCCAGCTGATCTTGATACTAGAACCAACCAAATTCAAGAATAATGCTGATGGGCAGGCGCAGACTCGTGACCTGTTACTTCCAGTCCTGCCCTGCGAACCCTGGCGATCGCCTGTTTAAGGATCTCAGATTCCATCTTCTCTATGATTGCCGCCGGCGGCTTTCGTTGATCTCCAGCTGAACCATAGGCCTTCGCCGCGTGAAAACTGACGCCCAGAATTGGAGCCAAGCGATCAAGCGGCAGCGCGAGCTCCTGCCGCAGTTCATTGAACCGAATTTTGGTGGTCATCGGGGTCTCCAAATTGTTGCTGCTTTCCATCTCCATTGTCGAATGCTGCTTGATGGCGGGGCATCAATTGATAGAGAAATGGCCTGCCTCGATGCCCGCGCGGTCTTCGTCTGGACCGCATTGCTCGAGCAACTCCTTGAGTGCGGGCACCTTCGCCCGTTTAGCGGCCTCCTCATTGAGATAGGTCCCCATACGGATGCTGCCCTGACCGTCGGCGCTGTTCCACCAAAGCTCGAATTCGTTTTCCATGATACGTCTCCTTGATTGCATGATTGCAGAGGATGTCCCTCTCGATCCCCTCCCAGCATGACCAGGAGGAGATAAAGCGGGGCATCTTCAGGCCGCTTCAGAATGCTTTGCGTTGAAGTTTGCGATCATGCGGGAGGTGATCTCAGACACCCGGGCGCTTTCGACATCCGAAATTTCGCTGAAGTCGACTTCATCATCGTCCTGGCACATTGATGCTGCGGCATACTCCAGCACGAGAGCGGCATCAGTGATGTAGTACAACCCATTTGAGATGTCGTACGAGCTGCCAATGACGTCGGCCGCGTGAGCCAGCATAGTGTCGGCGTCGTCGTTCTTAAGGCCCTTATTTCCGCACCCATGGATCACGATGGCGTCTTGATCGCCTTCAACCGCCTCGTTGATCATGCTGCGGACGTTGTTGTAACCCATTTCAAACTGAGACATTTTCTTGCGCCTCCTGTGCGCCAACTCTTTGAATTCAGAACCATTTCTGACTTCCATGAGTTAATGGTCGCCGCTAACGGCGACAGGCACAAGAGGGAAATTTCCATATTTTCAAATAAATTAAACGGAAATGGCAATAATGTTTACAACCGCACATTACGCGGGCGTATCTCAGAAAAGCATAAGTCGTATATTTTCGCGAATTTTTGCGGATTGTTTAATTCTCTCCACGCAATCTGCGAGAAAATCGACCGATGACTCTTAACTGTCGGCGAATTTTCTTACATATGGAGCGACGACTTCCGACGAATAGTCCCCGAAAAGAAGCCCGTCATAGGCGTCAACGAGAGCTTCGAATTCCGGGGAATTTAGCGCTTTGGCGACACTGTGCGTAGCGGCTCGTTCCGGCAACCTGATCCTCAGGACCTCGATCTCAAATGGCTCGAGATGGCCGACATACGAAGAGTGGATCCCAACATTGTTGCGCTCAAAATCGATGTCCAAGGCATGGTATGGGGCAATCCCATCCACTGCGTTCAGGATTACATTATCTAAGGCTAGGAGGCGACTTGCCTCGTTCTGAGCGGCATCAAATAATTGTGCATAGCGTCTTTGAATAGAATTCATCGTCAAGTTCCTCCATGTTTCTTGGCTTTAGGCTCTGCCCATGGCGGGCGACATGGCGGCTGCCAGCGCTGGATCGACGGGAGTAACAAGGTCGACTAGATTTGCCCCCCATGCCTTCGCTACGATCAGACGTGCGGTCAGCGGGTTCAATTCAGGGTCACCACCAAGGGTGTATTGACGCCCGCTGCTGGTGCGTCCCGTCATACCCGTCATGCAGAAGTCGGAAAGCGCCGACGAAACACGCGCCTTCCCATCGCTTTTGAAGCCAACAAAATGGAACTCGCCGCGGTCAGCGGTGCGGATGATAGTCCATCGCGTCAGCGTGACTGCTGGTTCTTCCTCCACATCTTTAACAGCCATATCCCCTCCTCTACAGGTGCCCCCTGCTGCTTGTGCATCACAACAAGTGTGGTCCAGGCGGCAGCATGGAACAAGCCCGCTTTCAGTCCAAGGGAGCCTCTGGAGGCGACACCGGTACAAGCCGCGTTGTCGCAAAATTTGAGAGCACACGTAGCTTGTTCACCATCTCTTCAACGACGTCTGGATCGTCGCCCCGGAATTCAAGTTTCTCGGCAATCGCGATGAGCATGTCCTGGCCGCTCAGCAGTTCGGCAGCGTTGATGTTGCCGTTCTCGATGGCCTTGGCGGTCGCCTCGAGGACGACGAGACCGTCTTCAGGCAGCCCGGTGACTAACGCTTTCGCCTTGAATTCCTCGACTTATTCGTCGTCGAGCTCAAAGTTCAGAGTTACGTATTTGTTGGTCAATCTGGCTGTCTCGATTTTTTGTGTTTCGGCGGGGGAATATGTGGACAGGAGTTAAAGGGCCGATATCTTTCTGAGATAGATTTCCCTCTTCAGCCGCCGAAGTCGGGCAATCTCTTCAGTGTTTTCGTATTGGTACATCCAGGCGGCAATCAGCTTGCCCTCACGGCCCAGAATTTGGTCGGCCAGCCTGAGGACCACCAGGTTCGGAGCTGCTCGCGGTGCTATGCGCAGCATCTCTTCAACTGCTGCTTCTTCGCGCCCTGGGCCGAGCCGATCGGCGAGAATTGCAAGCGCGACTGCAGGGGATCTGCATCTCCCGGCATGGCAATGAACCAACAAACTCATTCCTTCTTCAATTTCCTTAGAAAAGGCGATGGCGTCCGCGATCTGATGTTTTGTGACGACAAGCGGCCCGCCGTCATCAAAGTCGATGTCGTTGAACCCCAACACCAGCTGCGGCCGCCCATCGTTGACCCTCAGCTGCCGCAAATTCCCGTCGGCGTTTTCGATGGTGATGACAGCATCGAATTCACCCTCCCGCTCCACCGCGGAACGCATGCCCAACACTGTGATTGATCCCTTTCCGGTAAATTCCATGACGCCTTTTGGGCTCCCTTCTGATCGGCGGACGAAGCATCTTGATTTCTGAATTAAGTTTAGCATAACATTTTTGCATAGCCATTACCGATGATGCGACTTGTGACTTGCATGCCGCCGACGGAGACTCGTTGGAGCAACATTCGAGTGAATGAGGGAGGAATTAATGAGCCACGAAACGAGCGCCTTATCGGCACTTCTGTACACCAAGCCAGTGCGAACTGGGGCCGCTAGGAAGTCGGCTGTCCGCAAAATAATGGATGAAAACCGGGGCATATTCGAACCCCTGGCCGCGAAGGGGTACATGAATCGAGCCGTGGTCGACGCGTTTATCAGCGACTTTCCCGATGTACGACACAGCCGTCCAAATGACGACGACAACGCTTACAGGACACACATCGAGATCGTTTATGCGGCGTTCAAGCGATCACTTAAAAGGCAGGGAATTGGCCAGCCAAGGAAGGCAGCGTCGAAATCGACCAAGGCAAAGGCAGTCAATGAGGCCGGACATACATCAGCCGCTACGTCTGGATGGGAGCCAGTTTCTACCGCTCCTGAGATCCCAAAGCCGACCGTGGTGAAGCCTTCGACCGGGGGCTTTCCCATACCGAAAGCCAAGGACTTCTGAAATCCGCCGGCGGATTTCCAAATCCAACAAAATCAGAGAGGGGCAAAAAAATGACAACAACTGAAAACGAAAAGATTGAATTCGAAGTCCGCAACATCAACCTCGGTGTGACGACCTCGGACAAAGGCGGCGTCGGCAAGACCCTCGCGGCATCGTTCCTCGCAGACATTCTGCGATCGGATTCACGTTATAAAGACTGCACAGCACTCGTCGATGGTGACGAGAAGGTTCGCAAGTTCATAGAGCGCTTCGGCACCAGGGTTGCCGACGGCGGACTTTTGAACCCGTCCGACAATAATCCGCTGACCGGATGCCGCCTGGTAGATCTCCGCTCGATGGACAATTGTTCGGCCGAAATCATGGGGCTCCTCGAGAGCGGTGCCAGGCGGATTCTTGTCGACGGGGCAGGTGGTTCGGAAACGAACTATGGGAAACTTCTGCGACCGACTGCCAAGCCTGAGGAATTCACCGAGTTTCTGGGTGAAGAAAGCATCAGCACCACCTTCTTTGCGCCGATCATGCCTGACGATGACTCTACCATCCTGTCCCTTGCGCAGCTCTATGCGAAATACCGAGGCGATCGAGGCGTCTTCTTCGTGCCGATCCTGAACCGTTGGAACGGAGACGTCGGCGGCGAGGATCCCCACTTCGCCGACTGGATGAATTCAAAAACCCGCCGATCGATGCTTGAGGCTGGAAACATGGCCGAGATCAAGATCGGGGCAGTGTATGAAGATGTCATGGCCCGCGTTCGCGATGTGCCCGTCCCATTCTCAGTCCTCACGGACAAGGACCATGGCCAGGCACTGGGGATTGATATGCGCACACGCAGGGCCATCAAAAATGCTCGCTCAGAGATCGTCGACCAGATCGCATCCTCCCCCGCCCTCAAGGAAATCTTCGGCCTCTGAGGGTTGAGGAGGGGTGGCCATATGGATCAGTCGCTTACGACAATGAGAAAGCAATTCAACGAAGCCGTCCGCGAGTTCGGCCTCGATCCAGATGCTGCGGAATCTCTCTGGAGCTACGCGGCCTCGATCGGCATGCGGATTGACGACTTCACGTTGTCGATCCTGCTCTACGGGGCCCGCCAGGAAAAGAATGCGCGCGATGTCGAAAACCGCATGCGCTCGATAATCGTCGATTTCCAGAAATCGGCCGACCAGATGAAAATGGCCGCCACGCGCGATATGGAAGCCCGCGGCCGTGAAGTGCTGACCAAAGCCATCGAACACATAGCTGTCGACGCAAAGAAGGCCTTGGCCGAAGCCGTGGAAAAGGTCGCCGACAGCAGGATTGATGAGGGCCGTGCATACCAGAGGCGGTCAAACTGGGCCGTAACCTCGGCATGCGCCCTCGGTGTCGTTCTGACATCGGGCTTTACATTGTCTGGTGGCTACGTTTTGGGCAGGGACAACGCCCAGATTGCAGCTGCTGAATTCGCCGAGTTGGCGAAGGATCCCAACTCGGCGACCGTCTTGAGCATCATGAAAAACGGCAACGCCCGCAACATCGAGCACTATTGCAGCCGCGGATCATCCACGCTGGAAGTGATTGACGGTCGAACAGCCTGCACGATGAAGGTGTGGCTATCTAGCCAGGGCATGTCCATCGCAAAAAACACCAAGGGCGGCCTTCGCGAGACTTTTGCACTCATCGAAAACTGGATTGTGACGGCGAGCGCCTGGCTTCTGCTGGCTCTCGGCGCCGTCGGCGGTCTCCTCATCAGGAAAGCACTCAGGGGCATTGCGTCGTCCTGGCCGATCTGTTGGCTGCTCGACATCCCGAAGCCACAGTGAGGCTACTAAATCGCCGCACAAAGTGTCGGCAACACGAAGTGAACCGCATTTGGCCATTAAGGCCTAACATTAAGCCAAGCTTAAGAAATTGAAAAAGTAAACAATTTTGGCAATTTTCGCTTTTTAAGTTGTTGCAATATGCAGCGCTTAACGCAACAATAAATGTATAGAGTTCAGAATAGTTTTGAATTCACCAATTAAGGATCTACACAATGACATTATCAATCAATAATATTCGTCCCGACTACGATCCGAAAGAGTGCTGTGACATCCTGACATTCACCGTAGACGGTGAAAACCGCAGCGAATTTCTTGAAGGCTCTTCGCTTGGTCGCGAACGTTATCGCTGCGGAGAAATGATCACGGAGTATCTTCTTGATGAAGGAATTCGGGATGAGATTCACGCGGTGCTGGAATCTTGGCTCGAAGGCTTGAAGGAAGATCCTTACGTGACCGGATTTTTTACAAAAGCCAACGATCCCGATATCGAAGGCTATCATCACACACTGAATATCAGCGAAGGCATTAATATCGAAGTGAAAGCTTCTGCGATTAAGCGTTTGAACTTGGACAGCCCTGTAATTGAAATTTTAACTCGCAACGGCTGCGCCACCATTCTTTGGTCCGATCGCGATTTTGGCGATCAGGAAATGGAATTTGCGCCAGGTGGCGACGAAGACGCTCGCATTCTTGCCTACACTCTCTCCACTCCTGGAACCGTATTAGAGGACATTGAATCTCGCCTCGCTCGGCTTCGTGAAGAAGTCGAAGACGCACCAGAGGCAGCATGAAAACTGGTCCAAATGCCCGCCACGGAAGGGGCCGCAAACCCCTTCCTGCATCAGTCCGCATCGAGCGCCAGGAGGCTTATCGCGCACTGACTATTAAGCTGCACTCGCTTGGGCTGGCGACAAAGGACATTGGTGACACGCTCGGCGTCACACCGAGCTACATCAACATTCTTCACCAGCGTCAGACTCCGCCAGTGCACATTCTGGCGGCTCTCCGCAGGCTGGCCATAGCCGAATTGATTAAAGCTGAAGCCCGCAAGCGCGCCGATGCCGATCGCATTGCTCAGGAACGTCAGGCCCTCGAAGAGGCCGCCTGACATCCTCTCCAGCTCGGTTTCCAAAGCAGCATGGCAGATGTCTCAGTTTGCCTCCCAGTGGTTGCCGCCCTCGAGCCTTAGCCCTTCTCCCCTTTTCAATTTCCTTCTTGTCTTATTCGGTGTCGACCGCCCAACTCGCCAAGGCTGCCGCGTCGGCGACCGTTGGGTCACCCTGCCGCCATTGCCTCAAGCTGAATTCGATATGCCCCGCCTACCATCGCTTGAAACCGCGATGGTATTTCTTTCTGTCGGCTATTGTTCCTTTCTTGTTCTCCTCTCAGACTATTCGATAACGCCAGTCTATTTCTGGCCAACGATAAGAAGAGGGGACAACAATGACAGAAACTTCGCCAAGCGGTGGCATAATTGTCGCCTTTTCCGCAGTCATATTCAGCTTGCTGATGCTGGTTTCCGCAACCACGAGTGCGAGTGCAGTGGGCGATTTGCCAATAGTTCAAGATAAAATCTACACTATTCGGCAGTTTGACACGGTAACGATCGATCTTTCATCACTAGTTACTGGTGCATTTGACAGCATCCAAGTTAACAGTGGAACTATGTCACCAAGCTCTTATTCGGCTGTCGACAATGTTCTCAATTACGAGGCGAGAGACGCATTTCCGACGACCCATACATTTTCGTATTATGCCCGTTCGTACGCCGGGTACTCTGATCCAGGCACTATAACCGTCATAGTAGAAGAACTACCAATACATGAAGTATATTCGGATGTTATTGTGATGGGAATGGGCACTTCATTTGAGATTGATCTAGCGAACCTTGTATCCGGTGACTGGTCGAGCATTTCACTCGATGGCGGTAACCCAGGTGGAACATCTGTCCTTAACGGGACGGAACTTCGGTATACGCCCTACGATTACTTTTTTGGAACCGATCAAATTCATTTTACAGTATGGGACAAGCACTGGAGGGGAGTGACAGCAGTTATCACTATCGAAGTTAGACCGCCAACTCCCACAATAATCCTTACAGATCTCACGTTAGTCTGGGACGTTGGCGTATATTTCTTGGAGTCACTATCATCAACAGGTGGTACAAATCCATATTCCTACGCCGTCATTTCTGGATCTCTGCCAGATGGCCTTTCGATTTCAGCCGATATTCTTAGCGGAATGCCCGGAAAGGAAGGCGTCTTCAATTTCACCCTTGAGGCGACCGACTTTAACGGACACAAGGGCACTAAGTCCTACAAGATGACTATAGCCGATCCCGATCCTGTTCCCGTCATCAATTTCCCATCGGTCTCATACAACGGTTTTGTAGGGAAATATTTGTCGGAGCAGATCACCGGTGCCACCGGGGGACGAGCTCCGTATACGTATATGATACTCGGATCTTATCCGCATCTTCCCAATGGCTTGAGCATCTCTGACGGTCGAATTGAAGGTATTCCGCAAAATCCGGGATTTTTCTCTCTCTTCGTCTTAGCAATTGACGCAGACGGCTACTCCGCTGATCAGTACTTTCAGCTTTATATTGCGGCAGCTCCAAACATTGTGCTTCCTGATCTCAGCCTGACAGGTGAAGTTGGCGAAGCCTTTGCGCAGGCGTTCACAGCATCAGGTGGCGCTGCTCCCTACACCTACACGATCACTAGCGGCTCGTTCCCTGACGGGCTTTCGATGTCGGCTGACGCCCTGCAGGGAACACCGACCAAGGACGGCACTTTCACAATGGCTATTGAAGCCACTGACAAGGACGGATTCACTGGAACGAAGTCCTATACGATCGCAATTGCTCCCAAAGATCCAGTCGTCCCCCTCCCCCTGCTGACGGCAACAAACGCAGCGCTATCTGTCCAATTCAATGGTGCAGCCGTTACTATCGACCTGAAGAACCATGCCTCAGGTACGATCGACACCTACTCGATCACCAATCAGCCGACAAAGGGCACGGTGGCTCTGGCAGGCTCGATTGTGTCCTACACCCCGACCAAGGATACCGTAGGTGCCGACAGCTTTGAATGGTCTGCGACAGGGCCAGGCGGTACGGCGTCGGCGACAGTTGCGGTTGCCATCAATGGCGGTGCCCTCCCCGTCGCCAAGGATCATGTCCTGCTGCTAAATCCCGTCCAGAAGGGCATCATCAGTCTTGTAGACGGAGCGACGGGTGCGCCGTTCGTGAAGTCCCATCTCCTTGACAATGTGCTGGCTGACGTCGGCACGCTAACCTTGAATGGCAACACCCTAGCATTCCAGCCGCAGAAGGCTTTCGATGGCATTGCCTCCATCAGCTACCAGCTCGAGAACGGCTTCGGCCGCTCAAACGTTGCCAAGGTCGAATTCATCGTTGCAGCACGACCTGATCCATCCAAGGATCCAGAGGTCACCGGGCTGTTGAACGCCCAGGCCGACGCTGCTCGACGTTTTGCCGATGACCAAACGACCACGATCACGGGTCGCCTGGAAGAGCTCCATAATGAACCTTCAGGAGAGCGTAAAAACTCTATCGATTGGAAAGTTGGACGTTCCTCTGACGGAAGCCGTGATCCCCACAACGAGGAACTCGACAGCGTCATGGTCGGCGGGAGTACTTCCAGCTCGTCGCCTTGGGCTGTGTGGTCGTCAGGCTATGTGAACCTCGCCAATTCAGACAACGGGGGCACCGATTTCAGTTCTACGGCCGTGGGTGCAACCGCAGGCATCGACTACCGCTTCACTCCGGCATTCGTGGGTGGAGTGGCCGTTGGCTATGGTCAGTCGGCCGCTGAGATTGGTAATCATGGCACCGAGACCTCGGGGCAGGCTGTCAGTGCTGCTCTCTATGGCAGTTGGCATCCTCATGGTGGAGCCTTCATTGACGGGATCATTGGCTATCAGCGCTTGAGCTTCGACAGCACCCGCTATGTGACGGCCAACGGCGACTTCGCCCATGGCAGCCGTTCTGGCGGCCAAGTCTTCGGCGCTTTGACGGCGGGGTACGAGTTCCGCAAGGACAGGCTCACCCTCGCCCCATACGTCGGTGTTCGCGGGTCCCACGGCACGTTGAACAGCTTCTCGGAAAGCGGTGGCGGCATCTACGGGCTTTCATACGCCGACCAGTCCGTCACCTCGCTTTCTGGTGTCGCTGGCCTTCGCGTAGAGAAGGAAATTGAGACGGAAAATCTGCTCATCACGCCGTCCGCTAAAGTCGAATATCGTCACGAATTTGCGGGCAACTCGACCACATCGATCGGCTACACAGGCCTCGGCACGAAGCCGTATCGAGCTGAGGTAGCTGGTCGTCGCAAGGATACCTTAACAGTCAGCCTTGGTGTGAGAACTCGTTTGAAAAAGGCTCCAGGCTGGAGCATCGAAGGCACCCTGTCGTCGACTTTTGGCGGCGGAAAGCCATCCCACTACGTCGGCGTCCGGGCCACCTATGAATTCTGCGGGCTTTTCATTCCGCAGAACGCCTGTGGACCTCAGGCAAAGACTGAGGCTGTGAACGCAACCGGGAAAAAGCCTAACTCGGCGAAATCCAGACGGCACTGACGTTGGGCGGCTACGGCCGACTTTTGTCGCTTGCAACCAGCTGCCTCATGCTGGCCCACAACAAAAATATAGGGAGGGAACCATGAAAACAATTCTCACGACTATCACCGCATTCCTCGTCGCCTCGACAGCGGCATTTGCGGTCCCCGTTTCCACGGTCGTGCAAACAGAAGCGGATATCGCATTCGCAACTGCAGTCCACGCTGCCGTCAGGCTTGAGAACTGCAGATCTGGCTCGATGGAAACCCATCAACTGCGCGGCATTGCGATCCAAGACGCCGCCAAGGTATCGGGCAGAAATATTGAAGAAGTCATTGTGGAAGTCACTGGTAGGGCATCGCTTATCGGTGACCACATGAAACGCCAAGGGAGGACACAGGAGCTTTGCGAAGACGGCAGTCGCGCGAAAGCCGTCTACCAGCGCATGACGATCGACACGCAACCTTCGGAGATGACCAAGGAACGAATCTCACGCCTCGATCGATATGTGAATGAGATCACCGCATCCAAGCTGGCCCTCAAGACCTGCAACCTCGACGAAGGTGCTACCGAAATCACCAAGGCGTTCATTTCGGATGCCCAGGAGTACATCTTGCAGACCTCAGGAATCAGGTGGCGCGGGACACCAATGAATCGCGAACTGGCGGCCGTATTGGAAGCCATTGCCGACAACGAAGCCCTCTGTAGCGAACATTCAGCCGTACTGGACGGCCTCAAGACCGATCCCGTGTTCATTCGTTGACGTCCACAGGCGCGATTTCCTCGCCTATAAATCCACACGATAGAGTTTCTTTTGTATCCTGCTCTGCTTCATCGGAGTTCAAGCCCGCCCAACAATGCCGGGCCGACTGGCGGCTATTAACCGAAGCTCGTGATTTCGGCCCGTTGCCTTGAGGTGGATCTTGTATTTCTCGCTGGATCCGGGTACCTCGCTGTCAACCAGAGAGGAATCATCCATGTCACTATTTCATATTTTCGTTGTATCCGTTTCGGTCGCCGTCATTCGAATAGCCAGCGCCTCGTTGAGCCCGCCTGCGCGCATTTTCGACATCGATGGAGACAATCATGATTTTCAGTACTTCCACCCCAATTTCCAATAGCGGCTACCAAGCGCGCATTTATCCTGGCGATCTCGTGCCTGGATCAAACAGGTTGGACATCTGGAAGGGTGTCATCGTTTGGGCCGACAAGGATTGCCAAGTACACGACACGGGCTTTCAATCCCCACTGAACATCGGGCTTTACGGCCGACCGCTAAGCAGGAAGGCGTGCGAAGCTTCGGCCGAGCGTCTTCGTGACCATCTGGATTCCGTGATCTACGCCCTCGATCGCTTCCATGAAGTTGCTCGATGCCGCTTCGAAACGCTCGTCGAGACCAGCACGGGCTTCATTGTCCGCGACATTGCAATGGCGACACTCAAGTTGCGACGGGTGTCGCCCTCGACATCGAGCATGACGTCATTAGACGTCAGGTTCCACGGCCCCCATTCGGCCGACAACGGGCCAGCCGTTTTCGCGGCCTAGTTGCCTCATTTTATTTCTGATTTCAGCGGCGTGCCTCCATGCGGGCGGACGCTGCTTGCCAACAATTTTGAAAGGATAATGGCAATGCTAACTTGGCTAGATTGGTATGCGTCTCAGTCGCGCAAGGATGCCGAAAGATTTTATCGGATGATGGCAGACCAAATGTCACAACGGGAGAAAGAACTCGTCCGCGAGGCAATGACAGACGACGGATTGTCATTCCGCATGTTCTGCATGCAAGCAAGACGCGATACCTTAGAAAATTTGGATTTCGGATCCGAAAGTGCGAACGAAATGACACGTTTTCGTTCGATTGTTGCTCCGTTTTCTGTCGAGCACGATTCTCCGCAGAAGGAATTAGCGGCTACTTTGAGCCGCAATGCAGTTGGCTGTCTTCGCGGAATGACACCGTCATCGGAACTGAGGGAAAAGGCCCACCAGATCGTCAATCAGCACGAGGTTGTCTATCTCGACCTCCACGATGGAGCATACCCGCTGGGTAACACTGGCATGCAGATCAGGTCTCTTTTCATGACGCGTCGCTTCATGGGACGCACCCCTGTGGTCGGTTTTACAGCGGTCTTGACCTTCCTCGGCAACAACCACGGCATGCGTATTCACTGGGTCGAAGGGCACTGGAATACCAGTCCGCGCGGTGTTGACTATGACGAGATTTGGTCCGTCGAAACGAGGGACATCGAACATCCCACGCTTTCGATTCCACGCGACGTATTTGCCGACCGTGAGGGCATTTTCCCCGAGCTCGAGGCTTTCGCCTTGCTGACGCTCGCATACGTGGAACTAGAAAAATCGGCCGAAGGCCCTCAGCTCGAGCAATTGGGAATTGTCCCCGCTGGGAACAGCCGTCGTAACAGGCAGAATGCAGGTCAGAGTTCGACCCTATTTGCGGTCGCGAAGCTGGAGACGGTGGAGTTAGACAGGCCGGAGTTCAGGGGCGTTGCCCGCATCGAAGTCCCCAACACCATGGGTAACCAAGGCCCCCGTGTTCGTCACGAAGTCCGCGGGCACTATCGCCTGCAACCTTGCGGCCCTGGACGTTCTGATCGTCGTCTTCGTTGGGTCCAAGGCCATCAGCGTGGAAGTGTTGAAGGCGTGCGCCGGAAACCGATCCGTCGCCTGAAGCAGGTTGATTTGGATGCTCTTCAGGATGCCGCGTGAGACTGACAGACTAAGGGCGCTTTTCGGCCGTTTGTTGGGCAGAAAGCCCGGCCTCGGATGGCTGCAATCGAGCAGGCCACCCGACGTCCCATGGAAACCGCATTCGGAGCGCGTGTTCGACGCGGGCAACTGGATCTGTCTCCAGCCGCAGATGAGGGCGAAGTCACGCGCAAGGACTGTCTCGAGATCGCCAGGGGTCGGCTTCACCTACGGGATCGATGGGATGTCCTCGTCCATTCAAACGATGCCGATCAGGCTAAGCCGGAAAACAACGCCCGACTTGTTACGGTGAACCGGCCCCGTGCCCGCTGGGCGATGTGCCTGCCAGCAGAGCGATCAGGTCGGCCTGGCGATGGGTTCCTGTCTTGGCGAGAACCGTCTTGAGGTGATTGCGAACTGTTTCGTAGCCGATGCCGAGGTTTTCGGCGACCGAGCGCGTCGTACCTCCGCAAACAAGGCCCCTTGCGACCCTTGCTTCTGCGGGCGTTAGATCGAAAAGGCCACTAAGCAGTGACTCCGAGGGTGGAAGCGGCTTGGCAAGTGGCGTGATGATTGCGATGCAGGCTGCATTATTGAAAATGTCGCGGGCCGCCCGACGAATGGGGAAGAGGTGCATAACAGCCATTTCCATCTCAAGCGAAGGCAGAGCGAGAGATAAAACGCCACATGTCGGCAGATTCTCGAGTTGGCGGACACCTGCAGCATACAGTGTGTCGGCCTGTTTGTTGAGGAGATGCATGCGGTCAAATGCGCCGATGCGGACGTGTCGGCTCATGCCCTCCAGGAGTGGGTTTGCGGCAATGACACGACCGTCCGAACGGAGTATCGCTGCGGGGAGCCCAAGCGTCGCAAGGGTCTCGACAGATGACTTCGCCCGTTCAAGTTGAAGCCTTGCCGACATGAGCCCCGCTCGCGCCAGGTGCGGCCGCAGCCCATCAAGGAAGCCGATGAAGTGGCGTTCGAACGGACCAGCATCAAATCGGCGGTCGAAACTGTAGACCATCATGTCCCCGTTCGGGACGTTGATTATGGTGCCTGCCGCCCACCCAAAGCCTCTCGGGCGGCAGAACTCTGTATAGAACGGGTCGCGGTCAAGTTCCTCTCCCGTGAAGATGTCGAGGTCATGCACGAAGCCCGGGTAGTTCATGGCGGACAGACGCACCGCCCGCGAATTGCACTTGTCCCAGCCTTCCACGACGAAGGCATGCATGAGATCGAGGGTGCCTGGGGAACTGGTCCAGCGGATTTCGGTCCCGGCCGCGACAAACAGAATTCCCCCGGCGGCGTCGACAACCCGGCCCAGACCGTCCAAGACCTTTGGCCACAGTTCCGGAATGACCGCCGCTTCATATGCCTGCTCGACGATGTCGTCGGCGGTGGCCGGACCGGTCTTCGCGATGGCATGCATCTGCGCGGTAGCCCCTCACGGAAGGAAACTCGGCTCCCAAGCAAACATGTCGAGGGCCTGAATTCAAGTCGGCTAACCTGGTAACGCGCTCAGGCTTTGGGTTGCCCTATCTCCCTCCTTTCGACTGTTTCCGTGAGGTCTCTGACTTCCGGGCCAGTCGCAATCGCGACTCAAAGATTTGCGAACGGATTACCAACTGCTGCATGCACTTGAAGGACCCGTCATCGACGTAGGTCGTAGCAGCTTCGCCGAGCACCACACTCGACTGGGCCACCCGGCATCTCGCGATCATCCCGATCATCCCCAGCGCGGGCTTCTCGGCGCGGACGCGTAAGCGATTGATTAGCCATAACCGCGTGTTTCGCTAACAAAGCGAATATGCCCTTCACTAAAGCCACACCGTGGCGTCCAGGTGACAAGATCAGTCCGCCACTCCCCTTGAAAAGACCCTGACTACCATCGTCCGGCCGCGCAACAGGGCATCTCCTTTGCTCCTCAGCCCGTCATCGTTGCAGCCACGCCATTGGTTTTCAGGCAAGCCATCAACATCGGACCCACGGAAAATTCTCCTGCCCTAGCCTTTTCGGTCAGCACCCGCAGGTATCCACCCGCCGAGTTGATGTGCTGTGCGCGTTGCAAGATACAGGAGATCACGACGGCCGTGCTTTCCTGCCCCAGCGCATCCATTGCTTCAGCGTATGCCGACGGTGAGATTCCCAAATATCCCCTGACCTGGGCCGCAGTCGCCATTAAATCTCGCCAGGTTGCAATTCCCGATGGCGCGTAGTCGACAATCTCTGGGCAGGCTTTGAGCACCAACCCCAGTGGGAAGCCCTTCGGTGGCTCATTGGTCTTCGATCGCGACTCGACCGTCCCCCCGCTTGCTTCCAAAGCAGGTTCAAGTTCAAATTGAGAGTTGGTATTTGATTCAGAATGTTGCCGTCCAGAATGGACGTCATTGGCGTCCATCTTTATGACATTAGTATGTGAATTCAGGTAGTTATCCACGCATTCGCGGATTTCAGCCAATTCGGTCATGATCCCCTCGAGTTCGGCAAGCAATGCCCGGCGTGGGATGCGGTCTACAACAGCCCGAAAACGCTTGTAGAGCCCTCCCCAGTCGCCTGGGACATCTTCCTCGACCGCCACTTCGATGAGCTTTCCGATATCCCTTCTGTGCAGCGTTACACGCTCGCGCATAAGCCGCAGGGCCGCACTGTCTGCCCGAACGCGCTCAGCAGCCCCTTGAATCTCGTCAGCACGTGCCAACAACGGTGCCAAAGAAAAGCCAAAGGCCTCCTCGATGTCCCCTCCCCTCCCCTTTCGGGCATAGCGCTTCCCGTTGGGGCTATCCCGTCTCAGGAGCAGACCGCAGTCTAGTAAGGCTCCAAGGTGCCTGCGCAGCGACGTATCGGGCATGCCATGGGCTCTGAGTGACAGTTGTCTGTTCGAAGGGAAAACGACCAGGCCATTGTCCTCGCTCAATTCGCTGTCCGGATAGAAAGATAGCAGCGCGGAAAGCACGGCGAGCGAGCGATCGCTGACACCGATGATGGCTTTGCCTTCACAGAGGTCTTTATAGAGCTGCCACTTATCGACAACTTTCCCTGCAGGGATTTCACGTGAATCGTTCTGCGCTGCCAACAAGGCAAGCGACATCGGTCGGCTCCCGAAAGGAGTCGATGCAATATGCGGTTCCATTTTCCTTCACCTATCGAAAGGCAAAAGGGTTCCAGCCACCTAAACGGGCGTTACGACTCTTGACAGCGATTCGTGGAGATGCGATTCTCGGGTTGCGAACTACGAGAGAGGCTTCCACGACTAAGGTCGTTCGGGGGCCTTTTTCTTTTGCGGGTTAGTCTCCTGCTTCTTTCTCCCTCGACCGCGCAAATTCCTCATAGAGCGCGGCAAGCTTGGCTTCGACAAAAGAGCCGAAATCAGGTTCAACTGATTTGTCGAAAACGAGATTCAGTTTTCCATCGGTCTCAGAAATCCTGACAGCTTTACCTCCACCTTGGGATTTCCAGATCGCTGTTCGGGCCTTGTCTTTGACATGGCGCACCTGATCGTAGACGGCCTGAAACCGTTCGTCTGAAGTCATTTCGCCAAACGACGGCTCCTGAATGGCCTTCAGAGCCTTGGTCTTTTTTCCCTTCTCCTCGATCAGATCGGCGATTTCAGCCCATCTTGTACGACCGAAACCCGGAGCGGGGCCGATCGCTTCAATCAGCTCGGCAGGAAGTCGGTTGACGAGGGCAATCATCCGCGAAAGTGCAGCCTTGTCGACGCCAATGGAGGACATGATGACATCACGGGAGAATTTTCGCTCTTCTAGACGACAAGCGAAGAATGACCGTTCAATGAAGGTCAGGTCCGTCCTAGCATTGTTCTCCTGCCCTTGGCTGACAACAAGCTGCTCGTCAGTGAGATCGCGTACAACCGCGCGAACCGTGCCCCCAATCTTCCTGATGGCAGCCAGACGGCGATGCCCATAAGCAACCTGAAAGCGCCCTATCCTATCGGGGTGAGGTCGGACCAAAATAGGCACTTGCTGGCCATGCTCCCTGATCTGGGCGATCAGGGCATCCTGGTCTTCTTGACTAACGCCGAGGCGGTCGGCGACGAACGAACTGTCCACTAACGACGGGTCGAGCTCGACAACCGACTGGCCAGAGGACAGTTGCCGCTCCAATTCGTCAGCACGCTGCGCCTTCTCATTGATATCGCCAAGCGACTGGGAAATGGCTCCAACGGGGCTCGCGCGTTTGATTGGCTTCTCGAAGCCCGCCAAAGGTCGGGAGTTCATCAGCGGGCGTTCAGGGCCGCCAGTTGGCTCAGCCGCAGGATTGTTATCTGTATCTACCAGTCCGAAAACGTTCTTGCGGGCCATGGCTTACTTTCGCCCCCACGTGGACCTAATAAGATCCTCGATTTCAGTGTTCACTGCGGTCAGTGACTCCAGAGCGCGATCATAAGTGCCCCTGGTAAACTGGTTCCGATCGACTTCGTAAAGCGTTTGTTTGGTCAGACCTGCATCTGACACTGCTGTGGATTTCAGCATTGTATTCTCAAGCACTCGGTTCCCGAAGATTGACCTCATAAAGCCCGCCATTTGAGTTTGGGGGCCATCGTTCGGCTCATATCGGGTGACAAGGTAACGCATCCAGTCGTAATCCATGGAGCCCCCAGCGTCCTCCACCACCTGAAGGAGGTCACCGGTCATGTGCAGGAATTGGCTCATGGACATTACGTCGAGCATCTGCGGATGCACGGTAATCAATACTGCTGTCGCCGCGCACAATGCTGAGAGCGTCAAGAATCCCAACTGCGGCGGGCAGTCGATGACCACGATATCGTACGCACTCTCGATCTCTGCGAGGCACTCTCCAATGCGTGCGAAAAACATGGGTTCAGAAGACTTACGACCTGCCAAAGCCTTTGGCGTTTCATGCTCAAATTCCATCAGCTCCAGATTTCCTGGGATGATGTGAAGATTTGGCGTGTATGTCGCGCGTACAATCTCAGTGATGTCTCTACGCGCGTCGTCGTAGCGGATCGCCCCATAGATCGTTTCGTATTCTCCAACATCGAGTTCAGGCTGATGCCCGAACAGAGCAGAGAGTGATGCCTGTGGGTCCAGATCAATGGCTAGAACTCGAAACCCGCGGAGAGCGAGATATTGAGCAAGGTGCGCGGAGGTGGTCGTCTTGCCACTGCCGCCCTTGAAATTCATAACCGAGACGACCTGAAGCTTTTCTCCATCACGACGATGGCGGACATACTTCCGAGGGCCCTTCCCTCCTTCGTCCAACAGCCGCCGCAACTCCTCAATGTCCTGAACCGAGTACATGCGTCGGCCGTTTGGCGATGGCTCAGGTCCATGGCCCTCAGCAACAATTTGGCGTAGGTACCCCTGGTGAATTCCTATCAATTCAGCAGCCTCTGCGGGCGTGAAATGCCGAATGGTCTTTTGGGCTGTAGGTGGGAACGTACGCTGCTGGTGAGCCTGAAGCTGGCGTGACAGCTCGTCTGCGTCTGACGATATCAGTGAGCGAAGACTCTCGCCCTTCTTGCTGTTAGCCTTGTCCAACATCAATGCCCCGCTAGTCCGATCCGCGCTTATTTATCTTAGAACTCCAGAAATGCGCTGATGGACTTAAACCCGATTCTAAACTGCGTGGCAAAGAGTTTTTAGTTACCAAAAGGTTAACGCGCTTACGGCTCAAGGAGCCCTGAAACCGGTTGCACATGTACAACTGGTATTCTCGGTAACTATTCGAGACCCGCTTAGAACGGCGGTGACAGACCTTGCTTGTCTGACAGCACTACGACACCTGGCCACTGTCATTGGCCGAAGGTAACGCTGAACAATTCACTCTCGACCACGCTCGCAGGACAGGTGCGCATATCGAGCCCCAATTTCTTGTTGTTGGACTCATTTCCTTCCTTGGCCGACCTTCGCAGCCACAATCTATCGGCCGTGGACTCGTCCCAAGCGTAAATGTCGTAAACTCCGCTCTGACCCACCCTAAGTTCGATATGAGCCCGCGGCCCCTTTGTCTTGGGCATCAAACTAAGCCGATGTAGCGCCTCGCCGTCCTCCGTCAAGAGCACGAGGTACCGTGCAGTCGACGTGGCGGATTGGTAAACTCGCTCAGTTATTTCGGACACTTCATCGTTTACTACAACCCAGATGTCTTTATTTTCCCCAAGCCACTTCCTTAGTTCGTCAACGACAGTTTGCACGTCAGCTTGCTCGATTCCCGCGGCCAGAAGGTCACGATGCCCGCCGTGCTCTTCGATATCGACTACCGACACTTTTAGGCTGTTCGAGCCAACGGAAAACTCGAAAACGTCAGCGTAGCTTTCCTTGTCAAACACAACGCGGATATCGCGGACTGGTGAAATCTTGCTCATTCAGTATCAATTGCCTTTAGATAACTCTGCGGACTAGGTCCTGCCCCGAATCCGAGTTGTACATGTGCAACTCAAATACTCACTTAGCGGCCTTGCGCCAATCCCAGGGCGTCACGTTCGATCCCGCCCAGACACCAAGCGCTTTAGCCTTGGCTTCCGACTGAGCAGCCCGATACGGCTTCATTTTCCGATACGACCAAGCGAAGCCGTTCCTGACCAGGTGATCGTTCGCCTCGATCTTGCCAGCGCCACACACAGCCAGGATGCGCCCATAGAGATCATGCCTAACGGTGCCTCGACCAGTGCGCTCGAACTCGCACCAGACATCACCGCGGTCGAATAGACGGGCGAGGGCGGCAGTAGCAACCTTCCCGCAATCGTATCTGGCATGGCGTCCGTCGATGCAGCTTTGGCCATATTCAGGCGCATCGATGCCGTACAACCTGATGTTCGGTAGCCCATCGACGGCGATGGTGTCGGCATCAACGATACGGACGGCCGCGCCCGATGGGAGATCGGACGCCATGGCATCGCTGGTTGGCACTGTCAGTGCAGCGGCAATGAGGATGAGAATGGCTTTTGACTTCAAGATTTCTTCACTTCGCAATTTTCCATGGCATTCCGGAAGGGTAGGGGGCATCAATCATCCAAAGGGTGATCGGCCCCAGGGGCCTAATCTGTTGGCCTGATAGAGCGCCTCGCATTCACGGGGGTCTTCAACGCTATATCCCGCCAATAGGCCTCCTTCATAAAAGGACGAGCTACGGTTGCGATTCTGAAATGCTTGTCGCCATCTGCTCGATTGACCACGTCCGATGCCCAACGCAAGGCCGCAAGCATCAGGACTTCCATAACGTTGTCTGGCGGCGAGGCAGTCCATCCCGCCACCGACCAGTGCCTAGTTGCGTCGACAGTCCGGCCAGTCGCTCTGGCCATGTCCGCATTGCTGATAGCCAGCAGCCGCGTCAACTTCCGATAGAGCTCCCGCTTGCGTTCGACATCGTAACCCTCCGCGGCCTTCACCAGGTCAGCGTAGCGATTCCAAGCGGCATCCATGATCGCCTGGCGGTTGTCAGCCAGGTTGCCACTGAGCACGTAATGAATGTGACCGAGACGGGGTACTTCATATTCCCCGTCAGCAAGCCGCCTTTTTCGGCCATTGATCGAAATCAGGACCTGGTCTGGATCTACGCCCGAGCTCTCGGCAACCAGAATCCGGCCATCGATTTCGTTAGCGACACCAACATCGAACTCACCCCGAGAAAGGGGATTGGCAATTTCAACAACGGCACATTCGCCAATGATTTCCCAAGCGAAAGCAACAGCATCTCTCTCTAGCTTCTCCAGGACGTCCTCAGACGGAGCCTTGGCGGCCAGCAGCTGACCGCTGAAACCCGTGTTCTTGCCCGACGTGGCGGCTACCTTGATGTACTTCTGGAGGCGCTCGAAGTGACCCACTGGATCGCCTCCCTGCTTTTCCGCAACCAAACGGGCGGCTTCCTCGGGATTGTTGACGATGAATTCGTGAGCAGCCTCTGGCTCCATCTGGAGCGCGTCGGCGTATTCGAGCGTGGCCGTACCTTTCAAAAAGGACTTAATCGTTTCCACGCCCTTACCTGACCGCTCGGCAAGCTCCGTTGGACCCCAACCTGTGGCGTCCTTGAGGTACGCCAGCCGCCTCTTTCTCTCCATCCGTTCGAAATTCTCATCAGCCATCGGGATGCCCCCTTATTATTGTTTTGTTTCCCTATAATTACACATATAGGGTTCTATTGTCAATGAAGACCATCGAAATTTCCTGAGATTACTGGTACTTACGCTCAAGTATAAAATTGAGGTGAGGACAGGGGAGGGACTACAGTCGGTCAATTGTGCCGTCTTTTCGCGCCAAGCCGACCAAGGCGAGATCCTCATCTACCCACCGCTCACAGGTTGCCTGCAGCCAATTTCCGAGCAGCCAACAGCCCACCCCGTATGCTGCTAGGGCAGGGGGGACGAATGCCCAGCCCAGGTACTGAGCAGCGAAACCGATGACCAGGAGGCCCCAAAGAATGGCGAGGCCCCAGAGTTGTCTGTTGATCGCCATCACGAATTGCCTTGCTTGCGTCATCGCAACTGCCCTCCTGCCCAATTCCCCTCTTGAATTCGCTCAGGGCGGGTGATGCCCCCTCTGGCTTTTATCGTTGCACCCGCCCCAATTCCTGCTCAATGTGTGACCGCGTAAAGACGCCCCATCGGGCCGTCGTGATCGAAGCTCTTGTCTCGACCGCACAGTGTGCCGTGAGCCCACCCACCGTTGTACGTACGCCCACACTCACGCACAGCCTGGCTGTAAGCGTCAGCAGTGGCCTCGTCGTAGAAAAAAGCGATGCCAAAGCAGATCCGCTCATCACGCAAGTCGGGGGTGAAACTTTTCAGTTTGGTGAACTTGTCGTCGGTCTTCGCAGTAGCTTTCATGTTTTACTCCTGATGTGATCGCTTGAACTCGATCGGGCTGGTAACTCCCGATCTTGCGTATATGCTAGAACCCTTTTTGTGTAATGTCAAACGCAAAAGCAAAACACACAATGCTACCAAAGGGATGCACCACAACGGCTTTCATAGCCCGTGCAAAACGGATCACCGGAGTTGACGATATATATGCAACAGGCTCGATGCGTCTGGAACCTTCACAACAGAGCAACAGACGTGCTCAATCCTTCAGGTTGATAACAGCGTCAGTGACGATTTCTATGAATGCGATCGCAACGACGAACGCAACAAACACCGTCACCGGAGGAAGTTGAACACCGAGAACTTCAACAACGACCCATAAGAATCCGAAAGTGACCACTAGAACCGTTGCAGCAAATATAACGAAGACAACCATCATCGCTAATACCGATGCAATGTCACTGATAACTGAGCGAACTGTATGTGTTGCCATATCTGTCTCCTTGCTAATTCCCAATTGTCGGCCCGCTATATGAATTGAACTACCCTGATAATTCAGGAGATCCGACTCGGCTCGAAATCTTCGGAGACAAAGTCAAAGCGGGTCCCACTTTGGAAGCCGAAAACGAATGCCACGCGGGTCAGGAATTGGCTGTGTGTGAGATGGCCGAAGCCACCGTTCGAGGGCGTCAGGCTCTCATGCAGTCCCAAGCGGAAACTGGATCCAACGCTGACCTTCCCTTCCCAAAACTCGCCATCAGATAGTCGAGAAGCAGTGAGCCTTCCGAGCAATCGACTTCCATGACTTGAAGGGTCGTGCACTAGGATTGGAATGTCGTATTCAAGCGTTTTCATGTGGATTCTCCTGACTTAAGTCCGTCCGCTCCACCGAGAGCAAATTTTCGATTGGCGTTTCTGCATATCCGATCCAGGCATGGCCCGTAGTTGTATATTCTCGTCGCCTGGTGCAGTTTTCAGGTCGAGCGCTGCCCCTTCTTTTTGTTGTCGTTGCGCCCGCCCTGATTTCTTGTGCCTCAGTCTTTGAGACGAACTCCCCATTCCCACGTCGACGCTTCCCGTCCGACGCGGATCGAATACCAGCGGTCTTCCTCCGCGAAGACAATCTCGTGCTGATCCTTGGTGTGCTTGATCGTTGGGGTGAGGGCGAATACGACACCCTTCGCGTTTTGCATGAACTTGAACGCCCGAACTTCATGCGTGCCGCCAACAACCACTGTCTTGGCATCAATCACCTCGGCCTTTGACGGCTTTTTCGCCGGAACCATCAGCACGTCGCCCTGGCGAATCCCTGATGTTAACTGCTTGTCATCGACATCCCACATCCAGCGCTGGGCCGCGCGAACAGCAGCGGCGGGACTAGATTCATCGTTCCGGATGCCAGCATGAACCGCATGGCCAGAAATCGGATGTCGGAAGAATTTGTTGGTGGTCTCGTTCCGACCGACCAGGACGTAGTCTTTGCGGACGTTCATGTACCCATTGCGGTAGCGACGGGAAGCGTGACGGATCTGGATGACGGCAACGCCCTGCTCAGAGTCGTAGCCGTATAGATCGACATTCAAGCTGTCGCCTCGCATCTTCTTGTCGAAATCGACAAAGGTCTCGGGCAGGACGCCCTTGAACTGCCCGATTATGTTTGATGCGCTCAGGATCGAACCATCGGGCTGCTGAACCTTTAAGATCTCGTTCCAACTGCCGCGGTCTGCGGATCCATGGATCGGGAGGACAGGTACTGTAGCCGTAGCGAATTCCGAGTTTTTAGAAATTGCGTTCATGTCATTCTCCAATTTGTCGTTTGAACAGGGATCGGAGTGGTAAATTCCGATCCTGATTGCAATTTAGCACCCTTTTTGTGTAATGTCAATAGACTGGCGTTTGTGCATTCCGTTGACGACACTAGAAAAACTGACGCATTCAAGAACTGGGTTCTAATCAATGGCGAATAATTATTGGCTCTTTACGAAAAAAGAGCCTTCCGATGGTTCTCGATCCAGTACTTTGCAGTCGTGCCGCGCATTAGAGCACCGTCGTTCGGGTTCTTGACCGCGTACGCAGACCGGATGGAAATCGCATAAGCAATCTGCTTGGATGTGCCAGACAGCTTGGGTAAGCCACCATCAGGCTGGCCATCCGATTCAATCTCGGCCGCCTTCTGAGCATTGATTTCGACAAAGGCTTCACGCGCGGCACGCAACCTGCCAGCTTCCGCCGTGTCGCGTTCAATTCGAGCTGCTTCAGCGAGAACACATTGGGCCTTTGCGGCCTCGGCCTTTTCATACCCAAGCGGCCAAATTCGCCGTTGCTCTGCCTCGAAGGCTTCCCGAGAGAGCTTCTCAACAGTGCCACCATATGTCGACAGGTAATAAGTGCTCATGTCGCGAGACGAACAAGCAATACCCTCCAAACGATAGAGATGCTCCCGTTCAAGCTGCCAAATGCACGAGCCGCTTCTCTTTGAGCCCGTGCGAGCATCCTCTTCCCAGCGATGTATGCTAAATACGTTGTATTCAACGCATGTAGATACATGACCTGGTCCAGCGATACCTCGCCAGTGACATCTCCAGCAAATTTGAGGTTGTCGTATACCCTTCCTCTTCCAAGCGTGAACAATAGGTTTGGCGTATTTGTCATAATCATCTCCAAAAATGGTAGGGGTCAGACCCGAACTTGAAATTAGCCCAGTATCCTTTTTGTGTAATATCGATAGATTGGCGTTTTTGTATCTTGTTGCTACAAGAGATACGGCGGACCAGTGGGTTCAGGCTGCCATCACGAATTGGCTGTCGAGCGCGAACCGTGAATTCTCGAGCGTCATCAGAAACCTGTCCAGTGCGCTGGCAAGGCCCATGGCTTCCCGTGCTGCAGGGTGATGGCTATCGCCACCCTCAAACTCGAATTCGGCGTGAGCCGCATGTACTCGGCCGTATGCATCGAACGCTCGATCATACAGAACGCCTTCGCGCTCAAATCCAGTAGCATTTCTGCTGGCCGACTGGATGGACGCCATGTCGGCCTCGACTATCGCGATCGTGGTTCTCAGTTTCGTGTACATATTGGCTCTCCTCCGTTGGTTACCGCGACCCCTCCTTTGAAGGGGTTTCGACCTCACCAGGGTCTCATCAGGCGGCTTCAGTGAAATACGCGGAAGGTTTCCAGACCCTCGACCTCGTCGAAGAGATCGCCATCGACGCTGCCGCGGCCGATCAGATCTTCGATGTCCAGATCGCACTCGCGAGATCTGCAGTCAGCCTCACCGATCCAGTCGCAGCCAAATGCTTGTAGATCGGCTATCGAGATGTTGCGCTTCACGGGGCTGGTGTTCGAAATCCTAGCCATTTTGGTAAGTCCTCAGGTCCGTCGGCCCCATGCCCGACCTTGTAATAATAACATAGAACCCTATTTGTGTAATGTCAAGCGATTCAGTAGAACCCATAATGTTTACAAAGGCATACGGAATAAGGGCTTCCAAAGAAGCTCCAAAAAATACTTCAAAGGAAATGCAAATAAATTCTAGGCAATCCTCGATCGTCGTCCGTGAGATAAAGAAAAACCCCTCACAGCGGCTGCTGAAAGGGGTCCTAGTCAGTCGATATTGAGATGGATCGATTGCGTAGAAGGCTGCCATCTTCGGCCTTCGGCCTATCTGTTGGCTTCACTGTGGTCTCCCGCACGCTTGATTGCGCGGTCGAGGAATAGCAGCTCGTTTTCTGGCAGGGCTGCCAGTGCTCTTAGGCCTAGACACATAGATCGTGTCCCAAGAGGTGGTGTAGCTCGGCTTCGGTGGTCACCGGCGCTTTCAGGCAGAGTCTGGTTGTCGACACCAACCCCGTTTCGACCACCGATGACCGACGACATGATGAACCTACGCACGCTTGTGGAGAAGACCCCTGACGCAGATCTCCTGCGCGAGATGATCGGCTTTGCCGCCGAGCGACTGATGGAGATGGAGGTGGGGGCGGTCACCGGCTATGGCGAGAAGTCGCCGCTGCCGTAATCCGGCCCGCGATGATATTCGGCACCGGTGGGCACGCGGATGACGTGCCACTGCAGTGCGATAGCCCAGACGGACAGGACGATGGCAGCTCAGCTCATGATGAGGTTTCTCATTCCAATTTCCCTTGGTTGATGAACTTGGCAACTGTCCGCCTGATTTCGGCGTCAACGTTGCCGCTTTCGTCAAACCCAACGTCGACATCGGGCCGCTTGGCGAGGTGGCTGAGGTTGGCACCTACCCACTCGCTGAAGGCAGCGGTTTGCATCATGCCAGGGTGGCGCACGACCATGCTCCGCATGAGCGTGAATTGCCGCTCGAACGGCTCAGTGATGATCTGATTGAGCAGATCCTCGGCGCGTGTGGCGTCGGTGCGTTGGTCGAGCGCGTCGGCGAGCTGGTCGAGGATGGTGCTGTACATCGTGCGATGGCGGACGTTGCCGGGTTTGAGCTTGTCAACACGCTCGGCGAGTAGGTCGCGCAGCATGGCGACCTCGTGGCGATGCAACTTGAGAGTGATCGGGGCCCTGATCATTTGAAGGTTCTCCGGTTCGTTATCAGGCGGAAACAGTGAAAGGATTCCGACCCCAGTCTCCGAAAATCCCTACTGTCAAGCCCCCCTCACTCAGGACTGAACTTCAAATCGCGGCGCGAGTTCATCCGCCTCAGTGTTTAAACCCAACCGCCGACCGTCCGGCGAAACGGGGTCCACTCCACCAAGCGGCGATCCGTGTCCGTTCAAGCCAAGCTGCGGACATGATATACGATCCAGAGACCGCCCGGTTGCCTCGCAAAGTGCCATTGCCAACAAATTGGGCCCGTTTACCACCGTCAAAGATTTCGACCGGTTCAGGCCGCAGGAACGGCATCTTGCCCACCCCATGTCATCTATGATCTGGTAAACTGGGTCAAAGGCGGATCAGTTGCAAATTATGTCTATGAACCCAGCACAATTGCCTTGACCGAAGTCGGGGGTAGCCAGCGACTGTCACGCGACAGCGCTGTCGTTGCTTCCTCGATCACAAGGCCGATAGCGGGAGTAGGTGTCGTGGACGCCAACGACGAATTGAGACGATGGGCCAAGGCCACAAAGGTCCGACTAGAAGAAGAGCTGCGAATGGAGTTGCGCAACGATCTCAAATCGCAACTCGAGGCAGAATTGCGTCAAAGATTGACAGCAGAATTGACACCATCAATTAGATCTGAACTGCTTATAACTCTTCCAGCGGAAATCGAGAGTGAAATACGAGAGGCGCTCACTCAGGAAACGATCGACCGACTCCGAGAAAACGAGTTTGAGAGAATTGAATTCGATGCCGAAGAGAGACTGAGAGAGGAAATTTTGAGCGATCTGACTTATGAACGATTTGATGAGATCGAAGCTGAGCTCGTCCAAAAAATAAAAGATGACCTTACAAGTGAGGAATACGCCGAACTTTATCGGCAGGCGTATGAGAAATTCGAAGAACGCTTCGACCAACACCTCGAACCTATCATTTATGAGGAGATGAGGCACGATGTCATAGAGGCATCGTTAAGTATAGAACAGGACATACGTCGCAAAATGGAGGAAGAGCTGCGTGACGAACTCCGCGATGAGATCAAAGGGGAGCTGAGAGACGAACTTCGAGAGAACCTCTTGAGTCAACTGAAAAGAGAGCTTCGGCCTTCTTCCATTGATGAGGACGCCGAAGATCCTGTTCTCGCTGCAGACGCTACCTCGTGATCGATGCCCTCGATGTGCTTGTCAGGCTACCAACGATAAGTTAGGTGCCCCTTCAGAAGCTTCTTGAGATCGATTTGATCGTTGATGGATACTGGTTCCATCATGTCGTTTCGCCCCAGTTCAGCTTGCAAGGGTCAATATCGATATCGAAAAACCCTTTTCCTCTTCAATTTCCTCTTTCACAGCCGAAGGCTGGTCCTATTTGGATTTCCCGGTCAAAGCGGAAAATAAAGGCCCCAGTAGCTGGAGGGAGGGGAACCGCTACTGAGGCCTTCTCTACCGAAATCACGCGATAACGTGACCAGGGTGTCCTGTTGGCAAGATGCCAAGTTCTTTATGTCGTAGGGGTCTGCAAGCAACAAACCTGAGTAGAATTCTGTGCGCGCAATCCGCCGGCGGCAAACGGTTTCGTCGTCGGGGTCAAAGAATGATCTGGATGCCCCTCACTGCGAGCCAAGGTGACCCCGCCCACCACCAGGAGACCAACAACGGGCAGGCCAAGGATGGCAACGCCCCGCACCACGGCCGTCAATATCGGACCGTAGTGGCGTCTGCTTTTCATGCTGCCCTCGCAAACGACGGGCGAGGGGCGGGTGCGTAATCCATCTCTGTCTCATTGACTTCTCGAACACCGAAAATCGGTTCATTGCTCGAGAGATGATGGAAGACCTCCCAGGGCTCAGACGACTTCAGGTGCTCGCACTCGCGATCGCTCAACGCATGTAGCCAGCGCACTCTGCCCGGCACAAAGCGATCGGCATTCTCGTCGACGATATCGTTGCGTGCATCCTGGTCGAGTGACGCCCATCCACGGACGAACTCGGCCACGCGCTGGCGATCATGGAAATCAGCAAAGGTCTCCTTCAGCATCGCCTTCCACTGTTGTTTTGTCAGGCCCTCGTGATCGAGACGGAGAGGGTCCACCCAGCGGCCGTAGGAATTTCTGACGGCAAAAGGGGCGTCCTCCAGAGTCTGGACAACTTGCCTCCGCATTTCCTCTTCACGGGCCCTCAGGATCCGCTCACGGACGATATCAAGCATGGTCTGGCTGGCTTTCATCGTCCGAGCCCTCCCGCTGATGCCAAGGCTGGCATTGGCTGTCCCATAGGCATTTGATTGCCCCCATGGTAAGTGGGCTCACCGCCGAAGGGGAATCTCAGCGCTGTATTACTGCCCCATTTCCTTCTGTAGAGATCCTCGTCCCGTGCCCATTTCGGCAGTGAGGCATATGCCAGGTACCCAAGTGCAGCGCGGTGCCCGGTGGTCATTGTCTGGTCGGCAATAGCGAGAGTTGCGTCACTGCTGCCACGGCAATGAACCGTGAAATCCTCATACGACTTGAATGTCGGGACGCTGTATCGCAGCGATCCACGGCTTTCAGCCCCCCGATGTGGAAAGCCCAAAAAGAAGGCAAAGTTCACGGAACGAGGGCGGAGCACGAAATCCTTTTCAGGGCCGTGGTTGATTCGCATTCGAACTATGACCCCATCGATGCAGTCCTTTGGCGTCAGCTCGATCCTGAAATTGGAACCCCTCTTCGCATTTTCTGGGATTGGGATTACTCGTCTGTTTGTGCTCATTTTCATTGCTCCCCTCGACTTCAGCACTCTCCAGGTGCGCTCCATCAGATTCTTCCTGTCGGCCATGCAAGGAACAAGTGGGCAATTTAGGAACCAATAGAAAAGCGGCCCGGAGGCCGCTGCTAACATCGGGATGGTGTCCTGCTCTAGTCGCGATCAACCCAGTCAGGCTGAGAATTTTGTTTCTGAAGATTGGTCACATTGCTGAGCTTCCAACTTGTCGATTAACCTGAGGTCGCCGCGCAGAAAGCCGTGCGAGACATCCAGCCTCATATCGTTGACACGAACTTTGAACTTTTTCTCGAGGAGCTCGCGAGATTTGGCCCAATCTGGCACAAGGCCGTAGGCGTACGCGATGATGCGATCATGGTCGGCTGGGTCGTTGGAAATCTGGTTCATTGCATCCCAGATCGCGTCGTTTGTCCGAAGTGCATTCCCAAGCTCCGCTTGCGACATGTACAGATAAGCATCGCCCTCCAATCGTCCCGTCTCGTCCGCGATCGCCAGCGGCTCCAGTGCGTCGACGAGCATTCGTTTGAGACTGCCTGGTATTCGAAACGCCTCGGTGCCGTCCGGATTTTGCCAGATCGCATCGGCGTTCGGGTATTGTCGTAGTTCAGTGTAGTTGCCCATAATCCCTCCGTGTCATTATTCGGAGTTGATCGTGCGGGATCGGCTTGCAAGGCACAAATTTCAGAAGAATTCGGATGCCAGGCGGTCGTCACGGATTGCCTTGAAAGAAGGATGACCGCCTACATCGATGTGATCAAGCGGGTCATCCGCGTTTATGAACCCGCCGATGAACCAGAGAAAGCGTTATCCAATAGGTCCCGACGCCAATCCGGCGTGCGACTTCCCTAACCGTTGGCGACGTTGAAGTAGTCGGCGGTGTTGCCGGATGCCGCGGCAGCTCAAGCGGAACAGCGAGATCATGCCTCCGCGCGATGTTCGTATGATGTCCAAATAATGTACCATCTATGCCGCAACAACTCTGGATTCACAGGAAATACAACAGCTAAGCTGGTCAAACATTGAGATAGCGGTGGTATTACTACTCTGGTTTTTCGGTCACAAAAAATGAGACCGAGGCGTGAACCTCGGTCTCATACAGGTAACTTCGATTGGCTTTAGAACTTGATCGAAAGACCCAATTTGAAGCCGTGTTCCTGAGCCTTGGAGGCGATCTGTCCCTGATAAGACAGACCAAGCTTTGCCTTCGGCGACAGGTTGAAGTCGACACCCGCCTCAATGACAGCGGCGTTTTTGGCAATTGGTGCTCCACCGACGCTAAAGATGTCGCCTGAGCTGAACGCCTGACGTGCTACGGAGTCAACGTCGCCAGAAGAATGCTTCCAGCCTACAGTCCCGCTGGCAGTCGCTTTCATCTTGCCAATCTTGAAGTCCTTCGAAGCACGCAGGCCAAGCGTCGTGGAAGTGGTATCCATGTTCTGGCTGGTGCTTGTCAGCGCGGCAACACCACCGCGTTCGCTATATCCATTCGTGTGGTGGCTCACATGGGCCACGTTGACGAACGGCTCGAGCGCGACCTTGGGGGTATCAATGCGATAGCCGAGTTCACCAAAGATCTGGAATGTGCCAGCCTTGTAATCGGCCTGCAGACCTTCATTGAAGGAACCAAATGCCACGGACCTGTTCGTCGTGATGTCGTTCCAGGTATAGGCGAGACCTGTGCGGAAACCGAGCTGGCCCCACTTCGTGCCGCCATAGACACCAAGATGGATGTTGTCGCTATCGCCTGATGAGAGGCGATCATCAACGTCAAAGGACGAACGGCTGTAGCCAGCCAACGCACCGACCCGCCAGTCGCCAACCTGAGTGTCGGCACCGAAGAGCAAGCCGCCAACTGAGCGATCGAGCTTCGCTGCGTTGTCGTTGTCATCAATATGGCCCCAAGAGCCAAAACCCTGCGTCCAGAAGCCAAAGCGATCAGTGTCGGCCGCTACGACTTCAACCTTGTCTCCGTCATAGGCAAGCACTGGGAACGAAGGTGCGGCCACGCTATTCAACGCAGCGCGCAGACGATCATTCATTGCATTGCGAATGTGCTGGCTGTCTTCAACCAACGCAGTCTTGGCAGACGCATGAATCTCACCAGACAGCTGACCGAAGGCCAAGCGGGCGATGTCCGCATCTGTGGTCAGCGAGATGGCATTCCACACTGGATTGTTGTTTGGAAGGCTCTCGATCGCATTGGCAGTCGCGATCTGATTGCGGGTACGTCCAAGGCTGGCGAACTCAATTTCATTACGTGCCAGCGTCAGAGATACGTCATTTCCGTCACCATCAGTGTAACTGACTGTTGGGTTGAGGAAGATGAGATTGTTGGTGATCGAGGCAAACTGACCGGTAACTGCGCCCGCGCTTTGCTTGTCGATGAGAATGTATGGGCCATTGATCAGGCTCCAGCTCGACGATGTCGACGGCGAAAGCAAGAGTTCAAGAGTGGCGTTGGTGATATCAACATCGCCCGTGACAATCAGCTTGTCCGTCTCCGCGGGCGTTCCCTCAATCTGCAGGATGCCGTGGTTCGCGTAATTGCCTGAGATCGTCTGGGTACCAATCGAATTGCCTGGGGCATGGATGCCACCAACCAAAATGTTGGTGTTGCCTACGGTGCCTGTGCCCTTGAGGGTTGCTCCACTGTAGATTGAGGTCAAAACCGAGGAGGTGGAGTTTCCATTCACGACAAGGGAGCCAGACATGACATCTGTGTTGCCGACATACGTATTGGCTCCGGTCAGGAAGAGACTACCGCTGCCGACCTGCCTGATTGAACCGGACCCAGTGACTGGCCCCTTAAACGTCACATCATTGGAACGGTTGTAGATCAGTTCACCATTGTTGGTAATCGTCCCAACGAAATTGGTTCCACCGATCCATCCAGTTGCGCCGCCATCAC